>JAOBWJ010000244.1 GCA_025463335.1 Acidimicrobiales bacterium
CCTACGGGCTGGCCCAGCGGCTGTCGATCCCGGTCAGCGAAGCGGCCGACATCCTCGACGCCTACTTCGTGGCCTTCCCCAACGTGAAGGCGTACATGGAGCGCACGGTGAACGAGGCCCGCCAGCGGGGCTACACCGAGACGCTGATGGGTCGCCGACGCCCGATCCCCGAGCTGTCGTCGGGCAACTTCCGGATCCGCCAGGCCGGCGAGCGCCAGGCCATGAACGCCGGCATCCAGGGCCTGGCCGCCGACATCTTCAAGGTCGCCCTGGTCGAGCTCGACCGCGCCCTCGAGGAGCGCGACGTGCGCAGCCGGCTCATCCTCCAGGTCCACGACGAGGTCATCCTCGAAGTCCCGCCCGAGGAGAAGGACGACATGGCCGCCCTGGTGCGCACGATCATGGGCGCTGCCTGCGAGCTCCAGGTCCCCCTCGAGGTCAACCTCGCATTCGGCGATTCCTGGGCCACCGCCAAGTAGACCGCTCCGTGAACTGGCGACGGATGGTGGACAGATCCGTCCACCAGACATCGCCAGTTCGGGTGGCGGGGCCGGTGGTGGTCCTGCTGTCGTTCGTCATCCTGGGGTTGCCCGACTACGCCCACGGCGTGGCCTGGCCCAGCCTGCGGGCCGACCTCCACCGGCCGCTGGCCGATCTGGGCACGTTCCTCGCCGTGCAGACGGCGGGCTACCTCGTCGTGGCCACGGGCATGGGTCGCCTCACCGGACGCTGGGGCCTCGACCGGGTCATCCTCGCATCGGGGCTGTCGTGCGTGGCCGGACTCGGCCTGGTCGCGGTGGCCCCGACGTGGCTGGTCGCGCTGGCCGGGAGCCTGCTGCTGGGCTTCGGCAGCGGGGGCATGGACACCGGCTTCAACGCCGCCATCGCCCTCCGCAACGACGGGCGGCTGATGGGCCTGCTCCACGCCGGCTACGGCATCGGCGCCGGCCTCGGGCCGGTGATCGTGGGCGCCACCCTGGCCATTGGCGTCGGGTGGCGGCCCGCCTACGGCGCGCTGGCCGCGGCCACCCTTCTCGTGGTCTTGAGCCTCAGCGGGCGATCGCTCGGATCCACGCCCACCCGCCCCCACGAGCCACCGCATTCGCCACGGGGTGTCCTCCTGCCGTGCGCGGTGTTCTTCATCTACGTCGCGCTCGAGGTGACGACGGGCATCTGGGCCTTCACGTACCTGACCGAGTCCCGCGGGCTGGACGACCTGGTCGCCTCGGCGTGGGTAGCGGCGTACTGGGTCGGGCTGACGGCGGGCCGCCTCTGGCTCGGCGTGCGTGGCCACGAGGCGGGCGCCGAGCGGCTCCTGACGTGGAGCATGGCTGCCGCCCTGGCCGCCGCCGGGCTGCTCTGGTTCGGCGGACCGCTGATACCGCTTGGGCTGCCGCTCGCCGGTCTGGCCCTCTCGGTCGTCTTTCCCGTCCTCATGCTGGTGACCCCGGCCCGCGTCGGGGTGGAGCGGGCGGCCGCGGCCGTCGGGTGGCAGGCCGCCGCCGGCTCGGTGGGCAGCGCCGCCGGACCGGCCGCCGCCGGGCTCGTGCTCGACCAGGCCGGCGTCGACACCTACGGGCCGGTGGTGCTCGTCATGGCCCTGCTGCTGGCGCTTGCCGTGGCCGAGCTCCGGCGCTGACGGCCTACCGTCGCGTCGTGCGGGACCATTGGTTCGAGGACATCGCCGACCACACCGGCGAGACCTACCTCCGCTACTCGTTCACCAAGGGGACCGAGCAGGAGGTCGCCTTCCTCGTCGACACCCTCGCGCTCGAACCCGGCCACCGGGTGCTCGACGTGGGCTGCGGTCCGGGTCGTCACGCCTACGCCCTGGCCCGGAGAGGCATCGAGGTCCACGGCATCGACATCTCCCAGCGCTTCGTCGACGTGGCCGCTGCCGGCGCTCCCGCGGGCGCCACGTTCGAGCGGCTCGACGCCCGGGCGCTCCCGTACGACGCCGAGTTCGACGCCGCCATCTCGCTCTGCCAGGGCGCCTTCGGGCTCTTGGGTGGAGACGATGACGGCGATGTGCTGGCCGGCATGGCCCGGGCGGTGCGTCCCGGCGGGCGAGTGGCGGTCAGCGCCTTCTCCGCCTACTTCCAGGTCCGCTACCTCGAGGACAGCACGTTCGACGCCGACCGGGGCGTGAACCACGAACGCACGACGGTGAAGGACCCGAACGGCAACGACGCCGAGTTCGACCTCTGGACCACGTGCTTCACGCCCCGCGAGCTGCGCCTGCTCGCCGCTCGGGCCGGCCTCCGGGTCGAAGGCCTGTGGTCGGTCGGTCCGGGTGAGTACGCCCGCCGCGACCCCACGATCGACTCGTACGAGTACCTGCTGGTTGGCGCTCGCCAGGAGTGACGTAGCATCTATGGGTTGCCCCGCACTCGCGGGACTGTCCGGAAAACCAAAGGCACCTACTCCTATGTCCGATACTTCCACCTCCCTGTTCGGCACCTTCGACGAAGAAACGGGTGTGTACACCCCTCGTCAGGTGATCGGCGACGACCTCGGAGACATGTCCTTCGAGGACGCCATCGACGGCACGATCGTCGAGTTCGACGACGGCGACATCGTGCACGGCGTGGTGGTGAAGGTCGACAAGGACGAGGTCCTGCTCGACATCGGCTTCAAGTCCGAGGGCGTCATCCCCTCGCGCGAGCTGTCGATCCGCAACGACGTCGATCCCAACGAGATCGTGTCGCTGGGCGACCAGATCGAGGCCCTCGTCCTTCAGAAGGAGGACAAGGAGGGCCGGCTCGTCCTGTCCAAGAAGCGGGCCCAGTACGAGCGGGCGTGGGGCGACATCGAGCGCATCAAGGAGCAGGACGGCGTCGTGCGCGGCCCGGTCATCGAGGACGTCAAGGGCGGTCTCATCCTCGACAACGGGCTCCGGGGCTTCCTGCCGGCGTCGCTGGTCGAGCTGCGCCGGGTGCGCGACCTCCAGCCCTACGTGGGCAAGGAGATCGAGGCCAAGATCATCGAGCTCGACAAGAACCGCAACAACGTCGTGCTGTCCCGCCGGGCGTGGCTCGAGGAGACGCAGAAGGAGCAGCGCGAGGAGTTCCTCGCCAACCTGAAGCCGGGCGAGACCCGCAAGGGCATCGTGTCCTCGGTCGTCAACTTCGGTGCGTTCGTCGACCTCGGTGGCATGGACGGCCTCGTCCACGTGTCCGAGCTGTCGTGGAAGCACGTCGACCACCCCGGCTCGGTCGTCCAGGTGGGCGACGAGATCGAGGTCCAGGTCCTCGATGTCGACCTCGACAAGGAGCGGATCAGCCTCTCGCTCAAGGCCACCCAGCAGGATCCTTGGCAGGAGTTCGCCACCACCCACCGAGTGGGCGAGCTGGTCTACGGCCGGGTCACCAAGCTGGTGCCGTTCGGTGCGTTCGTCCAGGTGGGCGAAGGCATCGAGGGCCTGGTGCACATCTCCGAGATGAGCCAGCACCACGTCGACCTGCCCGAGCAGGTGGTCACCCCCGGCGAGGAGCTGTGGGTCAAGATCATCGATCTCGACCTCCAGCGTCGCCGGATCAGCCTGTCGATCAAGCAGGCCGCTGAGGGTGGCGAGGTCGCCGAGGAGTACCGCGAGCACTTCGGCGAGCACGCCTACGACGCCGAGGGCAACTACATCGGCGGCGAGACCGACCCGGCCGTCGAGCAGGCCTGGGCCGAGTACTACGAGCAGTACCCGGAGGCCCGTCCCGAGGCCATCGCCGCCGAGGGTGCCGAGGCGCCCGAGGCTGACGCCGTCGCCGTGGCCGAGGTCGAGCTGGCCACCGAGCCCGAGCCCGAGGCGGAGGCTGCGCCCGAGCCCGAGGTGGCCGAGGCCCCCGAGGCGGCGGCTCCCGAGGAGACCCCCGAGGCCTGAGGCCCGGGCGATCGTGCGAAGGACCCGCCTCCGGGCGGGTCCTTCTCCGTTTTGGCCTCAGAGAAGATCAAGCCGTAGCCGTCCCGAGCCGTGCGCGCCTACGCAGGAGCGCCCCCTCCCTGGGGCGAACCCGCGACGAATGGTCAACAGTTCCGTTGACTTTCCGTCGCGGGTTCGGCGGAGGAGGCCCCTCGTGACGCCCGATCCTGGGTGGTCACAAGGTAGGGCCACTCCGGCTCAGCGCCTTTGCGGGCGCGTTCAGTACTGGGGTGCTGCGGGGGGCGGGCCGAGTTGGCCGCCCTGGGTGAGGACGGCCTGGAGCAGCGACCGGATGGCCCGGGTCTCCCCGAGCAGCTCGACCATGGTCGAACCCTGCGGCCCGCCGCCGGTAGTGCCACCGCCCGCGGCCTGGGCCTCGGCCACGATGCGCTGGGCCTCGGCCTGGGCGTCGACCTTGACCTGCTCGGCGCTGCGCTCCGCCTGCGCCAGGGTCTGGCCCAGCTGGCTCTCCATGGCCTTGAACCTGTCGACCTCGGTCTCGAGGTCGCGGAGCCGCTCGATGAGCTGCTGGCGTTCCTGGAGCATGCCCTCGATGCTGTCGGCCACCGTGTCGAGGGCACGGTCGACGGCCTCGGTGTCGTAACCCTTGCGCGTCTGGGCGAAGCGGACCTGGCGAAGGTCATCCGGCGTGATCGACATCGAACGCTCAACGTAGGCCATGGTCGGTGCCGCCGTCACTGATGCGAAGCGCGGCCCGGCCGGCAGGGCCAGCGGTTGATGGGCGATCTCGATGGGTCCCTGGTCCTCCTCGAGGAATGCCAGCGGGGAGCGTCGCCCGAGCACGAGCAGCATCACCAGCACCACGACCACGGCACCGGCCAGGAACTGGATCAGGCGCTGACGGGCAGCCAAGAGGAGCCAGCCGGCGACGGGCACCCGTCGATCGGCCCGGCCGATGAGGTCGAGGTTGGTCACCTCGATCGGGTCGGCCCGGGCGCCGACGACCCGGTACTGCGTGACGGATCCGACCTGAGTCGCCCGGCGCACGATGCCGACGGCGGTGCTGCCCCGGTAGCGGGTGGCGATGACGTCCCCTTGTCGCACGTCGGCCGTCGTGACCTGGCGCAGGAGCAAGGCGTCGCCGGTCGAGTGGCCCGGGAGGCGGTTGGCGGTGTCGATGGCCACGACCGGCGGGCTGACCTTGCGTTGGACGAGGAGGCCGACATAGACGCCCATCCCGGCCAGGCCGGCCAGCAGCACCCCCCATGCCAGTGTCCTGGCCAGCCGTCGCACGGGGCGCAGGCTAGAAGCCGTTACCTTGCCCGGCGTGAAGGTGGTGGGACTGACCGGAGGAATCGGCTCGGGGAAGTCGACGGTGTCGGCGCTCTTGCGGGAGCGGGGGGCGGTGATCGTCGACGCTGACGCAGTGGTGCGCGAGCTGCAGGAGCCCGGCATGCCGGTGTTCGTCGCCATGGTGGAGCGGTTCGGGCCGGGCATCGTGGCGGCCGACGGCTCGCTCGATCGGCAGGCGGTGGCCGACATCGTGTTCAACGATCCGGAGAAGCTGGCCGCCCTGAACGGGATCGTCCACCCGGCGGTGGGCGCCGAGGTCTACGCCCGGATCGCCGCCCATGAGGGCACCGACGACCTGGTGATCGCCGACATCCCGTTGCTGGCCGAGGGCAACTCGGCCATCGAGATGTCCGGCGTCCTGGTGGTGGACGTGCCCACCGAGACCCAGGTCGAGCGGCTGGTGGGGTCCCGGGGTTTCGCCGAGGCCGACGCTCGCGCTCGCATCAGTCGCCAGGCCTCCCGGGAAGATCGGCGGGCCAAGGCGGGATGGGTCATCGACAACGGGGGGACGCCGGAGGAGCTGGCGGCCCAGATCGATGACGTCTGGGCGTGGATGCAGGGCCTTCCCGACATCTAGCAACCGTGTCCTGCGTCACTGTGCGTGAACAATTCACGCACAACCACCACAGGTTCTCCGGTTCCGTGCCGAGTCTCCGGATGTGGCAGGGACGCGCAAGGTCGCAGCGGTAGTTCTGGTCGCCGCCCTGGCCGGGCTGGCCATGCTGGCGTGGTGGAGCATGCTGGCCGCCGAGCGCGCCGCCGTGCGGGCCACCGACACCGGCGCCCGCAACGCGGCGGTGGCCTCAGCCCTCGCCGTGGGCACCCTGCAGCGTTCGGGCGGTGAGCTTGCCGGGGTGGTCGCCCTGACCGAGCAGTCCGCCGGCCTCCGCCTCCTGGTGCGGGACGGCGCCGGCCGGGCCCTGGCCGGCGATGCCGATCCCAGCGCTCGGCTCATCGTGGCCGACGTCCCGGGGACCGACCTGACCGTTGCCGTAGAGGTCGATGACGCCGGTCTCGGTGTCGGCCGCTTCAGCCACGTGATCACGGCCGCCGCCTTCCTCGTGATGGCCTGCTCGGTGACCATGCTCGTGATCGTGGCCGGCGACCGACGCCGGGCCCACGTCGAGATCGACCGGCTCGGGAAGCGCTGGGCGGAGGCGGCCGCCGCCGACGACCAGACCGGCCTGGGCAACCGTACGCGCCTCCTCGAGGACACTGCTGCCCTCATCGCCCGGGGTTCCCGGTACGGCAACTCCTTCGGCCTGGCCCTGTTCGAGCTGCCGGGCGAGCCGTCCGACGGACTGATCCTGGCCGTGTCCGAGATGGTGACGGGCCAGGCCCGGGGCGCCGACCTCTGCTACCGGGTGGACGGCGGTCGGTTCGTGACCGTGCTGCCCGAGCAGGACGAGACCGGGGTCACCCTCGCCGCCGACCGGATCCGCCGGACGATCACCGAGCGCCTGGGCCAGGAGATCCGGACCGGCGTGTCGTCGTTCAGCCCGTGGATGCCGTGCTCCGCCTCCGACCTGTTGCTGCGGGCCGAGCTCGACCTCGGCACCTCCGCCCTCCTGGGCGAGGACCGCTCGCCCTACCGGGCCGGCCTGCCCACCCGCACGGCGTAGCTGTCACAGGCCCTCCTTAGACTCGACGGCGTGCCGCCGTTCAAGATCGAGTCCGACTTCGCCCCCGCCGGCGACCAGCCCAAGGCCATCGAGGCCTTGAGCGAGGGCATCCGCCGCGGCGACAAGTTCCAGACGCTGCTCGGCATCACCGGTTCGGGCAAGAGCGCCACCATGGCGTGGACGATCGAGCAGGTCCAGAAGCCGACGCTGGTCATCGCCCCCAACAAGTCGCTGGCCGCCCAGCTGGCCAACGAGTTCAAGGAGTTCTTCCCGCACAACCGGGTCGAGTACTTCGTCAGCTACTACGACTACTACCAGCCCGAGGCGTACATCGCCTCGAGCGACACCTACATCGAGAAGGACTCGTCGGTGAACGACGAGATCGACCGGCTGCGCCACTCGGCCACCTCCGCGCTGCTCGGCCGGCGCGACGTGATCGTGGTGGCGTCGGTGTCGTGCATCTACGGCCTCGGTTCACCCGAGGAGTACGAGCGCCAGATCCTCCGGCTCAAGACCGGCGCCCGGCACGACCAGCGCTACATCCTCTCGAAGCTGGTCGACATGCAGTACGAGCGCAACGACCTGAACCTCGTGCGCGGCAAGTTCCGGGTGCGGGGCGACACCATCGAGCTGCATCCTGCGTACGAGGACCACGCCGTGCGCATCGAGCTGTTCGGCGACGACGTCGAGCGCATCAGCCGGGTCGACACGCTGACGGGGGAGCGCCTGGAGGACATCGATGACCTCACCGTCTTCCCGGCCACCCACTACGTCACCGGCACCGAACGGATGCAGAAGGCCATCGCCCGCATCGAGAAGGAGCTGCAGGAGCGCCTCGCCTGGTTCCAGGAGGAGGGAAAGCTGCTCGAGGCCCAGCGGCTGCGCATGCGGACCCAGTACGACCTCGAGATGATGCAAGAGGTCGGCTTCTGCAACGGGATCGAGAACTACTCGGGCCCGCTCGACGGGCGGGCGGCGGGCGAGGCGCCCTACACGCTGATGGACTACTTCCCGGACGACTTCTTGTTGATCCTCGACGAGAGCCACCAGACGATCCCTCAGCTCCACGGCCAGTACGAGGGTGACCGGTCGCGGAAGAACAACCTCATCGACTTCGGGTTTCGTCTCCCCTCGGCGGCCGACAACCGGCCGCTGCGGTTCGAGGAGTTCATCTCCAAGGTCAACCAGGCGGTGCTGCTGTCGGCCACACCCGGCCCGTGGGAGCTTCAGCACTCCGATGCCGTCGTCGAGCAGATCGTCCGGCCCACCGGCCTCATCGATCCCGAGGTCATCGTGAAGCCCACCAAGGGCCAGATCGACGACCTCATGACGCAGATCCAGGGCCGGGTGGAGAAGGGTGACCGCATCCTCGTCACCACCCTCACCAAGAAGATGGCCGAGGATCTCACCGACTACCTGCTCGAGCAGGGCTTGCGGGTGCGGTATCTGCACTCCAACATCGACACCATCCAGCGCATCGAGATCCTGCGCGACCTCCGGCTCGGCGAGTTCGACGTGCTGGTCGGCATCAACCTCCTGCGGGAAGGCCTCGACCTGCCCGAGGTCTCGCTCGTGGCCATCCTCGACGCCGACAAGGAGGGGTTCCTCCGGTCGGAGACGTCGCTGATCCAGACCATCGGGCGAGCGGCCCGGAACGTCGACGGTCAGGTGATCATGTACGCCGACAAGGTGACAGCGTCGATGCAGCGGGCCATCTCCGAGACCCAGCGTCGGCGGGGTGTCCAGAGGGCCTACAACGAGGAACACGGGATCAACCCGACCACCATCATCAAGGCGGTCACGGACATCCTCGCCCACCTCCGCCCGGCCGAGGACCGGGCGCCCATGCCCGGCGCCGACAAGCGGAACCGCAAGCACGACCGAGCCCGCGCCGAGCTGGCCGAGCTCCCGGCGTCCGAGCTCGAGCGGCTCATCCGCACGCTCGAGGAGGAGATGCACGACGCATCGGCCGACCTCCGTTTCGAGTACGCCGCCCGCCTGCGCGACGAGATCAAGGACCTCAAGCGCGAGCTGCGGGACGCGGTCGGCTGAGCGTGGCCCCTAGGGGCCAGCGGGGGCGACGTTGAGGTCGACCAGATCCTCGAACTCCTGTGGGAGCTGGCTCATGAGGTCGCGGAACTCGCCGTCGCTGACGGCCTGGCGAAGGGTGGTGAACACCGCCCGGGCGCCCGTTCTGGCCTCCTCCTCGGAGATCCCGGCCCGGCGAGCGACCTGGCGGAGGAACGTCTCGAGGTCGAGCGGCTCGGCCCAGGGGGTGCCTGGGATCATCCACTCCTTGAGCTGGCGGGGCAGCTGGGAGGCGACGTCGTCGGCCTCGCCCGCGCTCACCCGGTCGGCCAGCGTGCTGAGCGTCGCCCGCATGAGCGGCTCGACCTGGTCCTCGGGCAGACCCGCTCGTTCTGCCACGGCGGCACGAAACTCTTCGTAGGTCATGCCCCCACCATGCGACGCAACGCCACCAGCGCTCATCCCGTGTCCGCGTAGGACGGCGAACGCAAGATCATTCGCTGCGGTTCCGGTCGAGGCCGAATGCCCGGACGAGGGCGGCAGTGGCGTCGAACCCCTGGTCGTCAGGCGTGGCTGTGATGCGGTTGCCGGGCCATCCGTGCCCCATGCCGAGCAGCTCGGTGAGCTCGACCTGGTATCCCCGTTCACAACCACTCCACCGGCGTACGAGGATGCCGCCCGTCCGGCGCTCGTCGCTGGCCTCGGCACAACCGAGGAGGCGTCGCCACGTGGTCGCCGAGTTCGCGAGCGGCGGGTAGTGGAGGCGCTGCCCGGTGGTGAGCAGGCCGTCATAGCCGGCGGGCGGCACCATCGGGTCGATCGAGCCGTGGACCAGCAGCACCGAATCCACCGACGTCGACGTGCACGGGGACACCAGCGCCCCGGCGATGATGCCCACCCCGGCGATGCCGGGCACCTCGCACGCCACCCGGGCCGCCAGCATCCCGCCGTTGGAGAAGCCGGCGACGTAGACGCGGCGGGGGTCGACCTGCCCGTGCTCGACGAGCTCGTCGACGAGGCGACGCACGAGCTCGACGTCCGGGACCTGCTCGGCGACCGCCCGGAGGCAACAGCCGCCGGCGTTCCATGTTTCGTGCAGGCCGTTGGGGTAGGCGGTCACGAACCCAAGCCGGTCGGCGAACGCGTCGAGGCCGCTGTCGGCCTGGATGGCGGCGCCCGTGCTGCCGGCACCGTGGAGGTTGATCACCAGCGGGAGCTCGGCCCCCGCCCCCGGAGGGCCGTGGACGACCACGTGACGGGGTGTCCCGTCGACGTCGATGGTCAGCTCGGACGTGCCACCCGGGTCGGGTTCGTCCAAGAGCCGGAGCAGGCCGACGTCAGTGCCGGTGGAGATGGCGAGCACGGCAACCATGCCGACGGCCACGACGGCAGCCAATGCCGCCAGGCGGCGGTGGGAGGACCACATAGAGAGGACTTGTCGCCGAGGCCCCCGACCGTTACATCGCCGAACGCCTGTTCGCCCGTACACTTGTTGCGTGGCCGACAAGATCGTCGTGCGGGGTGCGCGTGAGCACAACCTGCGAAACATCAGCATCGAACTCCCGCGTGACCGGCTGATCGTCCTCACCGGCCTGTCGGGCTCGGGAAAGTCCTCCCTGGCCTTCGACACGATCTACGCCGAGGGCCAACGCCGATACGTGGAGTCTCTTTCGTCGTACGCCCGCCAGTTCCTGGGTCAGATGGACAAGCCCGATGTCGACTTCATCGAGGGGCTGTCGCCGGCCATCTCGATCGACCAGAAGACGGCGTCGCGGAACCCCCGCTCGACGGTCGGCACCATCACCGAGGTCTGGGACTACCTGCGACTGCTGTTCGCCCGCATCGGCGTGCCCCACTGCCCGATCTGCGGGACCGTCGTGACCCGCCAGACGCCCCAGCAGATCGTCGACCGCATCCTCGAGCTGCCCGAGGGGACCCGCTTCCAGGTGCTGGCACCCGTGGTGCGGGGCCGCAAGGGCGAGTACGAGTCGCTGCTCGTCGACCTGGCCGGGCAGGGCTTCTCCCGGGCCCGCATCGATGGCGAGGTGGTCGAGCTGGCCGACCTGGCCACCGACCACAAGCTCGAGCGCTACGAGCAGCACACGATCGAGGTGGTGGTCGACCGCCTGGTGAAGCGCGATGGCATCGAGCGTCGGCTCACCGACTCGTTGGAGACGGCCCTCCGCCTGGCCGACGGCGTGGCCGAGGTCCAGCTCGTGCCCAAGGAGGGCGAGGGCGAGGAGGAGGTGCTGACCTTCAGCCAGCACCTCGCGTGCGCCAACGACGGCTGGTCGATGGACGAGCTGGCGCCCCGGAACTTCTCGTTCAACTCGCCGTACGGCGCCTGCGTCCACTGCGACGGCCTCGGCACCCGGTTCGAGGTCGATCCCGAGCTGGTCGTGCCCAACCCCGACCTGTCGATCGCCGAGGGCGCCATCGCCCCGCTGGCCGCCGGCCGGACCCAGTACTTCGATCGGTTGTTGGCGTCCGTGGCCGAGAGCCTCGGCGTGAGCGTCGACACGCCGTGGTCGAAGCTGAAGGCAGCCCAGCAGAAGGCCTTCCTCCAGGGCACGGGCACCAAGAAGGTGTCGGTCAACTACAAGAACCGCTACGGCCGCCAGCGCTCCTACACCACCGCCTACGAGGGCGTGGTGCCCTACCTGCAGCGCCGCCACACCGAGGCCGAATCCGACTGGACCCGCGAGCAGGTCGAGTCCTACATGCGGGAGGTTCCCTGCAACGTGTGCGGCGGCGCCCGCCTGAAGCCCGAGTCGCTGGGCGTGACCATCGACGGCCGCAACATCCACGAGCTGTCGTCGCTGGCCATCCGTGACGCCGCCGCCGTCCTGCTCGACCTCGAGCTGTCCGAGCGCGACCGGATGATCGCCGAGCGGGTGGTCAAGGAGATCAACGCCCGGCTCGGGTTCCTGCTCGACGTCGGCCTCGGCTACCTCAGCCTCGACCGGTCGGCTGGCACCCTCGCCGGCGGCGAGGCCCAGCGCATCCGGCTGGCGAGCCAGATCGGTTCGGCCCTGGTCGG
>JAOBWJ010000298.1 GCA_025463335.1 Acidimicrobiales bacterium
TGGAGCTGGGGGGAATCGAACCCCCGTCCGTCGGACGATCACCGTCCGTGCTACGACCATCCCCGTCACTGTGACTTTGCGGCTGTCACTCCGGCGGGTCGGGTGGGCCCGAAGGCCCTGCCGCCCGGTCTTTCCCGGACGTCAGTGTTCTTTCACACCGTCAGCGGTCTCTCCCTGCTGTCCTCCACCGCTTCTGTTGCCAGGCTGCGGTGGACAGGCCCCGGGTGGCGTGATGCTCCCTGTGTCCGACTTCGCTAGCTACCTAGAACTAGGCGGCGAGTGCGAAATCAGCGTCAACGTTGTTGTTGGCGTTTGTTGTTGTGCCCCGTTTAGCGAGTCTGAGCAACTCGGGTCGCACGTACGGCTGTCGGCACCAACGTCGAAACCGATCAGCCCCTTGTCAAGGTACGCAGCCAGTGTACGACCTACTGGTCGTCATGCCCTCCGTCGGGCGGCGGCCAGTGAGCGGTCCATGTCCCGAGCGGCGTCCCGCTTTGCCACGGCCTGGCGCTTGTCGTAGTTCTTGCGACCCCGGCCCACACCCAGCTCGAGCTTGGCCCGACCTTCCTTGAAGTAGAGCGCCAGCGGCACCAGGGCCAGGCGCTCGGTCTGGAGCCGGGCGGCGATGCGGTCGATCTCCTTGCGGTTGAGCAGGAGCTTCTTGTCGCGCTCGAGCGCGTGGCCGTCGGCCGCGCCGCTGTGGCTGTAGGCGGCGATGTGCAGGCCGAACAGCCACACCTCGCCGTTCATCAGCCGGGCGTGGGCGTCGGCGAGCTGCACCTTGGAGTCCCGCAGCGACTTCACCTCGGAACCCTTGAGCACGAGGCCGCACTCGAACGTGTCGAGGATCTCGTAGTCCCGGCGGGCCTGCCGGTTGGACGCCACGACCTTGGCCCCGGGCGGGGCGATCTGCTTCTTGGACGAGGCGGCCACGGCGTGAAGCTACCGTCCGACCCGTGCTCCGCCTCTCGCGTTCGGCCTGGTCGGCCATGATCGCCCACGCCCACGCCGGTTTCCCGAACGAGGCCTGCGGTCTGCTCGGGGGGCGACCCGAGGGCACGGGCGAGCTGTTCGTGCCCACGATCAACGCCGATGCGTCGAGCCGCACCTTCACCATCGACGGGCCCGAGCAGGTGCGAGCCGAGCGCGAGATCGAAGCGGCCGGGCTCGAGCTGATCGGAGTCGTGCACTCGCACACCCACACCGACGCCTACCCGTCTCCCACCGACGTGGACAAGGCCTCCAACCCGTTCCTGGCCGACTGGCGGTGGTTGCTGGTGTCGCTCAAGTACGCCGAACCCACGGTCCGCAGCTACACGGTGGAGGACGGCGTGATCCACGAGGAGCAGATCGTCCTCGTCGAGGGATAAGATCCTGACCAAATCAGTCGGCTTTTGAAGGAGCCTCCGTGTCCGTCACCGTCCGCCTCCCCACGATCATGCGCACCCACGCCGGGGGGCAGTCCGAGGTCTCCGCCGAGGGCTCGACCATCGGTGAGGTCGTCGACGACCTCGTCCGGCAGTTCCCCGGCACGGCCACCCACCTCAAGGCGCCCGACGGCGGTGTGCACAAGTTCGTGAACGTGTACCTCAACGACGAGGACGTCCGGTACCTGGGCAAGCTGGACACGCCCGTGAAGGACGGCGACCAGGTCTCGATCCTCCCCGCGGTCGCCGGAGGCTGAGATGACGGTGCACGCCTCGATCACCGAGCTCATCGGCAACACGCCGATGGTCGACGTCTCGGCGCTCAGCCCCAACCCCCGGGTCCGCATCCTGGCCAAGCTCGAGGGCTGGAACCCGGGCGGCTCGGTGAAGGACCGGGCGGCGCTGTCGATGATCGAGGAGGCCGAGAAGCACGGCGACCTCCGGCCCGGCCAGACGATCCTCGAGTCGTCGTCGGGCAACACCGGCATCGCGCTGGCCATGCTGGCCAAGATGCGGGGCTACCCGTTCAAGGTGGTGCTCCCCGAGAACGTGTCGATCGAGCGCCGCCAGCTGCTCGAGGTGTGGGGCGCCGAGATCCTGTGGTCGCCCGGGGCCGAGGGCTCGAACGGCGCCATGCGCCGGGCCAAGGCCATGGCCAAGGAACATCCCGACTGGTACTTCCCGTACCAGTACGGCAACCCGGCCAACCCCAAGGCCCACTACGAGGGCACCGGCCCCGAGATCTGGCGCGACGTCCCCGAGCTCACCCACTTCATCGCCGGGCTGGGCACGGCCGGCACGCTGATGGGCGTGGGTCGCTTCCTCAAGGAGCACAACCCCGACATCCAGCTCTGGGCCATCGAGCCGCCGGCCGGCGAGATGGTCGACGGGCTCAAGAACATCGACGAGGGCTTCGTGCCCGAGGTGTTCATCGACAACGACGGTTACGAGCTGCTCGACCGCCGCATCATCGTGCGCCCCCGCGAGTCGATCGAGTGGGTCCGGCGCTTCACCGAGGTCGGCATCTTCGCCGGCATCTCGTCGGGGGCGATCATGGCCGGTGCCGCCAAGTGCGCGGCCGAGATCGACGAAGGCATCATCGTCACGATGGTGACCGACGGCGGCTGGAAGTACCTCTCCACCGGTGCCTGGACCGACGACCTCGACGTGGTCGAGGCCCGGGCCCAGGGGATCATCTACTTCTGAGAGCGGCGGCGTAGCCTCCGCCCCCGTGGCAATGGTCGAACACGTCGTCGTCGTGGGTGCGTCCCTGGGGGGTCTGCGCACGGTCCAGAGCCTGCGCTCGTCGGGCTTCACCGGGAAGATCACGCTCGTCGGCGAAGAGCACCACCTGCCGTATGACCGGCCTCCGCTCTCGAAGCACGTGCTGTCAGGCGAGTGGCAGATGGAGCAGGCCTTCCTGGCCGACCGGGCCGAGCTCGACCGCGTCGAGGTCGACCTGCGCCTCGGCGTGCGGGCCACCGACCTCGACGTGCCGTCGCACTCGATCGGCCTCCACGGCGGCGAGCGCATCCGCTACGACGCCCTCGTCGTGGCGACCGGGGCCCGGCCCCGCACGATCCCCGACACGCCGCCCCTGCGCGGCATCCACGTGCTGCGGACGTTGGAGGACGGCCTCCACCTGCGGGCCGCCCTGGAGACCTCGGCCAAGATCGTCGTGGTCGGCGCCGGCTTCATCGGGGCCGAGGTGGCGGCCACCGCCCGCAAGTGCGGACTCGACGTCACCGTGCTCGAGGCCCTGCCCGTCCCACTGTCACGCGGCCTCGGACCGGTGCTCGGACCGGTCATCGCGGGCATCCACGCCGACCACGGCGTCGACCTCCGCACCAGCGCCGGGGTGGCCGGCTTCGAGGGCAAGGACACGGTCGAGCGGGTGGTCATGGCCGACGGCTCGACCATCGACGCCGACGTGGTCGTCGTCGGCATCGGGGTCGTCCCCAACACCGAGTGGCTCGAGGAGTCGGGTCTCGTCCTCCGCGACGGCGTGGTGTGCGACCACTACAGCCAGGCCCTCGGCGCGCCCGAGGTGTGGGCGGTGGGCGACGTGGCCCGGTGGCACAACGACCTCTTCGATGAGGAGATGCGCGTCGAGCACTGGACCAACGCCGTCGAGCAGGCCATGGCCGTGGCCGCCAACATCACCGGTGCGCCCACGCCGTACTCGCCGGTGCCCTACGTCTGGTCCGACCAGTACGACTCCAAGATCCAGATCGTGGGCCGGCCCGGCCCGACCGATCACGTCGAGGTCCCGATCGGCGCCTTCGACGACCGCAAGTTCGTGGCCCTCACCCACCGGGACGGGCGCCTGACGGGCGCCGTCGGGCTCGACGAGCCCCGCAAGGTCATGCGGTTCAAACGGTTGATGACCACTCGGCCGACCTGGGACGAGGCGATGGCGGTGGCCCGGGAACTGGCATGAGCGCCGGGGATCCGCGGCCGATCGGCATGTTCGACAGCGGCTTCGGCGGCCTGACGGTGGCTCGAGCGGTGATCGACCTCCTGCCGTTCGAGGACGTCGTCTACCTGGGCGACACCGGCCGCTACCCCTACGGTCCCCGGCCGCTGGACGAGGTCCGCGGCTTCGCCCACCAGATCGCCCGTCGCCTCGTCGAGGAGCACGACGTCAAGCTCCTCGTGGTGGCCTGCAACACGGCGTCGGCCGCCGCCCTCGACGAGTTGCAGGCCGAGCTGCCCATCCCGGTGATCGGCGTCATCGAGCCCGGTGTGCGGGCCCTGGTGAAGGCCACCCGCAACAACCGGGTGGGCGTGATCGGCACGGTGGGCACCATCGGCTCGGGCGCCTACCAGCGGGCGGTCGCCGACACGGCCAGCGAGGTCGAGCTGTCGTGCGCCGCGTGCCCCGGCTTCGTCGAGTTCGTCGAGCGGGGGGAGACCGACGGCGACCAGGTGGTGGTGCTGGCCGAGCGCCTGCTCGCCCCCATCTGCGAGGCGGGAGTCGACTCGCTGCTGCTCGGCTGCACGCACTACCCGTTCCTCGCCCGTACCATCAGCGACGTGGTGGGCCGGGACGTCGTGCTGGTGTCCTCGGCCGACGAGACAGCCTTCGAGATGCTCTCGCTCCTGCAGTGGTCGGGCCTGGCCCGCGACCACACCGAGGGGCCCGGGCGCCACCAGTTCCTCTCGTCCGGCGAGGTGGGCTGGTTCCGCGAGCTGGGCCGCCGCCTGCTCGGGCCCGAGCTGTCGGCCGTCGAGTCGGTGCGCTGGTGAAGGTCACCATCCTGGGATGCTCCGGGTCCTACGCCGGGCCCGGCGGGGCGTGCAGCGGCTACCTCGTGCAGGGCGGAGGCGTGAACCTGTGGCTCGACGCCGGCCCGGGCACCCTGGCCAACCTCCAGCGTCACCTCGACCTCGACGCCATCGACGGGATCGTCCTGTCGCACGCCCACCCCGACCATTGGGTCGACTTCCTGCCGTTCCACAACGTGGTCCGCTACATCAAGCCCCGCAGCGGCCTGCCGGTGTGGTCGCCCCGCCGGGTGCAGGAGCTCACCGAGGCGGTCAACGGGGATCTGACCCACGCCCTGGACTGGACGATCATCGATGGCTCGTCCCACGTCGAGCTCGGCGGTCTCCGACTGTCGTTCTCCCGGACCGACCACGGCCCCGAGACCCTGGCGGTGCGCATCGACGAGGCCGGTGGTCCGTCCCTGGGCTACTCGGCTGACACCGGCCCCGGGTGGTCGCTGACCGAGCTCGGGCCGGGCCTCGACACCGCCCTGGTCGAAGCCAGCATGCCCGTCGCCCTCGAGGGCTCGGTCCAACACCTCAGCGGACGTCAGGCCGGTCGCCAGGCGGCGGACGCCGGCGTGGGCCGCCTCCTGCTCACGCACCTCCAACCTGGTGTCGATCCCGACGCCCAGCTGGCCGATGCCCGAGCGGCGTTCGGCGGGCCGGTCGAGGTCGCCACCATCGACACCACCTACGAGATCGGAACCACCTGATGCCCCGCTTCGACGGCCGCGCCGACGACGAGCTCCGCCCTGTCCTCTTCGAGCGCGACTACACCGAGTTCGCCGCCGGCTCCGTGCTGGTGAGCTTCGGCAAGACCAAGGTGCTGTGCACGGCCTCGGTCGACGACGACGTGCCCCGGTGGCTGCGGGGGAGCGGCAAGGGGTGGGTGACGGCGGAGTACTCGTTGCTGCCGGGCTCGTCGCCCGAGCGGGTGAACCGAGAGGCGGCCAAGGGCAAGCAGTCGGGGCGGACCCAGGAGATCCAGCGACTGATCGGCCGTTCGCTGCGCTCGGTGACCGATCTGCGGGCCATGCCCGAAGTCCAGATCGTCGTCGACTGCGACGTGCTGCAGGCCGACGGCGGCACCCGCACGGCGGCGATCTGCGGCGGCTACATCGCCCTCCACGACGCCCTCACCCGGCTCATGGGGGTCGGCCGCATCACGGTCCACCCCCTGCACCAGGCGTGCGCGGCGATCTCGGTCGGCATCGTCGACACCATCCCGGTGCTCGATCTGCCCTATGTCGAGGACTCGCGAGCCGAGGTCGACATGAACGTGGTCATGACCGACGACGGCACGTTCATCGAGGTCCAGGGCACCGCCGAGGGGGCCGCGTTCTCCCGCAGCGAGCTCGGCTCGATGCTCGACCTGGCCGGCAAGGGCATCACCGAGATCCTGGCCAAGCAGCGCGACGTCCTGGCCACCCCGCCCGCTCCTCGAACGTGAGGTTGGTCCTCGCGACTGGCAACGCTGGGAAGGCGGCGGAGATGACGCTGCTGCTCGCCGACGTCCCGGCCCTCGAGCTGCTGCCCCGACCGGCCGACGTGCCCGAGCCCGTCGAAGACGGCGAGACGTTGCTCGACAACGCCCGCATCAAGGCCCGAGCCCTGGTCGACGCCACCGGCGAGGCGGCGGTGGCCGACGACACCGGCCTGGAGGTCGAGGCGCTCGGCGGGGCGCCCGGCGTGTTCACGGCCCGCTACGCCGGCGAGGACGCCACCTACGAGGACAACTGGCGCAAGCTGCTCGCCGAACTGGGCGACGAGCCGAACCGTGGGGCTCGCTGGCGCACCGTCGCCCTGGCCCTGTGGCCCGACGGCACCGAGCGGTGGGCCGAAGGCACGTGCGACGGCACGATCACCCGCCAGGCGCAGGGCGGCGAAGGCTTCGGCTACGACCCGGTGTTCGTGCCCGACGGCGGCGACGGGCGGACGTTCGCCGAGCTCAGCCGGGAGGAGAAGAACGCCGTTTCCCACCGGGGTCGGGCGTTTCGTGCGCTTGGGGCCTTGTTGGGGGCCGATCCGAAGTAGCGTTTTCGGGTGGTCTGGGATATCGACGGTTTCGCGCGCTCGCTCACTGCCGCGTCCCCGGCCACCGTCGACGCCTACCGACGGGACCTCACCGACTTCATCGAGTGGGCCGAACGGGCCTCGCTCGACGGCCCCTCCGGTGTCGACCGGCGCACGCTGCGCCGCTACCTCGCCTACCTCGGGACCCGCCGCTACGCCCGTCGCAGCATTGCTCGCAAGGCGTCGTCGATCCGGCGTTACTTCGGTTGGCTGGCCCGCACCGGCGTGCTGGCCGTTGACCCGTCGAGCGGGTTGTCGTCGCCGTCCGGCGAGGGCCGACTGCCCCGGGTGCTCAAGGCCGACGAGCTCGAGTCGCTGCTCGACCAGCCGCCGGCCATCGTCGATGCCGATCCCGAGCACGTGCGCCTACGGGACGACGCCGTGCTCGAGCTGCTCTACGGCAGCGGCCTCCGGGTGAGCGAACTGTGCGGCCTCCGGCCCGAGGACCTCGATCTCCCGGCGGGCGCCATCACCGTCTGGGGCAAGGGGGCGAAGCAGCGGCGGCTGCCGATCACACCGCCCGCCGTCGACGCCATGGCGGCCTGGCTCCAGCGGGGCCGTCCGGCGCTGGCCGGCGACGAGACCCCCGATGACGCCGTGTTCCTGAACGCCCGCGGTCGCAGACTCGGGACTCGCGACGTGCGGCGCATCCTCGACCGCCGCTCGGTCGCGCCGACCCACCCCCATGCCCTGCGCCATACGTTCGCCACTCATCTTCTCGACGGGGGCGCCGATCTGCGAGTTGTGCAGGAGTTGCTGGGCCACGCCGATCTCTCGACCACGCAGCGCTACACCCACGTCAGCAAGGAACGTTTGCGCTCGGTGTACGAGGCGACCCATCCTCGGGCCGAGCTCCCAAGGGGTGGCCACGATGGACACTGAGGACAAGGACAAGCACAGGGGTGAGATCGACCGCCTGTGGGTCGAGTTCAAGGCCACCGGCACGACCGCGGACCGCGATTCCCTGATCGTCCACTACTCGCCGTTGGTGAAGTACGTCGCTGGACGCGTGGCCGTGGGCCTGCCCCAGAACGTCGACCAGTCCGACCTCGTGAGCTACGGGATCTTCGGCCTCATCGACGCCATCGAGAAGTTCGACCTCGAGCGCGGCTTCAAGTTCGAGACCTACGCCATCTCCCGCATCAAAGGCGCCATCATCGACGAGCTCCGGTCGATCGACTGGGTGCCCCGCTCGGTCCGGGCCAAGGCCCGCAACGTGGAGCGGGCGTACTCCAAGCTCGAGGCGCAGTTCCACCGAACGCCCACCGACGCTGAACTGGCCGACGAGCTCGACCTCACCGACGCCCAGCTCCAGCAGACGTTCAGCCAGATCTCCTTCATCGGCCTGGTCGCCCTCGACGAGACGTTGTCGGGCGCCGGCGAGCGGGGCGAGGCCATGAGCCTGGGCGACACCGTGGCCGACGGTGGCCCGGGGCCGATGGCCTCCTATGAGGTCGAGGAGATGCGTCAGATCCTCGCCGAGGCCATCAACGGGATGCCCGAGCGGGAGAAGATCGTCCTCACCCTCTACTACTACGAGGGCCTCACGCTGGCCGAGATCGGCCAGGTGCTCGGCGTCACCGAGTCCCGCGTCTGCCAGATCCACACCAAGTCGGTGATCCACCTCCGAGCCAAGATCGCGGCCAGCGAGAGAGAGCCTGCGTAGCTTTCGCCTCCGGCAGCGGGTCCTGTCACCGAGAAGATCCTCCCACCGTCCTCCGCTGGCGCTCCGGACGGCGGGCCCCTCCTTCCTCGGCGCCACCCGCCGCCTCGTTGCACTCCGGCTCCCGGTTGGCCTGCGTCGCACTTGCGCACGAGCCGGCCATCGAGGCCGG
>JAOBWJ010000304.1 GCA_025463335.1 Acidimicrobiales bacterium
CGGGTGAACAGCTCGCCGTCGCCACCCACCTTCAGCTCGACGTGGCTCATGGCTCGGCCGTCGGTGTCGGTCTTCTTGGCCTCGGGCGAGTCGACCCGGTTCCAGGTGCCGACCAGCACCTCGGTCGAGCCGTAGAGCCGGAGCCCGCCGATGCCCCGCTCGGCGGCGGCCCGGCCCAGCACGGGCGGCACCGGGGCGCCGCCACACCCGAAGAACCGCAGCGACGTGAGCTTCACGCCGGCCCGGTGGGCCGCGCCCACGAGGTCCTGCAGGAACGTGGTGGCGGCCAGCGTGTAACTGCACCCCTCGGCCTGCACGAGCCGCGCCGCGGTGTCGCCGTCCCAGGCGTCCTGGAGCACGAGCTTCAACCCGTGGTGCAGGGCGAATCGCACGCCGTAGTTGAAGCCGGTGGAGTGACCCACCGGCGACGGCATCCACACCACGTCGTCGGGCGTGAGGCCGAGATCGTCATAGGCCACGCGCACGGAGAAGCCGGCCGTCTCCTCGGTGTGCATGATCGCCTTTGGCGTGGCCTCGGTGCCGGAGGTGAAGATCAGCTCGGACACGGTGGTGGCCTCGCCCCGGCCCAGCTCGCCGTCGGCCACGGCGTCGGCGAACCGAATGGCCCCCTCCCCGACGACCACGTGCACGGGCCGCACGCCGGTGGAACCAGCCACCTCGTCGACCATGGCCCGGTGATCGAAGCCGTGGTGGACGTCGGGCGTGATGATCGCCGCCGGCCGGGCGGTGGTGAACACGTGGGCCAGCTCGTGGTGGCGGTAGTTCGGCAGCAGCGGGTTGAGCACCCCGGGGATCGAGAGCACGGCCACGGCGGACACGACGGCCTCGTAGCGGTTGGGGAGCTGCACGGAGACGACGTCGCCAGGTTGCACGCCCGTCTGCCGCAGCCAGGCGGCCAGGCGGGCGGCGTCGCCAGCCAGCTCGCCGTAGGTGTGACGGCCGTCGGCGTCGACCACGGCCACGGTGTCGGGCGACGACGCGGCACGATCGGCAACCTGCCCGGCGAGGGTCGTGTCGTCCCAGAGCCCGGCGCGCCGGAACGCCTCGGCGCGCGCCCCCAGAGCCCCTAAGGCACTTGGCTGCATGACTTGTACTGTGACCGCGATCCAAGGGGGATGCACGACGTGACCGACCGCTTGCCCAGCACGTTCGTGATCAGCCTGACGGCGTTCGGGCCCGACGAGTCGCTCGACGAGGACGCTCTGCGGGGCCACCTCCGCCGCATGGCGGCCGCCGGCATCGGCGTCTACCTGGCGGGCAGTGGGAGCGGCGAGGGCTACACGCTCTCCCCGAAGGAGGTCCGCCGGGTACTGGAGATCGGGGCCGAGGAGCTGGGCGGCAAGGTGCCGGTCCGGGCCATGGGCGTCGAGCCCCGCACGGCCGGCCAGATGATCGAGCTCGGGCGCCTGGCCAAGGAGTGCGGCATGGAGGCCATGCAGCTCTACAGCCTCGACCAGGGCCACGGAAACCGACCCCGGCCCGACGAGTTCGAGCGCTACCTGCGCGACGTGCTCGACCACGTGGACATCCCGGTGGTGCTGTCGTCGCACCAGGCCGCCGGCTACTGGATCCAGCCCGACCTCATCAACACCCTGGTGGGCGAGTACGACTCGATCATCGGCATCAACGCCACCAACCAGGACGTCATGTACCTGGTCGACGTGATCGCGGCGGTCGATGGCCGGGCCGACGTGCACGTCGGCGGCCCCATGCAGGGCACCATCGCCCTGGCCCTCGGCGCCCAGGGCTACCTGAGCTCCGACGGCAACCTGGCACCCAAGCTGTGCGTGTCGGTGATCGACAAGCACGCCGCCGGCGACCTGGCCGGGCGGGACGCGGCCTACCGCACGCTGATGGAGCTGTTCACCGCCACCCGCAAGCACGGTGGGATCTCGGCGACCAAGGGGACCCTCACTGCGCTGGGCATGGCCTGCGGCATCCCTCGGCGTCCTCGCTTGCCCATCAGCGAGGCCCACGCCGCGGCCATGGTGGCCACGCTGGAACGGCTGGGCATCCCGGCCATCGAAGGCTGGTGAGCCGCCTCACCGGCTCCTCGGTCCTCCGGGTCGAGGACCCCCGGATCCTCACCGGCCGGGGTCGCTACGTCGACGACATCCAGGTCCCCGGCATGCTCCACGCCGCGTTCGTGCGCAGCCCGTGGCCCCACGCCGAGCTGGCCCGGGTCGACGTGTCCGCCGCACTCCAGGTCGCCGGGGTGGTCGCCGCCTTCACGGCCGCCGACATCGCCGGCATGGTCATGCGGGGCGTGTCGCCCGAGGGCCTGCTCAACCCGGCGTACCTGCCGCTGGCCGGCGACCGGGTCCGCTTCGTGGGCGACCCGGTGGCCATCGTGATCGCCCAGTCGCGGGCGGCAGCGGAGGACGGCTGCGACGCCGTCGAGCTCGACGCCGAGCCCCTCGATCCGATCGCGACCATCGACGACGCCCTCGACGCCTCCAGGCCCCCGCTGTTCGCCGAGGCCGGCACCAACGTGCTGCTCGACACGACGACGGACTACGGCGACACCGACGCCGCCTTCGCTCGGGCCGATCGCGTCATCACGGCCACGTTCACCCAGCAGCGCCAGACCCATCTGCCCATGGAGGGCCGGGCGCTGGTCGCTGACTTCCAGCCGGCCACCGGCATGCTCACCGTCCACGCCGCCCACCAGAACCCCCATACCCTGCGGCTGGCGCTGGCCGGCCTGCTCGGCGTCCCGGCCCACCACGTGCACGTGCTGTGCGACGACATCGGCGGCTCGTTCGGCCAGAAGGCCTACGTCTCTCGCGAGGAGGTGGTGGTCGCCTTCGCCAGCAAGGCGCTGGGCCGGCCGGTGAAGTGGATCGAGGACCGGGTCGAGAACCTGCTGGCGGCCGGCCAGGCCCGCGAGGAGCGCATCGACGTCGAGGCCGCGGTGTCGACCGAGGGCGAGCTGCTCGGGCTGCGGGCCCACATGACCCTCGACCAGGGCGCCTATCAGCTCACGACCCTGCCGCCGTCGATCTTCCCGACCATCGTGCGGGTCCTGCTGCCCGGCGCGTACCGACTCAGGGACTACTCGTTCCGCACCACGGTGGTGGCGTCGAACAAGGCCACCTACATGGCGTTCCGCGGCCCCTGGGCAGCGGAGACGTTCGTGCGCGAGCGGCTGCTCGATCTGATCGCCGGCGAGCTCGGGCTCGACCGGGTCGAGGTACGGCGCCGCAACCTGCGCACGCCCGACGAGCTGGCCGAGGGCACGCCGGGCGGGCTCAGCCTCCACGCCGTCACCGCGAGGGAGACGATGGAGCGGGCGGTGGCGTCGTACGGCTGGCCCGGCGAGCGACGGCCGGGTGTCGGCGTGGGCATCGCCCAGGTGCTCGAACCGGCGCCCGGACCGCCCGAGTACGCGGTCGCGCTGGGCGCCGGGGCCTCCCCCCGCTCGGCCCAGCGGGCCTTCTGCCGGTTGGAGCCGGACGGCACGCTCACCGTGGTGACCAGCCAGTCACCTCATGGTCAGGGTCACCAGACGACGCTGGCCCAGCTCGCCGCCGACACGCTGTCGGTGCCGATCGAGCGGGTCACCGTGGTGCACGGCGACACCCGGCTCACCCCGTTCAACGGCGTGGGTACCGGCGGGTCGCGGGCGGCCACGCTGGCCAGCGGTGCCGTCATCGGCGTGGTCGAGGTGCTGGGCGAGCGCATCAAGGCCATCGCCGCCCACCTCCTCGAGGCGAGCGTCGACGATCTCGAGCTGGTCGACAGCCGGTGCCAGGTGAAGGGCACCCCCACCGCCGGTGTGGAGCTGACCGAGGTGGCCCGCATCGCCTACACCGGCACGGCCGCCCTCCCGCCCGACGTGGCGCCCGGGTTGGAGGCCACCTACGACTTCGCCGTCCCCGAAGGCGGCTGGTCGCAGGCCACCCACCTCTGCACCGTCGAGGTCGACGGCGACACTGGCCTGGTGCGGATCCTGCGCTACCTGGTGGTCGGCGACTGCGGCGAGCTCATCAACCCGGCCGTGGTCGAGGGCCAGATCCGCGGCGGCATCGCCCAGGGCATCGGCGGTGTGCTCCACGAGTGGGCTGCCTACGCCGCCGACGGCCAGCCCCAGGCCACCACCCTCCTCGACTACCTGACGCCGGGCGCCCTCGACCTGCCCACCATCGAGGTCGAGCACCTCCAATCGCCACCGCAGGGCCCGCTCGACTTCCGGGGCGTGGGCGAAGGCGGTGCCATCGGCGCACCCGCGGCGTTGGTCAGCGCCATCGCCGACGCCATCGGAGTTCCCATCACCGAGCGGTATCTTCCACCAGCCCGCATTCTCGAGCTGATGGGACTGATTTCGTGAGTGGCTTTGCCCCCGAGGTGATCGAACGCTTCCACCGCGAGGGCTGGTGGATCGACCAGAGCTTCGCTCAACGGGTGGCCGAACTGGCGGCCGGCGACGGCGAGGCGTTCGTGACCGCCACCGAGCGGTTCACGTGGCGGGAATACGACGAGGTGTCCTCGGCGTGGGCCTCGGCGCTGCTGGACCTCGGCCTCGAGCCTGGGGCCCGCGTCGCCGTGCAGCTGCCCGACGGACCGGCCGTGCACGCCGCCTTCGTGGCCGTCGAGAAGGCGGGGCTGGTCACCGTCGGCATCGGCCACCGGGCCGGCCAGCGGGAGATCGACCACCTGCTCGGCCTCACCGGCGCCCGCACCATGATCACCAACGAGGCCCCGGCCGCCGACCTCGACCACGTGGTGCTGGTGCCGTCGGCGCCCTCGGTCGGTGACGGCTCGCTGGTGGTCGACGGCGTCACCGTGCACCCGTCGCCAGTCGCCGACTGGCCCGGCCTGCACCCCGACGAGCTGTGGCTGCTGAACTCCACCTCGGGCACCACCGGCCTGCCCAAGTGCGTCATGCACAACCAGAACCGGTGGGTGTACTTCAACCACCTGGCCGTGCTGTCGGGCGGGCTCAACGGCGACGACCGCTTCCTCAGCGCCCTGCCCGCCCCGTTCGGCTTCGGCATCTGGACGGCACATGCCACCCCGTTGCTCCTGGGCGCGCCGACCGTGGTGGTCGACCGCTTCAACGCCGGCGCCGTGCTCGACCTCATCGAGCGGGAGCGGGTGACCGTGCTGTCCGCCGTCAGCACGCAGTTCATCATGCTGCTCAACGAGCAGGCCGAGCGGCCCCGCGACACGTCGTCGCTGCGGGCGCTCTACACCGGCGGCGAGGCGGTGCCCTACGAGCGAGCGGCCGAGTTCGAGCGGGAGACGGGCGCCGCCGTCCTCCAGTTCTACGGCTCCAACGAGACCGGTGCCCTCAGCTACACGAGCTTCGAGTCGTCGCGCGACCGGCGACTGCGATCGGCCGGGGTGGTCATCCCCGAGATGGAGGTGCGCCTCCTCGACCCGGAGACCGGGGCCGAGGTGACGGGCCAGGGCCAGCCGGCGTGCCGGGGCCCGGCCATGTGCCTCGGCTACTGGGGTGACGAGGCGGCCAACGCCCAGCTCTACACCTCCGACGGCTGGATGCTGATGGGCGACATCGTCACCATCGACGACGAGGGCGAGCTGAAGGTGGTGGGCCGCACGTCGGACTTCATCATCCGGGGCGGCAAGAACATCAGCGCACCGGCCGTGGAGGAGGAGATCGGCACCCACCCGGCCGTGGCCATGGTGGCGGCGGTGGCCGTCCCCGACCCGGTGTTCGGCGAGCGCGTGGCCGCCTACGTCGAGCTCAAGCCAGGGGCCACGCTCGACCTCGACGAGCTGGTCGCACACCTGAAGGAGCGGGGCGTCTCCAAGGAGTGGTTCCCCGAGCGGTTCGTGGTGGTCGACAGCCTGCCCCGCTCGTCGGGCGGCAAGGTGGCCAAGGGTGACCTGCGCGAGGACGCCAAGACGCGGTTCGCCTGATTCCCGGCGAGCGACCTTTCGTGATCCTGTAGACACGGCGACCGTGACTCGCCGCGGCTGGATCCTGTTCGCCGCCATGTCGGCGATCTGGGGCGTCCCTTACCTGCTCATCAAGGTGGCGGTCGACGGCATGGCCCCACCGGTGCTGGTGGCTGGGCGCACCGGCATCGCCGCCCTCGTGCTCGTGCCGCTGGCCATCCACCAGGGGGCGCTGCGCCCGGCGCTGCGGAAGTGGCGACCGTTGCTGGCGTTCACCGCCCTGGAGATGGCCGCGCCGTGGCTGCTGCTCACCGACGCCGAGCGCAAGCTGCCGTCGAGCCTGGCCGGGCTGTTGGTGGCGGCCGTGCCCATGGTCGCTGCCGTCGCCGCCTTCGCCCTTGGTGAGCGCTCGGCCCTGGCGCCTGCTCGCCTGTTCGGGTTGGCCGTGGGCATGGTCGGAGTGGCGTTCGTGGTCGGCGTGGGTCGGGAGGGTGGCGGCGACGCGTGGAGCGTGACCGAGGTCCTGCTCGTCTCGGTCGGCTACGCCCTGGCGCCGTTCATCCTCGACCGCCACCTGGGCGACGTCCCGCCCATGGGTGTGGTGGCAGCGTCGCTAGGAATCGTCTTCGTCGTCTACCTGCCGGCGGCCATCGTCTTCCGCCCCGAGCGGTTGCCGCCGGCCGACTCGCTGTGGGCGGTGCTCGGGCTGGCCGTGCTCTGCACGGGCATCGCCTTCCTGGTGTTCTTCGCCCTCATCGCCGAGGTCGGACCCCGGCAGGCCACCCTGATCACGTTCGTCAACCCGGCGGTGGCTGTCGCCCTCGGCGTCACCCTGCTCGACGAACCGCTCAGCTCGGGCCTGGTGGTGGGCTTCCCGTTCGTGCTCGCCGGCTGCTGGCTCGCGGCCCGCGCACCACGCACCACCGAACAGGCGCTCGCGACCATCGGGCCGCACTAGTGGGTGGTGGCGGAGGTGGACGGGAATCGAACCCGCCGGACGGGCGAGCCCGTCCCAACCGCTTTGAAGGCGGCGGAGCCCACCAGGTGCTCGGACACCCCCGCCCGTACCGTACCTGCCATGTTCGTGATGGCGACCGCCGGCCACGTCGACCACGGCAAGTCGACGCTCGTGCGGGTGCTGACCGGCACCGACCCGGATCGGTTCGAGGAGGAGAAGCGCCGGGGGCTCACCATCGACCTCGGGTTCGCCGAGCTGGTGACCCCAGCCGGACGGTCGATCGCCTTCGTCGACGTGCCCGGCCACGTCCGGTTCGTCAGGAACATGCTGGCCGGCGTGGGTGCGGTGGAGGCCGCCCTGTTCGTCGTCGACGTGAACGAGGGCTGGAAGCCCCAGTCCGAGGAGCACCTGCGCATCCTCGATCTGGTCGGCGTCACCGACGGCGTGGTGGTGCTCAGCAAGGTGGCCGGCGTCGATCCCGACCTGATCGAGCTGGCCCGGGCCGAGGTCGATGACGCGCTGTCCGGCAGCGGGTTGGCCGGCGCGCCGGTCCTGGCCGTCGACGCCCTCGCCGGCGTGGGCATCGACGAGCTGCTCGGCGTGCTCGACCGGCTGGCCGGGCGCGACCGCCCGGTGCTCGACGGCCGGGCCCGGCTGTGGGTCGACCGCTCGTTCACCATCGCCGGCGCCGGCACGGTGGTGACCGGGACCCTCACCGGCGGGAAGCTGCGCCGGGGTGACGAGGTCGAGGTGGGCGAGCAGCGCGGACGGGTCCGTCGGCTCCAGTCGTTCGGGCGCGACCACGACGAGGTGGATGCCGGTTCCCGGGCGGCGGTCAACATCACCGGCATCGACCACGACGACATCGCCCGCGGCGTCGCCCTCGTGCACCCCGGGCAGTGGCACCGAACCCGCGTGGTCGACGCCTCGGTCACCGTGCTGTCGTCGGCGAAGCGGGTGAGTCGGCGGGGCGCCTTGGCCCTCCACGTCGGCAGCGGCGAACACGCCATTCGGCTCCGGGTGATCGACGGCAACACCATCGAGTCCGGCGAGGTCGGGCAGGCCAGGATCGACCTCCCGACCGCGCTCCCGCTCGCGCCCGGCGACCGCTTCGTGCTGCGCGACCTGGGCCGGGGCACGACGATCGGCGGTGGCGAGGTGCTCGACGTGGATCCGGTGCTCCCCCTCTCGCGCGCCCGGCCCGACCGCTCCGTCGATCGGGTCGTTGCCGAGCGGGGCTGGGTACGGCCCGACGAGCTCGAGCGCCGCACCGGCGAGCGGCGGCCGGCGACGCTCGGCCGGTGGATCGTCGACCCCCAGCGCCTGGTGCGCGACCGCGCCGAGCTGCTCGCCCGGGTCGAGGCCGCCGGAGCGCTCGGGCTCGACGTGGCCGCCCTCGACGAGCGGGCCCGTGCCGTGCTCGGTACCACCGACCTCGTGGTGGGCGCCGGTCGGGTCCGCACGGCGGAGGCGGCCGCCTCCGACCGACTCGACGAGCACCCGCTGCTCGCTGTCCTGGCGGCTCACCCGTTCGACCCACCAGCAGCAGACATCGACCCGGCCGAGCTGCGTCAGCTCGTGCGCCGGGGTCTGGTCATCCAGCAGGACGGGGTGACGTTCCTCCCCGGCACCGTCGACCGGGCGGCGGCGCTGGTGGCCGGGCTGCTGGCCGCGTCACCCCAAGGGGTCACCGTGACCGTGGTCCGTCAGGCCATGGGCACCAGCCGGCGGGTGGCGATGGCGCTGCTCGCCCTTCTCGACGCCGACGGCGTCACCCTCCGGCGGGGCGATGTCCGGATCGCCGGCCCCCGCTGCCCGTCGGACTGACCTCACCGTCCCTTGGGACGCCGCCCGGCGGGGCGGACGCGAACGCCACGGTGCTCCAGCACATGGTGGATGGAGCGGTGGTTGCCGCCGTAGCGGGCCACGATCTCCGGCATGGTGGCCCCGCTGGCGTAGTCGCCGGCCACTCGGGGCTCGGTGCGAGCGTCATAGGGCCACCGCCTTCCGTGTGGCCGCAACACGAGGCCGGCGTCGCCCAGCACGGTCCGCACCAACGCCGGCGTGAAGCCGGAGCGCCGCGCGATCTCCGTGATCGACATGCCGCTCCGGAAAGCGGCGACGATCTGGCGCTCGGGCGTCGTCACGACCGGCACTGTCCTCCGCTCCTTACGGTAAAGATCGCGCACATCGAAGGAGTTCGCACCCGATGGACACGCCCCCAGGACGCGTCCCGCACGCTGGCGGCCGGCGGCGCCGACGGCCCCTGCCGCCGGCGCTGTGACCAAGGTCGTGTCGACCGCTAGGAGCGGGTCAGCCGCTCCGGGTCGCCGGGCCGGCTGGAGGAGCCACTGACCCGGCCGGGTCCCCCGACGCTGCTCTCCTCGGCGAGCTGCTCGAACTCCTGCTTGCGGGCCCGGGCCGCCTCGCGCACCTTGGGCGTCTCCTCGTCGATCTTGTCCAGGCTGCGCTGCCAGATCTGCTGCATGGGCTGCACGCCACCGAAGCCGATGGCGATGATCCCGGATCCGACCACCAGGGCGACCAGGCCGTAGAAGAGGCCGTTCACGATGGCCGGGGCGATCTGCAGCTGGCTCAGGGCCATGAAGATGGCCACCGCGGTGATGGCGCCCGCCGCCACGTTGGCGAGGGCGTTGCCGTAGCTCAGCCCGCCGAGCAGGTTGCTGATGAGCATCTTGGCGGCGGCGGCCACCGCCGACATGACCACGATGATGAGGATGGCCGCCAGCACCTTCGGGAGGTAGGCCACGATCCCGTTGATCATGTCGCTCACCGGGTTGGTGCCGAACACGCCGAACGCCATCTGGAGCACGAACAGGAACAGGGCGTAGAACACGATCTTGCTCACGATCGTGCTGGCGTCATACTCCGACCTCGACAGCGCCTGCTTGATCCCGCCGCGCTCGACGGCCTCGTCGAACCCCACCCGCTCGAGCGCCTTGTCGGCGATCTTGCTGATGGCCTTGACGACGAAGTAGCCGATGATCAGGACGGCGAGGAAGCCGATCAGCTTCGGGATGAACTGCATGACGTTGCTGAAGGCATCCTCGATGCCCTGGGAGTACTCGATCGCTACCAACATGGCTGACTCCTCTGTCGATGGTCGGGGCCCGGGTGCGTGCGGCCGGATACCCGACAAAAGTTCCGTGACAAACCGTTTTGCACTGATTTCTGCCGGGCATGGGGCGGGCTTCCCACGTCAACGAGGAGGCAACGGCGGCATGGCAGATGACGCGCAGCAGGATGTGATGGCTCGGCTCGACGGCAGTGCCGTGACGAGCAGCGACGGGCAGAAGGTCGGCAAGGTGGCCGACATCTACTTCGACGAGGAGACGCGCCAGCCCGAGTGGGCCCTCGTCACCACCGGCTTGTTCGGCGGGCGGCACAGCTTCGTGCCGCTGACCAACGCCGAGCTCGGCGACGAGATCCGCCTCGGCGTCACCAAGGACCAAGTGACCGGGGCGCCACAGCTCGACGACGACGGCGAGCTGACGCAGGACGAGGAGCTGGAGCTCGCCCGCCACTACGGCATGCAGTACAGCGAGGAGCGGTCCGGCTCAGGCCTTCCCACCAGCGAGGGCGAAGCCCCAGGCATGGAAGCTGCGAGCGAAGCCGCTCCGACCGGGGCGGCGCCGAGCGGCGACGACGCCATGACCCGCTCCGAGGAGGAGCTGCGGGTGGGCACGGTGCGCCGACCCAAGGAGCTCGTCCGCCTCCGCAAGCGGCTGGTCACCGAGCACGTCACCCAGACGGTGCCGGTCGAGCGCGAGGAGATCGTCGTCGAGCGCGAGCCGATCACCGAGGCCAACGTCGACCCGGCCATGAAGGGTCCGGACTTGACCGAGGCCGAGCACGAGGTCGTGCTGAGCGAGGACGAGGTCGTGGTCAACAAGGACGTGGTGCCGAAGGAGCGGGTGCGCCTCGACAGCACGACCGTGGAGGAGGAGCGCCAGGTCGAGGAGACGCTCACCAAGGAGCAGATCGACGTCGAGCGTGAGGATTCCCCAGGGCGCTGAGCCATGGGCGGCGCCCGGACGTCGGGTCCCGCCGCTCAGTCGGCGCCGGCGGGCTCCATCGCCCGGCGGAAGAGGGCGCTCTCGCTGACGAGACGCACGGTGCTGCCGTGCATCAGCAGCGAGAGCGGCTCGCCGGTTCGCTCCCACCGCCGGAGGAGCTTCACGTTGGCCGCTCGCTCGGCGGCGTCCTCGAACCTGAAGGTCACCGAGGCGCACACGTTGTCCGGACCCCCGTAGAGGCCGACCCGCACCTCCCTGCGATCCACCCTCACCCCGGCCACGGCCACGCTCTGTACCAATTGGAGATCCACGGGCGCCATGATCGTGGGTCGCCGGCCCGAATTCGCGTCGGGAACCCCGAACTGCGCATACGCGCTAGGTGCGCCGACCGATGAGTTCCGGGCGTGAGTGGTGTCCGAACGAGCATGGAACCGGTCACCGAGCTTCACCCGCAGTTCAGCGCGCCGGGAGCGACCGCCACGCCGTGGGCCGTTGCCCGCCGGGTGCTGGAGGAGGCCGAGCTGTTCTGGATCTCCACCGTGCGCGCCGACGGCCGGCCGCACGTCACACCGTTGCCGGCCGTGTGGCAGGACGGTGCCCTCCACTTCTGCACCGGGGGTGCCGAGCAGAAGGCCGTGAACCTGTCGAGGAACGCCCACTGCATCCTCACGACCGGCAGCAACGCGTGGAAGAAGGGGCTGGACCTGGCGGTCGAAGGCGACGCGGTGCGGATCACCGACGACGTTCGCCTCCAGCGCCTGGCCGACGCGTGGGAGACGAAGTACGGCGGGGACTGGCTGTTCGACGTGCGCGACGGCGCCTTCCACGGCGAGGGCGGCGAGGCCCTGGTCTTCGAGGTCGCTCCCACGAAGGTTCTCGCCTTCGCCAAGGGCGACTTCGCCCAGACCCGCTACCGCTTCTGAGGACGGTGCGGGACTAGCTCGCGTAGCGCAGGACGTCGGCGACGTAGGCGGCCAGGTCCTCACCGGCGATGGCCTTGGCCAGCGGCGAGGTCTCGGCCACGTGGCCCACGCCGGCGAGGGTGCCGTCGGCCTGCCAGCTGCCGCCCACGGCCCGGCGCAGGACCTCCCCCACGTAGCAACCGGCACCCAGTCGGGCGGCGTCGTCGGCCAGGGCCGGCAGGCGGCCCGCCGACTCGACCGAGAAGTCGAGCCCGTGGTGGGTGGCGAAGCGGTCGGCCTCGACGGGGAAGCCGGCCGGATCGAGGTCGCTCACGCCTTGCGGAGGACCCGCAGCGACCCGGTGGCCGACGTGTCGGTGAAGCCGTCGCCAAGGGCCCGCAGGTAGATCTCGTACGGCGGTCGGCCGCCGTCGGCCGGGTCGGGGAAGACGTCGTGGATGGCGAGGTAGCCGCCGTCGGCCACCCGGTGGGACCAGGCGTCGTAGTCGGCGTTGGCCGGCTCCTCGCCGTGGCCACCGTCGATGAACACGAGCGCGGCGGGTGTCGAGAAGTAGGCGGCGAACGTCGGAGAGTCGGCGATCACGGCCAGCACGCAGTCGTCGAGGCCGGCGTCCTGGATGGTGCGCCGGAAGGTGGGCAGCGTGTCGAGCAGACCGGTGTCCGGATCGGCCAACGACTCGTCGTGGTGCTCCCAACCGGCCTGGTTCTCTTCCGAACCTCGGTGGTGGTCGACAGCGAACAGCACCGTCTCCCGTTGGCGGGCGGCCGCCCCGAGGTAGATCGAGGACTTGCCGCACCAGCTGCCGATCTCCACGAACGGGGCGCCGGGCACGTCCGCACCAGCCCGGATGCCGGCCTCGAACAGCGCCAATCCCTCGTCGGGCGGCATGAAGCCCTTGGCGGCTTCGGCCTTCTCTCGCAGGGAGGGGTGCACAGCCGGGTAGGTTACGGCGGTCAACCGGGGAGCCCTACGAAGGGGCTGAGAGGGGCGTGCACGCCCGACCCGCCGAACCTGCTCCGGGTCATGCCGGCGAAGGGAGTCGACCGTGGCCATCGAGCCTCCGATCACACTGGACGAGGCGCCGGCCCGCGCCTTGGGACGGTCCGACCAGCTCGCCCTGTGGGGCAACCTCGGGATCTCCCTGCTGCTGCCGGTGACGGCCACGTTCCTGCTGGCGCCAGGCATGTCGCTCGGCGCCTGCCTGGTCGCCATCGTCGTGGGCACCGTCCTCGGCAACGTGCTCCTCGGGTTGTCGGCCATTCCCGGGGCCGACACCGGGGCGCCGGCCATGGTCCTGTTCCGCGGCCTGTTCGGCCGTCGGGGCTCGTACGTGCCGACCGCCCTCAACCTGCTGCAGTGCCTCGGCTGGTCCACGTTCGAGATCGTGATCATCGCCGAGTCGGCCGACCGCGTCGTCGGTGGCGGGTGGCGGTGGCCCTTCGTGCTGGCCGGCGGCGTGGTGGCCACGCTGATGGCCATCCGACCCCTGGCCGTCGTCATCGCCCTGCGGCGCTACATCGTGTGGCTGGTCATCGGCTCGACCATCTACCTGTTCGTGCAGGTGCTGCGCAGCGATCTACCGCCGCTCGGCCACGGCGGCTGGAACGGCTTCTGGCCGGCGGCCGATTTGGTGGCCGCGCTCTCGGTCTCGTGGATGCCGCTGGCCGCCGACTACAGCCGCCAGTCTCGCACCGCGGCCGACGCCTTCTGGGGGGCGGCGGTGGGCTACGGCGTCTCGTCGGCCGCCTTCTTCGCCCTCGGCGTGTTGGCCATCGCCGGCATGGGCGGCAACGACGTGATCGCCTCCCTGCTCGGCATCCCCGCCGGCGCACTGGCCCTGCTGGTGCTGGCGGTCGACGAGGTCGACGAGGCGTTCGCCAACATCTACTCGACGGCCGTGTCGGTCCAGAACGTCGCGCCCCGGGTCGACCGTCGGCTGCTCGCCGTCGCCGTCGGGACCTTCGCCACCGTGCTGGCCCTGGCCGTCAACATCCACGAGTACGAGAGCTTCCTGCTGCTCATCGGCTCGGTGTTCGTGCCGCTGTTCGCGGTCTTCATCGTCGAGTACTACCTGCTGCGCCGCCGGCGGTGGGACGTGAGCGACGACGCCCCCGGCCGCTGGCTGTTGCTGCTCCCGTGGCTCGGGGGCTTCGTCACCTACCAATTGGTGAACCCGGGCAGCGTTGGTTGGTGGATGCGGTGGTGGGTCGCCCGCCGGGACGACCTCGCCATCACCCCGCCCTCGTGGCTGGGGGCCACGATCAGCTCGTTCCTGGTGGCCGCCGCACTCACCCTGCTGGTGGGGCGGCTCACCACCGCCGACACCTCCGACAAGTGAGGCATCTCGTCTCATAGGCTGGTGCCATGACCCCGGACACCGACGTTCGCATCCAGCGCACGCGCGCGTGCATCCGCGAGGCACTCGTCGCGCTGGTCGCGGAGGAGGGCCTGCCCGGCATCACCCACCACCGGGTGGCTGAGCGGGCGGGCATCGGGCGGGCCACCGTCTACCGCCACCTGCCGACCGTGGAGGACCTCGTCCGCGAGGCCATGGACTGCATGGACTTGGCCCTCCCGGAGGCCGACGACGACACCTTCGAGTCGCAGCTCATCGCCATCGGCCGCAAGTTCGCCCGGGACGTCAACGATCCTGCCGTCGCCGGCCTCGTCGCCGGCATGATCGAGCGGGCCCAGTGGGACCAGGAGTCGCGGGAGCGGCAGACGGCGATGATCGGCCGGATGGTCGAGCAGCTCCGCGTCGCCGCCGGTGACCTGGCCCGCGCCATCGACATCGACCTGGTGGTGTCCCAGGTCCTTGGCCCGCTGTTCTTCCGCGCCCTGGTCGCCGGCCAGCCGGTGGACGACGAGTTCGTCGCCCAGGTCGTCAGGCGGGCGCTGGCACCTCCGGTATGACACACGTCACTTACGAGACGTATTGACTCACAACATTCTTCCATGAGACGGTTTGTCTCATGGAACAAGTCGTCTCATTGACGCCATCCCAGCGCCGCGGCGTGCTGTTCAGCATGTGCCTGTCGCTGGTGCTCGTGGTGGCGTCGGTCTCCAGCCTGAACCTCGCCCTCCCCGGCCTCGCCGTCGCCCTCGGAGCCTCGTCCTCGGCACTCACCTGGATCGCCGACGGCTACACCGTGGCCCTCGCCGCCCTGGTCCTGCCCTTCGGTGCCCTGGGCGACCGCGTCGGCCGCCGCAACGTGCTGCTGGCCGGGACCGTCCTGTTCGGCGGGGCGGCGGCGGTGGCCTCCTTCGCCGGCTCGGCCGAGCTCGTGATCGCCTGCCGCGTTGTCATGGGCGCCGGCGCGGCGATGATCATGCCGGGCACCCTCTCCACCATCACGGCCGCCTTCCCGCACGACGAGCGGCCCCGGGCCGTCGCCGTGTGGTCCGGCTTCGCCGGTGCCGGCGGCATCCTCGGGATGCTGCTCTCGGGCGGCCTGCTCGAGTGGTTCTCGTGGTCGTCGACGTTCGTGACCACGGCCGTCCTGTCGGTCGTGAGCTTCGCCGCCGCCCTGCTGCTCACCCCGAACACGGCCGACCCGGAAGGCCACCCGCTCGACGTCGTGGGCGCCGTCCTGTCCGGCGCCGGGATCGGTGGCCTGGTGTTCGGGATCATCGAAGGCGCCGACAAGGGCTGGACCAGCGCCGTGAGCGTGGGCGGGTTCACCGTCGCCGTGGTGGGTCTCGCCGGCTTCGTGTGGTGGAGCCTGCGGCGGGAGCACCCGCTGCTCGATCTGCGCCTGTTCGCCCTGCGCGGCTTCGGCACCGGCGCTGCGGCCATCGTCATCCAGTTCCTGTTGATGTTCGGGTTCTTCCTGGTCGGCCTCCAGTTCCTGTTGCTGGTGCTCGGCTACAGCGCCCTGCACGCGGCCGTCGCCCTCTTGCCCATCGCCCTGGTGGTGCTGCCGTTGTCGACCGTGACGCCGCAGCTCGTCGACCGGTTCGGCATCCGGGCGGTCATGACGGCGGGCATGGTCACCATGGTCGCCGGCCTGCTGCTGCTCGGTCAGCTCGACGCCGGCTCGTCGTACTGGGCCTTCTTCGTGGGCCTCCTGGTGTTCGGCACCGGTACGTCGCTGGGCTCGACCCCGGCCACCACGGCCATCGTCACGTCGCTCCCGCCGGCCCAGCAGGGCGTGGCCTCGGCCGTGAACGACGTGGCCCGGGAGGTCGGGGCCGCCGTCGGCATTGCCATCCTCGGCTCGTTGTTCAACCAGGGCTACCGCAGCGGGATCGCCGACGCCGTCGCCGGTCTGCCCCCGGATGTGGGCCGGGTCGTGGGCGAGTCCCCGGCCGCCGGCCTCGCCGTCGCCGAGCGCCTCGGTGCGGGCGGCGCCGGTCTGGCCGACGCCGTGCGTTCCGCCTTCACCGACGGCCTCAGCTCGGCCATGGTGGCGGGCGCCGTGATCGCCGCCCTCGGCGCCGCCTTCATCCTGTGGCGGGCGCCCCGTCGCCCGATCGACATCGAGCTCGAGGCCATGGAGCTCGGAGGCGCGGACGCCTTCTCCGAGGCATAGCCCTCCTCGGGGGACTATTGCCAGGCGGCCGCTGTCAGCCGGACCTAGCGTCGGGCGCGGTGGAGCGAACGTTCGTCGACTCCCTGCTCGCCGCGCCCGTGGGTGCAGCCCTCCTCGCCGGGCTCGAGGCCGACGAGCGACCTGACCGGGTGCCGTTCGAGGCCCCGCCGGACAGCGATCGCGTCGCAGTGGCCACCGCCGTGGATCGGGTGGCCGGGCTGCGGCTCGAGGAGCTGCTCGCTCTCGCAGTCTGGGACGCCCATTGGATGGTCGGTCCGTGGATCGGCGACGGCCCGTCGAACGCGGCGCTCGCCTACCGGTACGCGGCCCCTCGACGCCCGATCGCCGCGGTCCTCGCCGATCACTTCGCCGAAGACCTGCACCGCGCCCTGGACCCCCGCGCCCAGCAGTGGTGGTCCAGCGACAGGCCCACCACCGGCGGCGTCACCCGGCCCACCTTCACCTCCGAGCACGGGGTCTACGGCAACGGCGAGTTCACGTTCGACGGGTTGTGGACGGCGACCGATCCTGCACCCGAGCTCACGGAGTCGCTCGTCGGCGCCTGGGAGCTGTTCCCGGCACCGATCCATCGCTGGCGGATGCCGGTGCGGGCCGGCGCCCGGGTGTGGGAGGTGCACCGCCCGGGCGACTGGGTCCGCCTCGTGCGGGCCTACCCGAGCGTCGCCTCCCGACCTCATGGTGGCTGGGAGCTCCCGGGCCCCAACCAGCACGAGGACGACCTCGTCGAGCTCCTCGCCACGCCCGGTCAGCACGCGACCCGGACCCGCATCGGAGGCCATGTCCTTCCCGACTGGCCGGCGGTGGCCGCGGACTGGGACGGTGTGCATCTGAGCTGGGCCGGGTTTCTGACCGCGGAGGGCTATGTCAGCGATCTCGACGCCGGTGCGGTGACCATGCTGCGCTACTGGTTCAGCGAGCGGACGCTGTGGCTGAACGACGTGTTCGACGACCCGCAGCCCCTGTCCGGCTAGAACGCAGCGAGGTCGGCGATGGGCCGGGTAGCGAGGCCCTGGCGCTTGATCGAGCCCTGGTCGGGCGCATCGCCGAAGGCGAAGGTGTTCCCGTCGGCGGCCTGGATCCAGTAGCCCTTGCCCGTGGAGGTGGGCGCCAGCTTCACCGCCTCGGGCACCGCACAGAAGCCGAGGCGGTCGGTGCCACCGGCGAAGGCGGCATCGCCGAACGGGAGCACGGTGCCGCCCCTGGTCAGCATCCAGTAGCCCTTGCCCGACGGTGAGGCCGTGAGGTCGACCACGGGGGACGGGCTGCGTCCGCCGGTCGAGCCGAGGAAGGTGGCGTCGCCGAAGGAGAAGATCCCACCGTCCTGGGCGACGAGCCAGTAGCCGTTGCCCGAGGGGGTGGCGGCCATGCCGACGATCGGCTGGTTGAGCCGCATGCCACCGGTCGACCCGGCGAACCGGGCGTCGCCGAACGAGAAGATGCCGCCGTCGCGAGCCACCAGCCAGTAGCCGTTGCCGCTCGGCGTCGCCGCCATGCCCACGACCGGCTGGTTGAGGCGCTTGGCGCCGGTGGAGCCGAAGAACCTCGCCCCGCCGAACGAGAAGATGCCGCCGTCGGCCGCGAGCTGCCAGTAGCCGTTGCCGGTTGGCGTGGGCACCAGCGAGATGGCGGGCGCGTTGAGCCGCTTGCCGGACATGGCTCCGAAGAACGGCGCCCCGCCGTAGCCGTAGACGCCGCCGTCGCTGGTGAGCGTGAGGTAGCTGCCCGTGGTCTTGACCGACGAGGCCCGGAGCACGGGGTTCTCGTCGAAGCCGCAGCGGTCGTTGACGCGCCGACCCTGGGCCAGCATCAGGCTCCAGTACGAGTTCACGACCACGCCGCCGGGCGGGTGGAGCTCGAAGTGCAGGTGGGGTGAGGTGCCCTCGGCGTTCCCGCTGTCGCCCAGGTAAGCGACGGGCTGGCCGGCCGTGACCCTCACGCCGCTCTCGATGCCCGGGAAGAACATGTGCTCGGGCCGGTTGGCGCCGTCGTCGGTGCCGGGCGTGTCGTTGTTGATGTGGATGTACCAGTACTCCCAGCCGTCGTCGTCGCGGATGGTGAGCATGTTGTTGCCGTCGGTCCGGGTCCAGCCGATCGTGCCGTCGTGGGCGGCGACCAGGACCTGCATCTTGTGGCCCATGACGTCGGTGCCCTGGTGCTGGCGGGCTCCGCCGTCGCGGGAGGCGCCCCACGTGTTCCCGTACGAGGTGGCACCAGCCACGGGGAACGTGATCTTTCGATACTGGACCTCCTGGGACGCAGTCGCCGCGTACGCCGTCCCCGGGAGGGACATGGTGCCGCCGGCCACCAGTACCACGAGGCCGACAAGCAGTCGGCGTCGCACAGGGGGTTCCATCGGGTCACTCGGGAGTGACCTTGAGGAGCTAGCGCACTACGAGCTCGTCGTCATCCTTGAGGAGGGCGTTGAAGAGGAGCTGGTCGAGCACCAGGTACTTGCCCACCCACAGGATGCCGAAGGCGGTGAGGTTGGCGAGGCTGACCACGGCCGTGGCCTCCGACCAGCGCGCGGCCACGTGGACGAGCAGCGTCGAGAACCCGAGCCCGACGAAGGCGAAGATCCAGAAGGGCAGGACCTCCCGGAGCACGTCGTGCGAACCCTTTCGCCCCCACACCCAGGCTCGGTTCAACAGGTAGGACGGGATGGAGCTCACCGTCACCGCGGTCACGTTCGAAGGCACGGGGTCCCAGCCCAGGACGGCGCTGCACAGCACCAGGATCGCCTGGCTGCAGGCCACGGCCACGACCGAGACCATGGAGTACTTCATGGCCTTCCTACCGTGGTGGGAGCGTGCGAAATCGACGACGTTGGCCACGGGCACCGAACGATCGTAGGAGGTGGCGCTACGGGACCGACAGTCGGAGCCGCCCTAGGCTCCTCGCCGTGGGCACGGCCGTCGAGGACCTGATCGACCTGTTGGACCTCGAGGTCATCGAGGTGAACATCTTCCGGGGAGCCCAGCCCCGGGAGGAGAACCCCCTGCTCCAGCGGGTGTTCGGTGGCCAGGTGGCCGGCCAGGCGCTCGTGGCTGCGGCCCGCACGGTCGAGCCCGAGCGCCGGGTCCATTCGCTGCACGCCTACTTCTTGCGCCCGGGCGACATGAAGATCCCGATCCTCTACGAGGTCGACCACATCCGCGACGGACGGTCGTTCACCACCCGCCGCGTGGTCGCCATCCAGCACGGCCGGGCCATCTTCAACCTGCAGGCGTCCTTCATGGTCGCCGAGGACGGCTACGAGCATCAGGCGCCGATGCCCGACGTGCCCCCGCCCGACGAGCTGCCCACCATGGAAGAGCGCCTCGAGCAGCACGGGCTCGAATGGGCCATCCGACCCCGGCCCATCGACGTGCGCAGCGTCGAGGAGCCGGTGTTCCTGAACCACGACGTGGGCCGTACCACGCAGCACGTGTGGTTCAAGGCCGTCGAGCGGCTGCCCGACGACCCCATCCTCCACACGTGCGTGGTCACCTACGCCAGCGACATGACCCTGCTGGACACGTCGCTTCTCCCCCACGGCAAGACGTTCGGTGACACCGGCCTGCAGATGGCCAGCCTCGACCACGCAATGTGGTTCCACCGGCCGTTCCGGGCCGACGAGTGGCTCCTCTACGCCCAGGAGACGCCCTCGGCGTCGGGTGGGCGGGGCCTGGCCCAAGGCTCGATCTTCACCCAGGACGGCCAGCTGGCGGTGACGGTGGTCCAAGAGGGACTGATCCGCATCCGGCGGCCATGAGGCGGACCGCCGCGGTCGTGGCGCTGCTCGTGCTGGCCGCGTGCA
>JAOBWJ010000306.1 GCA_025463335.1 Acidimicrobiales bacterium
TGGCCGGCGAGGTGATCTACCCGAACACCATCCCGCCGTTCTTCCCCAAGATCTCGCTTGTCGGTCAGCCGCCGGCCAAGAGTCGCGAGGAGCTCGACCTCAAGTGGATGGGACTGAAGGCCCACAATCGCTGGTTGGTCGACTTCGTGGCGCAGGCTCCCGAGCGCCGGGCCGGCATCGCCCAGATCATGCTCCACGACGTCGACGCCGCCGTCGAAGAGGTCCGCTGGGCCAAGGAGCACGGGCTGCGCGGCGGCGTCCTGCTCCCCGGGACCCCGCCCGGCGGTGACTACGAGCCGCTGTGGTCTCCGGCGTACGAGCCGCTCTGGCAGGTGTGCGAGGAGCTCGAGATGCCCGTCAACCACCACGGTGGGGGCGGCGGGCCGTACTACGGCGAGGCCGAGATCTCCTACGTGATGTTCGTGCTCGAGGTGCCGTGGTGGGCCCACCGGGCCATGTGGGCGTTGATGTTCTCGGGCGCGCTCGAGCGTCACCCGAACATGCAGCTCGTCTTCACCGAGCAGGGCACGGCGTGGATCCCCGAGCGGCTGGTCGAGCTCGACCACTTCTACCGGCGGATGCGCGACGCCAGCACCGGCGCCCAGGAGTCGATGTGGGGTGGCCCCGTCCGTGAGCTGTCGCTGAGCCCGAGCGAGTACTGGGAGCGCCAGTGCCACGTGGGCGCCAGCTTCCTTCGCCCCTCCGAGGCCCCGCTGCGCCACACCATCGGCGTCGAGCGGGTCATGTGGGGCACCGACTACCCCCACGTCGAGGGCACCCAGCCCTTCACCCGGGAGGCGCTGCGGGCCACGTTCGCCGGTGTGCCCGAGCCCGAGGTGCGGGCCATCGTGGGTGGCAACGCCGCCGCCCTGTACGACTTCGACCTGGCCGCCCTCCAGCCCCTGGTCGACCGCATCGGCCCGACCGTGGCCGAGGTGGCCACGCCCCTCGACCACGTGCCCGACGGCGGGCTCAAGTGCCCGGCCTTCGACGACTGGCACACGTCGCAGGCCGTCGCGTGAAGGACCTCGGGGGGAAGGTCGCCGTCGTCACCGGTGGCGCCGGCGGCATCGGCCTGGCCATGGGCCAGCGCTTCGGCCAGGAGGGCATGAAGGTCGTCCTCGCCGACTCCGACGCCGAGACGCTCGAGCAGAGCGCCGCTCAGCTCGAGGACGAGGGGTTCGACGTCATCGGCGTGCCGACCGACGTCCGCGACTACGTCCAGGTGGAGGCCCTGCGGAACCGGGCCATCGAGACGTTCGGCGCCGTCCACGTGGTGTGCAACAACGCCGGCATCGGCGCCGGCGCCGAGGGCGCCCTCTGGGAGCACGAGCTCATCGACTGGAAGTGGGCGCTCGACGTCAACCTCTGGGGCATCATCCACGGCATCAACGCCTTCGTGCCCGGCATGGTGGCCCAGGGCGAAGGGCACGTGGTCAACACGTCGTCGAACAACGGCGGCATCGCGCCGCTCCCCGGCTCGCCGCAGTACGCGGTGACCAAGGCCGGGGTGGTCACGCTGACCGAGTGCCTGTACTCCCAGCTCCAGGGCACCGGCGTCGGCGCGTCGGTCCTGTTCCCCGGCCCCCACATGATGCGGACCCGGCTGTTCGAGTCGTGGCAGCGGCGGCCCGAAGACGTGCCCAAGACCAAGCCCCGGCAGACGCCCTACATCACCTTCGACGAGTGGGCCGACCTGATGGAGAAGAACGGTCGGGAGATCGAATACACGCCGCTGGAGGAGGTCGCCGGCCGGGTGGCCGACGGCATCAAGGCCGACCGGTTCTGGCTGCTGCCCGAGAGCGAGAAGTTCGACGCCGACATCCGGCGCCGAGCTGATTCGATGATCCAGCGGGCCAACCCCACCTACATGGGTGAGGTCCTCTGACTAGATTCGCCGTGAATGGATCTCGGGGAGGGTGACATGGCCGGACGGCTGCAGGACCGGGTGGCGATCGTGACGGGCGGTGGCGACGGGATCGGTCGGGGCATCGTCCGCCGGTTCGCCGCCGAGGGGGCCAAGGTCCTCGTGGCCGAGCTCAACGAGGAGACCGGCACCAAGATCGTCAAGGAGTGCGAGTCGGAGTTCGGCGCCGACGTCCGCTTCCTCAGGACGGATGCGAGCGACAAGGCCGACAACCTGGCGATGATCGACTTCGCCAAGGACACGTGGGGCACGGTCGACGTGCTGGTGAACAACGCTTGGGGGAACGGCGGCGGCCTCGGTCGTGTCGAGCACAAGACCGACGACGAGATGTGGCGCGGCCTGACCCTGGGCTTCATGGGCCCGTTCTGGGCCATGCAGCACGTCCTGCCGATCATGAGGGCCCAGGGCCGGGGCAACGTCGTGAACATCTGCTCGCTCAACGGCGTCAACGCCCACATGGGCACCGTGCAGTACAACGCTGCCAAGGAGGCGCTGCGCTCGGCCAGCCGCACGGCCGCTCGGGAATGGGCGGCGTGGCAGATCCGGGTGAACATCATCTGCCCGGCGGCCAAGACGGCGGCGTCCCGCCAGGTCTTCCTCGAGAACCCCGAGCTGGAGAAGTCGGCCGACAACGACAACCCGATGCGGCGGATGGGTGACCCCGAGCAGGACATCGCCCCGGTGGCGCTCTTCCTCGCCAGCGACGACGCCCGCTACGTCACCGGCAACACGCTGTTCGTCGACGGCGGAGCGCACATCAACGGGTCCACCTGGGCTCCGGACCTGGGGGACTGAGTGGGGCTCCTGGATGGTCGGGTCGCCGTCATCACCGGCGCCGGGCAGGGCATCGGCAAGGGCATCGCCCGCCGCTTCGTGCGGGAGGGCGCCAAGGTCGTGGTCGCCGAGTTCAACGAGCAGACCGGCCCGGCGGCCGTCGACGAGCTGACCGAGCTGGGGGGCGAGGGCCTCTTCGTCCGCACCGACGTCACCGACAAGGCCCAGGCCCAGGCGTGCGTCGACGCCGCGGTCGAGCACTGGGGTCGCGTCGACATCCTCGTGAACAACGCCTACACCGGCACCGCTGGCAAGCGGCTGCGCTTCGAGTGGAAGGCCGACGACGACCTGCGCCGGGCGTTCGAGCTGAACGCCATGGCCGCCTTCTGGACCATGAACGCGGCGTTCCCGCACATGCGCGACCAGGGCGGCGG
>JAOBWJ010000340.1 GCA_025463335.1 Acidimicrobiales bacterium
TAGCCCAGTAGGGATGAATAGGGATGAGACTCCGGAGAGGCCCAACTTCGAGAGGCGGAACTACTCGATTCTCAAGCCCGAGATGGCCCGGCTGATCACCAGCTCCTGGATCTGCTCGGTGCCCTCGAAGATGTCGAAGGTCTTCGGATGGGGTCCGTCGGCGTCCGAGGGCCACCCCATCAGGCAGATCCGTTCCTGCGGGTCCGCCAGATCCGTACGAGTCCGGCCAGTTCTAGTACTGAACTAGTACCTCGTAGCGTCCGCGGCCGCTCGAGGCGACTGCCACGTACCGAACGTGCGAGGGCGTGACGCTTTGACCAGGGGAAATGGCCGTTTGGGCAGGTCAGGCACGGATTCTGCTGAACCACGAGTGACCGCCATCGACCACGCCTGACCATCCCTTGTGGTGAAAATGGGGTGCACGAGACCCCCGTCCGTTACCTGCTGCCTTCCGCTTATGAGCCACGCGGCGGGACGACGCCTGGTCGCAGAACTGTCCATTGCGGGCGGTGAAGTGCCAACACCGATGGAGCTGGTTGAGGAGTGCGATCGTCGTCATCGACGGCGGCACCGAGGCGCTCGTCCGACCGGACTGGCCTTCGGTGCGCCCCCCGACCGACGTCGATCCGGGCCAGCCGGCTGAGTCTGACGTCGACGAGCGGGCAGTACCCCGATAGGTACCGACGTCCTCCCCTTGCACGGTGCTTCAGGATCCAGGATCCAGGACCAAGGCCCATCCGGGGTCCAAAGTCGCCGACGGCCTCGGGGCTAGAACGAAGGCTGAGCGGGACGGTCTTGACTTCAACTGCACTTTAAGAAATACGGTCCCGCGGCGAGAGGTGCCCGCCTCGATCGGCCGGGCGCCGACCGCAATCTCAGTGGTCTGGGTCCCAGACCTCGGCGATGTCGGTGCGGGCGTAGACCGTTTCGCAGGGAATGCCGTTGCCGTCTGCGTCCATGCGTTCAGGACGGTCCTCGGCGATCCAGTAGAGGGCGGCGTAGAAGAACGGATGGCCAGCGTCGGCGATGTCGCGGCAGAGCGCGCCAGGTTGGGCGACCTCGTCGATTGCCCATGGGATGCCCGATCCGTAGTCGTAGCTCCATCGGTTGCCGTCGAGCATGAGGATCCACACGAGCAGGGAATCGAGACCTGGTGAGGATGCAGTGCATTCCCAGTACGACCAGTTGGTGGTGCCGACGTCGGGCGGGCAGTCGACCTTGGCGGTGACTCCCTCGGAGCTGAGGTCACCCTCGATGGTTTCGACGATCGGGTCGTTCACGACGGCGGGCAAGACGGTCGTCGATGAGGTCGTGGACGGCTGCATCCAACGCGAGGTGGGCGTTTCAGCAGAGGAACCGCTCGAGGTTGGGACCGCTGCGCTAGTCGGGTTGTCGTTGTCCCCGGTGATTGCGATGCCGACGATAACGGCAGCGGTGAGAACCACGACGGCTGCGGTCACGATGGGCCAGAGGGATCGGCGCCGGGTGGGACTCGGCTCCGGATTCGCTGGTGGTGCGGTCGACGACTGCTGCGCGGTGTCGTGGAGTCGATTGAGGACCGTGTCGTCGACTCCCGGTGAGGCGTCGAGTAGTTCGAAGACGAGGGATGAGGCGGCTGGGCGGAGCTCCGGGTCAGAGGCGAGGCCCGCCGCCACGAGTCTGGCCAGGGCGGCGGGCAGCTGGAGCGGCCGGGCCGGGCCGTCGGCGGGTGGGTTGCCCGTCGCGGCGTAGGTGACGGTGGATGCCCAGCCGTAGGTGTCGACGGGCGGACCCACAGCCTCCCCGGTCCGCTGTTCGGGCGCCATGAACGTTGGTGAACCGACGACTACTCCGGCTTTGGTGAGATCCGCGGTGCCGGCGGCTCGAGCGATCCCGAAGTCGACGAGCTTCGCCCCGGAGGCGCCGATGACGACGTTGGCCGGCTTGATGTCGCGGTGGATGACACCGGCGGCATGCAGGGCCGCGACGGCTTTCGCGAGGTCGACGGCGAGTGCGACGACAGCGTTGGTGTCGAGTGGCCCGGAGGTGCGAACAAGGTCAGCCACCGATGGGCCATCGACGAGTTCGCTGGCGAACCAGGGTGCGGCGGCATCGACATCGGCGTCGATGACGCCGGCCACGTGGTCGCTGCGAACGCGGCGGGCAGCTTCGACTTCTCTTGCGAACCGGCGTCGGTAGTCCTCGTCGGCGGCGAGGTCGGCTCGGATGACCTTGACTGCGACGGGAGTGCCGTCCGCAGCGGTGGCGGCGTAGACAGTGCCCATGCCTCCGGAGCCGAGACGTCCGGTGACGGTGTACGTCCCGATCTGGTCAGGCGTCCCGGGAGCGATCGGTGGCGACGCTGGCTGAGTGTCGTCGTCGGCCACGACAAGACGCTAGGTGCCGCCGGCGACGCGGCACCGGACGGAGCAGCCGTTGACGTGGAACGGCGGCTGACCGTGAGGTCGGCAGCGATCGTTGTGCAAGACGGGTATCCCCCGCATGCGTGCCAGCGCGGCTTGGCAACCTACGGACCTGAACGACCGTGAGGTGTCGTGCAGGTCAACGGCCGGCCGGATGGCTCGGGAGGACGGTGTCAGCGATACTGCAGCCTCGCTCGTTGTCATCGACTAGCGACCTGAGTCAGAGATCCGGCCGGCATCTCGACGGCCAGATGACGCCTATCGCGGCGTCCTCCCTCCTCAAAAGCCGGCAAGAGGATTCCTTCGTCAGTGCGTCCTTGCGCTCGACATCCCTGGCTCGCCGAGCTGCCACCGGACTTCTAACTCAGGTCACTAGGGGTTCATCGGCATCATCTCGGACATCGGGGCATTGTGCGGGGTCGTAAGACCCGGGAGGGAGCTGGGCGCGGTCAACATGAGCACGCCGAGGGCCAGGAGGACGGCCGCGGTGCCATAGGCGGCGATGCGGCGCCACGGGACGGTCTTCTCGAAGGCGATGAGGCCAGCCACCACGGCCATCCAGACGACGCTCATGATCCCCAACGCGAACAGCGACGCCATCAGTGCCCAACAACAGCCGACGCACCACGCGCCGTTCTTCGCCCCCATCTGCACGGCTCCCGACCAGCCATCGCGCCAGGAGCCCAACAAGGAACCGAGCGGGCTGCGGCACCTCCCAAGGCAGACATCTTTCAGGGGCGTCAACTCGTACACCGCGGCGGCGACGAGCGTGCCGCCGGCAGTCCACCGCCCGGCGCGGTCCCACGCGACGAGATCCCCCGAGATCGAGTTGAGCGCCGCGCCGATCACGAAGGCGACAACGCCGGCGACGGTCCAGGTGAGGAGGTAGCCGGACGCGAAAAGGAGCGGCGACCGCGGGGAGCGCTGCTTCGTCATGCGGGAGTACAGCGCGACGGTTGGCGCGACCGAGGGGAACATCATCGCGGCCATCATCACGATCCACACGCCGAGGAACCAGCCGAACGAGCCGAGACCCGTCCAAGGCCCGTTGTCCATTCCCCTCATCTGGTCGCCGGTCCACCACCAGCCCAGCGCGGCAACCCCGAACAGCACCGCAACGAGGCCCAGCCGCGCCCGCGCCGCGGCCAGCGCGGGGCCGAGCCCTCCTCCGGCGGCGATGCTCGCCTGCGCCGGAGCGCTCATGGCGTCAAGCAGCCCAGGAGAACTCGGACGTCGAGAGTCCGGTCTTGCCCTCGTACTGGATTCCGAAGGCGTTGATCTTCGACCGCTTCGCCTCGGCCATCGTGAGGTTCGACCCGACCGGATGGAACATCCCGTCGAACCGCACCGGCCGACCGGTTTCGACACCGAACGGCACGATGTCCTCGACCTCGAACTCGACCGCGTCGCCGATGCGTACGCTGTGGCGCAGACCGTCGTCGACCACCTCGATCGATGCCCGTTCGGCACCGAGCATCTCACCCACCAACGGTGCCAACGCGGCCATCGGGCCGCCAAGCTGCCCGCCGAACACCTGCAGCAGCTTGTCGAACTGCTCGTCGGTCGCCTGGGCGTCGATGAACACGCCGAGCCGCCAGTTCCCTTCGGTCATGACCTTCGGCGAGTCCGCGATCGCCGCCACCTTCAGGCCGCCGATGTCCGTGCCCTCGATCTGACCCTCGCGGATGTTGAAGACGAGCGTCACACGACAGAAGTCGTACGTAGCACCGTGGTCGAATGAGAGGTTGCACGGGCACATCAGCTCGCACGAACAGGTCTCGACGTAACTGCCCGTCAGGTTCCACGCCATCGGCCGCCCCCCTTTCGAGGAGTTGATCTTCCCGCCCGCCGTCGGACGCCGTCAACCATGACGACGGGCCCTTCCCGCCGATGGGCGGCCGTCGGAGGACGGGCAAGGACCGACGAGAAGTGGCCCGCCTAAAGAGTCCATTCGCCACCAACCGGTGCCCGGAGCGGTCGTCAGCGCGGCAATGAGGAATGCGTCTGCGACGACGAGCAACCCAGATGCGACTCGGCGGTCGTGTGCGTCCCCTTATGCGACGGCGCCGACCTCGTAGATGTCGACGCTGCGAACCTCGGGACCGCCAGGCGGCGGGCGCAGCGCCTCGGACGCGTCCTTGGCTTGCTGCTCACTCCCGAACACGACAACCCCGACACCCTCGCTGGGCGCCGACATCCTGCGCATCCAGACGCCGCTCATGAACCCGGCCTGCGCTTTCGACATGGGAACGATCGCCTCGTCCAGCATCTTCTGAGACTCTTCCGGCGTGCTCTCCGGCAGGGTCACCTCGAACTTGACCGCGAACGGCATGAACACCTCCACCCCGCTTGACCTTCGCCGCGCGTTGCGGCGACAGCAGGTCTAGGGCGGGCCAGGCAGCTCAACAAGACACATCTGAGTCTTCGTCGTCCACGCCGATGATCACCTCATCGCTTCGCACACCGCGGCCACCCCTGCGGTGTGGGATCTCTAATGAGGGTCGATGCCGATCACGAACACGAGCTACCTCCAGACGCAGGGTGGGCGTCGTGGCGGGCAGACCTGATGAAGGGTGAGTTGCTCTCCTCTTTCGAGCCACACCGCGACAGGACACCCGGCAGGCGGCCGATTCGTTCGCAAGCCAAACTCACGGCGGCAGGGCATTAGCGAGACCGCCTGCCAGGCACCCCGGACGCTACGAACCAAGCCGCAACGCCTGCACCCGATCTTCCATCAGGGCGTTCTGTCGTGGGCCACGACGCTGGGTGTGGGTGCTCGGGGGATCCGTAGGGCCTCGCACTTGGGTACGAACCGACTGTGCACCGACGCAGTAGCACCTTCGTCGTCGGCCTTGCGGGCGCAGTGACCGCGTTCGCCGTACCGAAGGCTCTCACCGTGACGACGGTCCTTAGCTCAGGAACGGCGGCATCGTTGTTCCTCGCCGGGTTGGCCGGTACCGGAGCGTGTGCGGTAGGCGTTGCGACTGGACGCTTCGCCGACGCGTTCATGTGCCTCTTGATCCTTGCCGCCGTTGAAGGCCCAGCGGCTCTCGTGGCCGTCCTCACGTACGACCCGAAACAGGGAGCGGACATCGGTGGAGGATTCCTCTGGATGTCTGCTCTTGCCCTGGGCGGCTACGTCGCAAGTCGCTACTGGAAGCGGTCAAGAAGAACCGCGACTTAAGGCTCGAGCGGCCCGAAATTCGACCGGACGCTCTAGATATCCGACGCCCGAGAAGCCGGCCGAGCCCGGCCGATAGGTGGCATTGCGTCAAGTGAGCAGACGAGAACGGAGCAGCCGGGGTGAGGGACTCCGACGCGCTGTTCGCGGTTCATCGGCGAGTTGGCCGTTCTGCTTCCGCAACGCGGAGCGGACCACCGCTTCCTCGAGCTCGCACGCCTCCACCTGAACCGCCAAGACGACACCGGCCGCTACGCCACCGCCATCCGTCGACGCCTCAGCAACGCGGGCACCTCCGCCCCGCAGCTCGCCATCCGAGACGTCGCCGCCAGCCTCCGATGAACTCTTCCGGGCAGCGCTCGTGCGGTCGTCTGATGTCGTCACCGTTCCTCGTCCGGGGAACCACCGCTCCGTCGCTAGCGTCGAACACTCATGAGCCGGCGGCGTCGCCCCCATCATCCGCACCGAAGGACTCCACGAGCAGCAATCGCGATCTCGTTGCCCGTCCTCGCGTTCGTGCTCGCGTCCTGCACTGGGGACGACACGAGCGCACCGAAGGTCAGCGATGAGCATGTCCTGTCGGGCGTGATGCAGCTGGTCGGCGGTCCCAGCGGGACCGAACCGAAACCCGCTCCCGGCACCGTGACGGTCACCGTGTCCGGCGGTGACGTTGCCGCCTCGGTTCGCACCGCTGTTGACGGGACCTTCGAGATGCAGCTCCGGCCCGGGACCTACACGCTGACCGGGCGCAGCGAGCGCTACAACAGCGGCGACGTCGACTGCGTCGCCTCAGACCAGACGCACGTCACCGATGACGACATCCGTGGTGTCGAGGTCAGCTGCAACATGCGTTGACCGACACGTGGCCCGCGTCGGCCACACCACGGCGATTCTCAAAAACGACGAAGGCCCGCAGCACTGCTGCGGGCCTCCGCGTGTCTACGGATGCCGTTTATCTCCCCGCAAATCACTACCGGGCGGTCACCCCGTACCACCACGTCTCCGAACACAACAGCTAGGTCACGCTGGCAGGGCGCTGGCGGGCGAGCGCGGGTGGAGGTCTCTATTCGATTCGCAAGCCAGAGATGGCCCGGCTGATCACCAGCTGCTGGATCTGCTCGGTGCCCTCGAAGATGTCGAAGATCTTGGCGTCGCGGTGCATGCGCTCGACCGGGTACTCCCGGGTGTAGCCGTAGCCGCCGTGGATCTGGATGGCCCGCTCGGTCACCCACACCGCCACCCGGCCGGCCTTGAGCTTGGCCATGGAGCCCTCGGCGTTGGTGTAGCCGCCGTTGCCGGCCAACCATGCCGCCCGCCACACCAGCATGCGGGCGGCGTCGATCTCGGTGGCCATGTCGGCGAGCAGGAACGCGATCGCCTGGTTCATGATGATCGGCTTGCCGAAGGCGACGCGCTCCTTGGCGTACGCCAGCGCCTCTTCGTAGGCGGCCCGCGCCACGCCGATGGCCTGGGCGGCGACGGCGGGGCGGGTGGCCTCGAACGTGGCCATGGCCGGCTGCTTGGCCCCGGTCTTGGTGCCCCCGCGGGCCCGGGCCAGCTTCTCGTCGAGCTTCTCCTTGCCGCCCAGCAGCATGCGGCCGGGGATGCGGCAATCGTCGAGCACGACCTCGGCGGTGTGCGATGCCCGGATGCCGTGCTTCTTGTACTTCTGACCCTGGCTGATGCCGGGCGTGCCCTCGGGGACGAGGAAGGTGGCCTGGCCCCGGCTGCCGAGCGTGGGGTCGACGGTGGCGGTGACCACGTGCAGGTGGGCGAGCCCGCCGTTGGTGGCCCATGCCTTGGTGCCGTTGAGCACCCACTCGTCGGTGGCCTCGTGGTAGACGGCCTTCGTCTTGAGCGAGCTCACGTCGGAGCCGGCGTCGGGCTCGGACACGCAGAAGGCGCCGATCTTCAGGTCGTCGGGTTCACCGAAGCACTGCGGCACCCACTCCATGACCTGCTCGGGCGTGCCGTTGGCGGCGATGCCGGCAGCGGCCAGCCCGGAGCCGAAGATGGCCAGGCCGATGCCAGCGTCACCCCAGAACAGCTCCTCGAGCGCCACCGGCATGGTCAGCCCGGTGGGGTCGCCCATCGAGGCCTGGGCGAAGAAGTCGAACGAGTACAGGCCGATCTTGGCCGCCTCCTCGACGATGGGGAACGGAAACTCCTCGCGCTCGTCCCATTCGTGGGCGGCGGGGCGCACGACGTTCTCGGCGAAGTCGTGGATCCATTTCTGGATCTGGAGCTGGTCTTCGTTCAGGGCGAGGGAGAACTCGGCCATCTGGGCACCTCGTGGTCAAAGGGGTTGGTGCAAGTTACCCGGCGGTAACTCCTTCTCGCACCTCGCCTCCTACTCCTGCCGTCAGACCCACGGCGACCAGGGCCAGGACCGCGCCAACGGCATACGGGGCGCCCACGCTGACGTGGCCGAACAGGAACGTGCCGAGGATGGGTCCGGCCACCCGGGCCAGCGCCGAGGCGGACTGTTGCACGCCGAGCACCGAGCCCCGGCGGTCTGCCCGCGCCCGCCCGGCGACCATCGAGGTCAGCGCCGGCGACAGCAACCCCTGGCCGGCGGTGATCAGCACCAGGGCCAGCGCCAATCGCAGCCAGTCGTGGGCCCCGGCCAGCAGGAGGAAGCCGGCGACGTTCAGGACCAGGCCGGCCCGCACCGTGCCCAGCTCCCCGAACCGGGCCACCACCGGGTGGACCATCCCGCCCTGGAAGAACACCAGGCTGAAGCCGATGGCCACGAACACGGCGCTGGTCCCGGCCAGGGTGAGGTCGAACTCCCGCTGCCCGAACAGGGCGAAGGTGGCCTCGAAGGCGGTGAAGGCGGTGGTCGCCACGAACACCAGCAGGATGAGACGGCGCACGGTGCCCAGCAGCGGCAGGGGCGGGGCCGAAGGCTGCTCGACCACCACCGGGCGGGTGGGCCGGGTCTCGGGCAGCCGGCGGATGGCGACCAGGGCGTTGATGCCGGCGATGGCGGCGGCCACGAGGAACGGCACGTGGCGGCCACCCAGCGCGGCCAGCCCGCCGATGGCCGGGCCGATGACGAACCCGACGCCGAACGCTGCGCTCAGCAGCCCGATCAACCGGGTCCGCTGGCCGGGCGCGGCCATGTCGGTCACCGCCGCGTGGGCGGTCGACACGCTGCCGCCGGAGATGCCGTCGATGATGCGCCCGAGGAACAGCATCCACAGCGACGGGGCCAGCCCCATGAGCAGGCTGCCGACGGCGGTGCCGGCCAGCGACAGCACCAGCACCGGCTTGCGCCCGTACCGGTCGGACACCCGGCCCAGGATCGGGGCGAACACCAGCTGCATCACCGAGAACACGGCCACCAGCAGGCCGATCGTCACCTTCGAGCTGGTGAAGTCCTCGGCGTAGAGCGGGAGGATCGGCAACACGATGCCCCAGCCGACGAGGTCGATCGCGACGCTCGTCCAAATCGTCCCGAATCCGGGCGGTAGCGGGGGACGCTCGGGTCGCTGGCGCCTCACACAGGGAGTCGACCGGAGGGAGGGCGCGTCGTCAAATCGCAACCTTTGCCAGGAGGACCCAGCGGGGAGCGGGTCGAATTGGTGGGCGACAGGTGGGGCGGAACGTAGTGCGCGACCCACGCGTCGTGAAGGAGTCGGATGATGAATGACGCGGAGCTCGTCGACCGGGTGCTCGTCGGCTTCGATGACGCGTTCGACGAGCTCTACCGCCGTCACGCCGCCAGCGCCTGGCGGGTGGGTCAAGCGGTCGCCCGCACCCGCCACGATGCCGCCGAGGCCGTGTCCGAAGCGTTCGCCCGAGTCCTCCACGCCGTCCGGGCCGGCAAGCTGCGCGATGGCGACGGCTTCCGCTCCTACCTGCTGACGGCGACCCGCAACGCCGCCGTCGAGGGCCTGCGCCGGAACCGCGCCACCCCGGCCGACGAGGTGGTCGACACGGAGGACACCGCGCTGCTGGCCCAGGCGTTCCGGAACCTGCCCGAGCGCTGGCGTTCGGTGCTCTGGCTCACCGAGGTCGAGGGGGTGGCCATCGAGGACGCCGCCGACCAGCTCGGCCTCAGCGCCAACAGCACCGCCCAGCTGGCGGGCCGGGCCCGGGCCGGGCTTCAGGATCGCTACCTCCAAGCCCACCACAAGCGCAGCACCGAGCCGGCCGAGCTCGAAAACCTCGGCACCGCCCTCGGTCGCATCGCACGTCCCATCCCACCGACCCTCGGCGCTCTCAGCGCAGAAAGGGTGCACGCCGTGCTCACCGCAGCTTCCATCCCCGTTCCCGCCGGCTTCGCCCGTGCCGTCCAACTGGCCAAGGAGCCGACGCCGTTCATGCGCAAGGCGGTGGGCGCCTCGGCCGCCGGCGTCCTCGCCGCCGGCCTCCTCGCCTTGCCGTTCGTCGGCAACGGCAGCGATGGCCGTGTCCGAGGCCTGGAGGCCCCGAGTGCGTCGAGCGGTGCGCCGGCGGCGGTCGAGTTCCCGGCGGCCTCCTTCGGCTCGGTGCCCTCGTACTCGCTCTCCCCCGGCGCCGGCGCCTCGGTATCGACCGCCCGGCGGGCGTTCAGCGCCCCCAGGGCAACCCAGCCGTCCAAGCCGCCGGCCAGGCCGGTGACCAAGGGGACCCCGCCGGCCGCCACCAAGCCGGACCAGTCGGACCCCGGCCTCCTCCCCGCCCCGGTGTGCGACGTGCTCAGCCTCCTGTGTGGCGCTGAGGGCGGCGGCACCCCGCCGCTCCCCGCCGTCCCACCGGTGACCGTGGGCGTCAACCTCGGCGGCCACGAGGTCGGTCTCGGGGTCACGCTCACCCCCACCCCCGCGGCGGGCGCCGTGATCGACGGCACCACCGTCGGTTCGCCCGCCACGGCGGCGCCGGCCACCTCCGGCGTCACCGTCGGCCCGGTCACCGTCCCGCTGGGCTGATCCCCCAAAGCCCCCGCACGATGCCCGGCGCACGGCGCCGGGCATCGTCGCGTTCAGGCCCTTCGGATCTTCGTGCCCTCCGGCGTGTCCTCCACCACCCAGCCGGCGGCGACCAGGGCGTCACGGGCGGCATCGGCGGCCGGCCAGTCCTTGGCCGCCCGGGCGGCATCGCGCTGTTCGACGAGGGCGGTGGCCGCGGCGTCGAGATCGTCATCGACCGCCCCCTCCAACTCGAGGCCGAGGGCGCCAGCGAGGTCCCGCACGGTGACGGCGAGCACGCCGGCTCGGACCCGGTCGCCGGCGTCGAGGGCGGTGTTGCCTTCGGTGACGGCGCGGAACACCACCGACATGGCCGCCGGCGTCTGCAGGTCGTCGTCCATGGCGGTTCGGAACTCGGCGGCCAGGACCTCGTCGACGGCGCCGTCGAGCCCGGACGTGCGTCGGGCGAAGCCATCGAGCCCGGCCAACGTGTCGACCGCCCGCTCGGTGGTCTCGGGCGTGACCTCGAGCGGGGAGCGGTAGTGGGCCTGGAGCACGAGCAGGCGGTAGGCCCGCTTGTCGACCCGCTCGAGCAGGTCGACCAGCGTCGTGAAGTTGTTCAGCGACTTGGACATCTTGTCGCCGCCCGAGGTGATGAAGGCGTGGTGCGTCCAGTGGTGAGCGAAGTCACGCCCCAGGGCCACGGCCTGGGCCCGTTCGTTCTCGTGGTGCGGGAACATGAGGTCCATCCCGCCGGTGTGCAGGTCGAAGCCGTCGCCCAGCAGGTCGAGCGACATCACCACGCACTCGGTGTGCCACCCCGGCCGACCGTCGCCCCAGGGCGAGGACCACGAGGGCTCCCCCGGCTTGGCCTTCTTCCAGAGCGCGAAGTCGAGCGGCGAGCGCTTCTCGTCGTTGGCCTCCACGCGGGCGCCCGAACGGAGGGAGTCGAGCGGCTGGCGGGCCAGCAGGCCATAGCCGTCGATCTTCTCGACCTGGAGGTAGACGCCGTCACTGGTCTCGTAGGCCAGGCCCCGGTCGACGAGCTCGCCGACCAACTCGACCATGCGGTCGATGTACTCGGTCGCGCGCGGCGTGTCGGTCGGGCGCAGGGCGCCGAGGCGGTCCATGGCGTCCCACCACACGTCCTCGAACTCCCGGGCCACCTCGGGCTCGGTCTTGCCGTCGCGCTGGGCCCGCTTGATGATGTTGTCGTCGACGTCGGTGATGTTCGACACGTGACGCACCTCGAGACCGGTCCATTCGAGGTAGCGCCGCAGCACGTCGTAGGTGAGCACGGCCCGGCCGTGGCCGATGTGGGGCACGTCGTAGACGGTGGGCCCGCACACGTAGAACGTCACCTTGCCGGGCTCGCGCTGGGCGAGCTCCCGTACCTGGCCGGTGGCGGTGTCGTGCAGGCGGATCACGCCGGCAACGGTAACGGGGTCCCGTGCCACGACCGGTACCGTTTGCGGCCATGGCCGAAGTCCCCGAGAAGCCGTCGCTCGACGGTCTTGAAGCGAAATGGTCCGCCCGCTGGGAGGCGGACGGCACGTTCCGCTTCGACCGCACGAAGACGCGGGACGAGGTGTACTCGATCGACACGCCCCCGCCCACGGTCAGCGGGTCGCTGCACGTCGGCCACGTCTTCTCGTACACCCACACCGATCTCATCGCCCGGTTCCAGCGCATGCGGGGCCGCGAGGTCTTCTATCCCATGGGCTGGGACGACAACGGCCTGCCCACCGAGCGGCGGGTGCAGAACTACTACGGCGTCCGCTGCGACCCGACCGTCCCCTACGACCCCGAGTTCACGCCGCCCGAGACGCCCGACCCCAAGCAGCAGGTGGCCGTCTCCCGTCGCAACTTCGTCGAGCTGTGCGAGCGGCTCACGGCGGAGGACGAGCAGGCGTTCGAGGACGTGTGGCGCACGGCCGGGCTGTCCGTCGTCTGGGGCCTGCAGTACACGACCATCAACGAGCGCTCCCGGCGGGTCGCTCAGCGGGCGTTCCTGCGCAACGTGGCCCGGGGCGAGGCGTACGCCACCGACGCCCCCACCCTGTGGGACGTCGACTTCCGCACGGCCGTGGCCCAGGCCGAGCTCGAGGACCGCGAACTACCCGGCGCCTACCACCGCATCGGGTTCGCCCGAGACGGGGGCGAGCCCGTCTACATCGAGACGACCCGGCCCGAGCTGATCCCATCGTGCGTGGCCCTCGTGGCCCACCCCGACGACGAGCGCTACCAGCCGCTGTTCGGCACCGAGGTCGCTACGCCGCTGTTCGGCGTGAGAGTGCCCGTCCTGGCCCACCACCTGGCCGACCCGGAGAAGGGCTCCGGCATCGCCATGATCTGCACGTTCGGTGACACCACCGACGTGACGTGGTGGCGCGAGCTCGACCTGCCGACCCGCGCCGTCATCCAGCGCGACGGCCGCATCCAGCAGGACCAGCCCGACTGGATCGAGTCGGGCCCGTGGGAGGAGCTGGCCGGCAAGACGGCCAAGCAGGCGCTGCGCCGCATCGTCGAGCTCCTCGGCGAGTCGGGCGACCTGGTCGGTGAACCCCGCCCGATCACCCACCCGGTCAAGTTCTACGAGAAGGGCGACCGCCCGCTCGAGATCGTCACCAGCCGCCAGTGGTACATCCGCAACGGCGGGCGCGACGAGGGCCTGCGGGACGCGCTGCTCGAGCGCGGCCGTGAGCTGCGCTGGCATCCCGACTACATGCGCCACCGCTACGACCACTGGGTCGAGGGCCTCAACGGTGACTGGCTCATCAGCCGCCAGCGCTTCTTCGGCGTGCCGATCCCGGTGTGGTACCCGGTGGGCGATGACGGCGAGATCCGCTGGGACGAGCCGATCCTGCCCGACGAGTCGACCCTTCCGGTCGACCCCCAGGGC
>JAOBWJ010000345.1 GCA_025463335.1 Acidimicrobiales bacterium
TACGCCCTGCGCCACGCCGACCTCTGCTACGTCCTGGCCAAGGGCAGCCTGGCCTGGTGCGGCGAGCCCGGCGAGCTGCGCCGCTCGCCAGTGCTCACCTCCTTCGTGGGGGCGTGAGGGGCGCAACGGTTGCACTGCGCGCCCCCGGCGGCGGGTCCTGTCACCGAGTCGAGGCCGGCTGCTTCGCTTGTGCCGGGACCTCGCTCGACACCTACTAGTTGCCCTGCTCGGCCACGCCGGTGGCGTACTGCTTGGCGTTGGGGATGCAGTAGGGGAACGGCGTCGCCGAGATCCAGCCGCCGGCCTTGTCGTCCCACTTGGCGATGGCGACGCAGTCCCTCGCCGTGGCCGCGCCGTACTGGATCGTCGGGGTCATGATGCCGGCCGGGCTGGCCGCGCGCAGGCTCAGGAGGTGCTGCTCGAATCCCTTGCGGGTGGGCGCCCCGGCCGACTTCACCAGGTAGTCCTGGAGCATCTGGGCCATGGCCCAGGCCTCCAGTCCCCACTGGTGGAGCTCCTTGCCCCGCTGGTAGCGGGCCATGGCGTCGCGGTAGCGGGCCACGAACGGGTTCGCCTTGTCGGTGTACGGCAGGGAGTCGCCCGGCACGTAGGTGACGGGCCGGCAGGCGTCGCCGAAGTTCTTGGCCAGCGAGTCGCCCATCAGCGGGATCGTCGACACCTTGGCGCCCACGCTGAACCCACGGCGCTCCATGGCGTCGCAGAGTCGGCGGTTGGCGCCCTCGTCCATCGAGTCGAGCACGACCTTGGTGCCCTTCCGCTGCATGTCGGCGACGGCCGAGTCGAAGCTCGGGGCGGCGAAGCTCACCACGTAGCGGGTGACCTTGAACCCCTCGACCTCGAGGCCCTTCTGGAAGGCGTCCCCCGCCTGGGCCGACTCGGCGATGTCGTAGCTGAAGACGGCGGCCTGGTCGGAGCCGATCTTCTCCCGGAAGTACCGGTACACGGTGGAGTAGTTGCTGAGCTGGCCGCCGTTGCCGACGGTGCGGCCGTCGCGGCGGTAGGGCGAGCCGTACACCGAGAAGAAGTGCGGGTACCGGTAGAAGCTGTTGTTGATCGGGTTGCCGAGGACCGGGATGCCATGGTCGTTCAGGTACTGGGCGGCGCCGCCCATCGACCGGGTGTTGGTGGCGATGAGGGCGAACACCTTGTCGCTCTCGACCAGTTTGCGGGCGCATTCGAGCGTGCGGCCCCGGTCCTCCCGGTCGTCACAGGTGACGAGCTCGACCTTCCGGCCGCCGATGCCGCCGGCGGCGTTGGTGGCGGCGGCCCAGGACCGCAGGCCGGTGGCGGCCGGGGCGAACGTGTCGCCGAGCACGCCGTTCTCGGCGACGATCGTGCCGAGCTTGATCGACGTCTCGGTGACCCCGACGTCGGAGGCCTTGTTGCTGACGGCTGCTGGCTGCCCGGAGGCCGCCGGGGCCGAAGTGGCCGTGGTGGCGGCCGGCCCGGCGACCGTGTCGGGTGTCGTGTCGCCCGGGCCGACGACCTCGGCCTCACCGGCGACCTGCTCGCTGCGGGTTTGCTCCTGCGACGGCGCCTGCTGCCGAGCGTCGACGAAGGCCTGGTCGGGCAGCCTCGTCCCGCAGGCCGCAAGCACAGTGCAGGCCAGCAGGAGGACGGCGATGCGCCGGTTCGCCACATGGTCTGACATGTGCGTCATCTCTTCGGGAGGCGGCGTAGGGTCTCCTGCACTACGCTACTTCTAACAAAGACGTCAGCACCCGTCAGCGAGGTCATGATGCCGTCACGCAAGCTCGACTTTCCCGTCTTCGATGCCGACAACCACCTCTACGAGACCCGGGAGGCGCTGACCAAGTACCTCCCCCCGGAGTACGAGAAGGTCATCGGCTTCGCCGAGGTCAACGGTCGCACCAAGATCACGGTCAAGGGCCAGATCAGCGACTACATCCCCAACCCCACCTTCGACGTGGTCTCCGCCCCCGGCGCCCAGGAGGAGTACTTCAAGGTCGGCAACCCCGAGGGGAAGTCGCGCCGCGAGATCATGGGCAAGCCGATCAAGGCCCTCCCCGGCTTCCGCGAGCCGGGAGCCCGCATCGAGCTGATGGACGAGCTCGGCATCGACCGCGCCCTCATGTGGCCGACGCTCGCCAGCCTGGTCGAGGAGCGCCTGCGCGACGACCCGTTGGCCACCCACGCCGTGGTCCACGCCCTGAACCAGTGGATGCACGAGCAGTGGACGTTCGACTTCGACGACCGCATCTTCGCCGTCCCCGTCGTGACGCTGCCGATCGTCGAGAAGGCCATCGCCGAGCTGGAGTGGCTGCTCGAGCGGGGCGCCCGCGCCATCCTCGTGCGGCCGGCACCGGTGCCCGGGCCCTACGGCCCCCGGTCGTTCGCTCTGCCCGAGTTCGACCCGTTCTGGGAGATCGTGCAGGAGGCCGACATCCTCGTCGGCATGCACGCGTCCGACAGCGGCTACCAGCGCTACATCAACGAGTGGGAAGGCGTGCGGGGCGGCGAGTTCGAGCCGTTCAAGGGCCAGTCCGGCTTCGCCGCCATCGTCGGCCACAGCAGCCGGTCGATCATCGACACCGTCGCGTCGGCGATCGGCCACGGGCTCTGCACCCGCTTCCCCCGCATCAAGATCGCCCCGGTCGAGAACGGGAGCGGCTGGGTCCGGCCCCTCATCGCCGACCTCGGCCACGCCTACAGCACGAACCCCCACGTGTTCGAGGAGGACCCGGTGGCCGTCTTCAAGCGGAACATCTTCGTCCACCCGTTCCACGAAGAGGACCCCCGCGGCCTGGTCGAGCTCATCGGCCCTGACAACGTGATCTTCGGCTCCGACTACCCCCACCCCGAGGGCATGGCCGACCCGATCTCGTTCGTCGACGACCTCGAAGGCCTGCCCCAGGACCAGGTGGCCAAGATCATGGGCGGCAACCTCGCTCGCTTGATGAACGTCGCCGCCTGAGCGAACCGCCAACTGGCGATGGTTGGTGGACAGATCTGTCCACCAGCCATCGCCAGTTCGGTCAGCGGGGGCGGTGGACCTCGGCCACCGTGGGGCCGTGCTTCTTGGCGAGAGGGGCGAGCTTGGCCAGGTCGAAGCCGTAGAGCTTCGCCGCGTTCTCACCGAGCATGGCGCGGGTGTCGGCCACGTCGACGTCGTGGAAGGCCCGGCGGAGGGCCTTGAGCGTGTTGGGGTAGCTGCCCTCGTCGTGGGGATAGTCGCTGCCCCACATGAACCGGCCCACGCCGATGGCGTCGCGCACGGCCACGTCGGCCGGGCTTGGCATGCTCACGCCCACCCAGCAGCTCTGGTGGAAGTACTCGGTCGCGGTCTTCTGCGGGGCTTGGTCCTCGGTGTAGCGGAACTCCCCGAGCTGGCCCTGGCGCACGGCGCCCATGAACAGGTCGAGCATCGACAGCACCTCGGGCACCCACTTCGCCCCCAGCTCGGTGATGACGAAGCGGAGACCGGGGAACCGCTCGAACACGCCCGACACCATGAGCTGCACCAGCGGGCGCTGCGAGTAGAACGGGATCTCCAGCGCCTGCAGCAGGCCGGAGAACGGGAAGTCGCCGTAGTCGGGTGAGCCGGTCCCGCTGTGGGCGTTCACCGGCAGCTCCAGCTCCTCGCACACCTTCCAGAACGGGTCGAGGTCGGGGTGGTAGAGCGGCTTCATCCAGGGCGTGTTGGGCGGGATGTTGGGCAGCAGGATCCCGCCCTTCAGGCCGTGCCCCTTGATCCACACGGCATCCTCGATGGCGTCGTCGAGGTCGTTGAGGAACACCTGGCCGATCACGGCCCGCCGGTCGGGGTGGGCGGCCTGGAAGTCGACGGCCCAGCGGTTGTGGGCCCGGATGCCGGCGAGGCGGTGTTCGTACTCCTCCGGCTTCGGCGGCCCGGCGAACAGCACGAAGCTCGGGAAGAACGGCGGCACCGTGTTCGGGAACACGACTTCGGCCACCGTGCCGTCGGACTCCTGCTGCTCCCACCGGAGGTCGTCGTCCCAGTTGCGGATCCGGAGGTCGTTGTCCTTCAGGTCCTTGAACGGGTTCCGGTAGCGGTCCCGCCAGGCGTCGAAGTCGTCGCGGTACGCCGGGTCGAGGTACTCCCGGTAGGTGGCGTGGCTGGCGCCGGCGTGGCAGTCGGCGGAGATCAGGGTGTACCGGTCGTCATCGGGCACGTCGAGAAAACTAACGTGCACGTCAATGCCAGCGACAGTCGAGCAACGTGTCCTCGTCACCGGCGCGTCGTCCGGCATCGGCGCCGCCCTGGCCGAGGCCTTCGCGGCACGGGGCGCCACGGTCGGCATCTGCGCCCGCCGGGAGCACCGCCTCGCCGAGGTGCTCGACCGGTGCAGGGCCCACGCCCCCGGCTCCCGCATGTGGGTCGCCGACCTGGCCGACCCCGCACAGGTCGATCGCCTGGCCGCCGCCGCCCTCGACGAGCTGGGCGGCGTCGACGTGCTCGTCAACAACGCCGGGGCGCCGAAGCGCCGGCAGGTCCAGCTCCTCGACGCCGCCACCGTCGAGCAGGTCATGCGGCTCAACTACCTGTCGCCGGTCCAGCTCACCCTGGCGCTGCTCCCCCACATGCTCGAACGCGGCCAGGGCACGATCGTCAACATGGCCTCCGTCGCCGCCCTGCTCAGCTCGCCGGGCGAGGCCGCCTATGACGCCTCCAAGGCCGCACTGAGCACCTTCGGCGAGGCCATGGCCATCGACCTGTGGGACACCGGCGTGCGGGTGCTGAACGTGTACCCGGGCCTCATCGACACCGAGCTGATCACCCAGCCCGACAATGACCCACTGGTCGCCGGGATCGAGCCTGTGCCGCCGGCCGATGTGGTGGCCGCCGTCCTCGGCGCCCTCGACGCCGGCGCTGTCGAGGTCTACGTGCCCGAGTGGTTCCGCGACATCACCATCACCAAGGTGCGCGACGTCACCGCCTTCCTCCGGGGCTCGGCCGACTACGTGCGGGGCCGCCGTCAGTGACAGGCGGCCGCCGCGGCCCGCGCCGCCGTGGCCGCCGCCGCCTCGGCCTCCCGGGCCAGGCGCACCATGCGGGGCACCCGCCCGGGGTGGCGCAGGAGAAAGGCCAGCCCGGCGCCCACCCGCGGTGATCCGTCGGGGTTGACGAGCGTCATCACCACCTCGCCGAGGCTCTGGTCCCCGGCCAGGTCGCTGATGGCCCGGAAGGCCACCCACGGCACGCCGTGGTCGCGACACGCCCGCGCCACCGCCGCCGTCTCCATGTCGAGGGCCACGATGCCGCTCGCCCGGAGGGCGGCGATGGCCTCCTGGGTGATCCCGTAGCCGTCGGCGTCGACGGTGTGGATGGTGCCGGCGACGGTGACGCCGGCCGGCGGATCGGCCCGGAACCGCTCGCCGGTGGCGGCGTCGACCACGTCCTCGGGCACGACCAGCTCGCCCACAACGGTGACCCCCTCGATCCCGCCGGCGATGCCGCTCACGACCACCCGCTCGAACGGGCCCGACCGCAGCAGCCGCTCGGCGGCCTCGACCGCGAGCTGCGGGCCGATGCCGGTCCGGGTGGCCACGATCTCGACGTCGTCGTGCTCGCCCCGGAAGCACGGCAGGCCGCCCAGCTCGCCATCGCGCCCCAGGCTGAAGGCTCGCACCACCGCCTTCAGTTCGTTCGGCATGGGCGCCAGCACCCCGATGCGACGACGCCTCACGGGTCGTCGCGCCGGCGCGAGGCGGCGAGCACCACGGCGAGGTCGCCGGGGTAGCTCTTGAGCGCCAAGAGCGCGAGCAGCCCGCCCAGCGCGTACAGCGGTGTGAGGCCCACGAGCGCCCAACGTAGGGCGTCGGCGCGATCCATGCCGGTGCCGATCAGGGCAGTGGACAGGCCACCCGCCAGCACCGGACCCACGTTGGCCACGGTGCGCACGAGGGACCGCACGGTCGCCGCTCGCCCGCGGAGCTGAGCCACCACCACGTCGGACACCCACGCCTCGGCCGGTGCTACCGGCAGCGTGAGGAGCGCCCCGCCCACCAGGAGCAGCGGGGCGGTGACGAAGAGGTTGGTGCTGGCGAAGGCCGGCACCAGGACCGCCGACGCTGCGATCGACCCGAAGGCGACGACGTGGATCCGGGCGCACAGCACGCCCCGCCGCAGGAGCCGGTCGGCCAGGACGCCGCCGCCCAAGACGCCGACCATGGCGCCGAGCCCGAGCAGTCCGGTGACGGCGCCAGCCGCGGCTGGGGCGAGGTCGTGCACCCGCCGGAAGTAGGGCACGGCCCAGAACTGGAGGGCGTTGAGCAGCAAGGCCGAAGTGGTGAGGGCGAGCACGCCGAACCACATGCTCCGGATCCGAAGCAGCTCCCGGAGCACCGACCGGAGGCCGTCGAGGTCACCGGGTGTGCGGGGCGGTGGGGGCAAGAGGCGGGCCATGGCCGCCAGCTCGTCGCCGGCCAAGTCGTCACTGAAGTCGGCGTCCTGGTCGCCGCGCGCTGGTTCCGGCTGGCGCAGGACGAAGGCGGCCACCGCCAGCCCGACCGGCACCCAGAGGAGGAACGCCCACCGCCAGCCGCCCACGCTCACGGCGATGCCGCCACCCACCAGCCCGAGGAGGGCCCCGGCGATGGCTCCGGCCTGGTAGAGCCCCATCATCCGGGCCCGGTCGCGGGCCGGGTAGTAGTCCGCCAGCAGCGAGACGGCGGCGGGCCCGTTGGCCTCCACCGCCCCGACCCCGAGGCGGGAGGCGAACAGCAGGGCGTACGACGGGGCCAGGCCGTTCAACCCCATCGACACGGTCCACACCAGCATCGCCAGTGCCAGCAGGGGGATGCGCCGGGTGCGGTCGGCCAGGATGCCGATCGGGACGGCGCCGGCGGCACCGACCAGCGCCATGGCCAGCGGGAGCCACCCCACCGCGGCGTCGGAGGCGCCGAAGGCCCGCTGGATCCCGTCGACGGCGTGCGAGAGCGACTGCCGCTCGCCGGCCTCGAGCGCCACGGTCGCGGCCAGGGCGACCAGCGGAGCCCAGCCGTAGCGGACCGCCCGCCGGGCCGGTGCGGTCTCCACGGGGCGGTGTTCGACGCGCCTTCGGGCGCTCCCTGCCTGGCTGTACTAGCGGGGGTGCTGGCGGAGGTAGCCGTAGATGTCGGCGAACCGGCTGTTCACCTCGTCGGGCAGTGGATGGATGGGGCCGAGCAGGCGCGCACCCCAGACGATCTGGGCGCTGCGCTCGACCAGCCCTGTGATGTGCAGGGCAGTGGTCGGGTTGGGCGCCACCGCCACCATGCCGTGGTTGGCGATGAGGGCGGCGCCCCGGCCCTGGAGGGCCTCGACCGCGGCCGCGCCCATCTCCTCGGTGCCGCTCGCCGCGTACTCGGCCACCCGCACGTCGCCGCCGACATAGATGGCGAACTCGTCGATGCAGGCGGTGATGGGCTGGTGCGTGATGGCGAACATGGTGGCGTGCACGGGGTGGGAGTGGATCACCGAGCCCACGTCGTCGAAGCCCTTGTAACAGGCCAGGTGGAGCGCCTTCTCCGACGACGGTGACCGCCCCTCCTTGGCCGTGAGCACCTGTCCGTCGAAGTCGACCACCACGAGGTCGTC
>JAOBWJ010000372.1 GCA_025463335.1 Acidimicrobiales bacterium
CCATGCTCGAGCGCGGCATCAAGCCGAGCGACATCGTCACCCCGGCCTCGCTGCGCCACGCCATCACCGTCGTCATGGCCATGGGCGGGTCGACCAACGTCGCCCTGCACAGCGTGGAGATCGCCCTGGCCGCCGGCATCGACCTCTGGAGCGAGGTCATCAGCCCGGCGGGGTTCAACGAGCTGTCGCACCGCCTCCCGGTGCTGACCAACCTCCGGCCCTACGGGTACTACTCGATCGTCGACGTCGACGAGCGGGGCGGCGTGCAGGTGATCGTCAAGGAGCTGCTCGACGCCGGGCTCCTCGACGGCAGCACCCTCACCTGCACCGGTGAGACGCTGGCCGAGCAGGTGGCGAGGCTCGACCCGCCGGCGCCCGACGGCGAGGTCATCCTCCCGGTGGGGGCGCCGTTCAAGGCCACCGGCGGGCTCCGGCTGCTCAGCGGCAACCTGGCGCCCGAAGGCGGCGCCATCCTCAAGCTGGCCGGCGTCGAGGGCGGCATCGAGGGTGGCGTCTTCACCGGGCGGGCCCGGGTGTTCAACGGCGAGCAGGCGCTCATCGACGCCCTCGAGGCCGACCCCGACTCGTTCGCCGACCGCGACATGATCGTGATCCGCTACGAGGGCCCCCGGGGCGCCCCGGGCATGCCCGAGCTGCTCGACCCCACCTCTCGGATCACCACGCTGTGCCGGGCCAAGGGCATCACCATCGCCCTCATGACCGACGCCCGCTTCTCCGGCGGCTCGGTCGGCCTGGTGATCGGGCACGTGGCGCCCGAGGCCTACCTGGGCGGGCCGATCGCGTTGATCGACGACGGCGACACGATCGTCATCGACGTGAACCGTGACCGCATGGACTGCCTCGAGCTCGACGACGCGGCCGAGCACGACCGCCGCGCCGCCGCGTGGCGGACCGCGACCGAGGCCAACGGCGGCGTGCACCCCGACGTCACGGCCGTCACCAGCCGCATGCTCCTGCGGATGCGGTCCACCGCCCGCCCCGCCCTCGCCGGCGGCGGCATGTCCCCGACCGGTGACTAGGAGCGCCCGCAGCTCGGGGCCGGTACCACCTAGTACCGCCCCTTCCTCTGGGTGGTGAAAGACAAAAGGCGCAACCAGGGGCGAGGGCCGCGGTGCTCACGTCGGTGCCGCCTGCCGGTCCGTTCTGGGTCCCCCAGCGCGCCATTTTCGGCCGGCCCAGGGACCCAGAACGGTGGAGGACCCCGCGCCGACGTGCGTGGCGCCCCGCCTCTTGGGAGCGTCTTTCGTCTTTGGCAACCGTGGGGTAGCGCCCGAACTCCTGGGGGTCGCTCGCCTCTGTGCGCGGCCTTACAAGCGCTTCTCGAACCAGTGGTGGGCGTAGGGCTCGTCGTTGAAGGGTGGGACCTCGACGTAGCCGGCTGACCGGTAGAGGGCGATGGCCTCGGTGAGGGTGTGGTTGGTCTCCAGCCGGACGACCGTCGCGCCCAGGCGGCGGGCGTGGGCTTCCAATTCGGTGAGGAGTCGTCGACCGAGCCCGAGCCCCCGGGCCGATGCGGACACCCACATGCGTTTCAGCTCGGCCGGCTCCGTCCCGCGGAGCTTCAGCGCGCCGCAGCCGACGGGCTCGTCCCCGCGCCAGACGACGAGCAACAGGCCGGCCGGCGCCGTCAGCTCGGCGGCGTCGGCCGAGATGCTGAGCCCGGGGTCGAAGCCGGTGTCGAAGCGAGCGTCGAGCTCGGCGAAGTAGGAGTCGATGCAGAAGCGCGCAGGGGCGGTGGTCGGGTCCTCGACCCGGATCGTCATGTGGTCAGCCATCCCACCGCCACAGGTGATGCCCGTCGCGCACCGCCGTCGAGGAGACGTCGGCCAGGTCGACGTCGAGGATCAGCACGTCGCCCTCGATGGGCTCGTCGCCCCGCCGGGCCACGGCGACCCGCGGGAGCTGGGCCATCGACGCTCGCCAGGCCTCCTCGCTGGGGTGGAACGAGGGGTCGAGCACCTGGGCCCACTTGTCGGCACCCATGATCACCACGTCGTAGTCGGCGGCCACGTCGGCGATGAGCCGGTGCTCAGACACCGCCACCGAGAGCCATGGCCGGCCGGCCACGAGGGCCTCCAGGGAGGCCACGCGCTCCGTCAGCGAGGTCGCCCCGGCCTTGCCGATCGGATCCAGCGAGAGCACCAGCTCGACCCGATCGACACCGCACGCCTGCCACGCCGCCTCGGCCACCGCGAGATGGGCGATGGTGGGCGGATCGAAGGTCCCGGGGTAGGCAGCGACGAGCGTCACGCCCGAAGAGGTTGCCATTCCTGTCGGCGAATGGTTGACTTACGAGCGATGTCCGCCCCGACCGCGACGATTCTCGTACTCCTGACCTAGCGCACCGCCTTCTCTCGCGTGTGCGCTCACGACCTCCCAGACGGGGGGTCGTTCGCATTTTCCGGCACTGCTCTGCACTGCATCGACGGCACGAACCCTGACGGGAGCAACATGAAGCTGACCGGGGCACAAGCCCTCATCAAGAGCCTGGAACTGGAGAACGTCGAGGTCGCCTTCGGGCTGCCCGGCGGCTGCATCCTTCCGCTCTACGACCCCCTCATCGAGTCGTCGATCCGCCACATCCTCGTGCGTCACGAGCAGGGCGCCGGGCACATGGCCGAGGGCTACGCCCACGTGACCGGCCGCCCCGGCGTGGCCATCGTCACCTCGGGCCCGGCCGCCACCAACATGGTGACCCCGCTGTGCGACGCCTACATGGACTCCGTCCCCATGGTCGCCATCACCGGGCAGGTGCCCACCGGCGCCATCGGCACCGACGCCTTCCAGGAGTGCGACACGATCGGCATCACGCGCTCGGTCACCAAGCACAACGAGCTCATCATGAGCGCCCAGGACATCCCCCGCATCGTCCGGGAGGCGTTCCACATCGCCACCACCGGCCGGCCCGGCCCGGTCCTGATCGACGTCCCCAAGGACGTCCTGCAGAACACCATGGACTGGGAGTGGCCCGAGTCGCTCGACCTCCCCGGCTACAAGCCGACCATGGCCGGCAACCCCAAGATGATCAAGGAGGCGGCCCGCTACCTCCTGGCTGCCCGCAAGCCGATCATCTACGCCGGCGGCGGCATCCTCCAGGCCCGGGCCGCCGAAGCCCTGCGCGAGCTGGTCGAGCTGACCGGCATGCACGTGGTCACCACCCTCATGGCCCGCGGCGCCTTCCCCGACGACCACCCGCTGTGCCTGGGCATGCCGGGCATGCA
>JAOBWJ010000373.1 GCA_025463335.1 Acidimicrobiales bacterium
TGCTCCGCTGGCAGTACCGCGACAACCCGTTCGGGGAGACGGTCAGCTGGGTGTGGGACGACGGCGGCCGCATCGTCGCCCACTACAGCGCCTATCCGGTGCCGTACCTGCTCGACGGTCAGCCGGCGGTGGGCGCCAACGCCGTCGACGCCGCGGTGGCCCCGTCCCATCCGGGTCGGCGCCTCTTCACCCCGCTGGCCGAAGCCCTCTACGCCGACTGCGCGGCGCGGGGCATGCCGATCGCCGTCTGCTACGCGTCCAACCCGATCGCCATCAAGGGCGTGGCCCGGGCCGGCGTCGAATGGCAGCCCCGGCTGCGCACCTTGGTCCTCGCCGTCGACGACGCCTGGCTGGCACAGCGCTTCCATGTGCCGGCGCCGGTGGGCGGGCTCGTCCGCCGGGCGGCCTTCGCCCTCGGCCGCGGCACGACCGGCGAAGAGGTCGACCGGCCGCCCGGCGGTCTCGACGACCTGTGGTCGCGCACGGTCGAGCGTGGCGGCATCCGCAACGGCGTCGACCGCGGCGCCGCCTGGTGGCGCTGGCGCTACGCCGACTCGCCGCTGGGGCCGTACCGCTTCGTCGAGGTCCGGAGTGGGGGCGAGCTGGTGGCGGCGGCCGCCGTCACCGTCCGCGACGACTTCGGTGGTCGCTTCGCCTACCTGCTCGAGCTCCAGGCCGACGACGGCGACGCCGCCCGCTCGGCCCTCCGCGCCGTGGCCCAGCTCGACGGCATCTCCGGCGTGGCCACCATCGCCGTCGACGGCGGGCCGCTGCACCGGCTCGCCAACGCGGCCGGCATGCGCACGCTGCCGGCGCGGCTCGAGCCCAAAGGTGCCTGGTACGGGCTCGTCGACACCACCGGCGGCGGCCGACCAGTCGACGTGCCCTGGCACATCGGCTGGGGCGACCTCGACCACCTCTAGCTCGAGCCCGCTATGTCGTGGCGGTGGTCAGGGCCCGCAGGCGGAAGCGTCGCTCCCACCACAGGGCGATGGCGATCCACACCAGCTCGAAGGCGAAGTCCCAGGCCCGGAAGGCCACGGCGAAGGCGGCAGCGTTGCCGGCCTCGAAGCGGGCAGCCAACAGGCCGGCGATGACGCCCTCCCGCACGCCGAGCCCGGCCGGGGTGATGCCGACCATCCCCAGGAGGGCGCCGAGGTTCACCGCCGCGATGATGAGGAACACGTCCCGCAGGTCGATGGTGTGCAGGGCGGCGGCCACGAACACGAAGCCCGACGCCCGCACGAAGTTGTTGAGCCCGTAGAGCCCGATGGCCTCGTAGAGGTGCCGCAGCCGGATGGTGTCGGGGGCCAGGGCCGGGAAGCGGGGGAGGAGCCGGCCGGCCAGGCGGAGCAGCGCCGGCAGCCCGACCAGGACACCGAGGGCGCCGACGGCCATGAGCAACCGAAGCGGCCCTGGGAATCGCGACGACGGCAGCCACGCCGCGAAGAAGCCGCCCCACACGACGATGAGACCGCCTTCCATCACCACCGACGCCCCGGCCAGCGAGCGGGGCACGCCCTCCTTCGACGACAGCAGCACGCGCGACGCGACGAGGGCCACGTTGCCGGGGATGAACCGGCTGGCCTGGGAGAGGCACCACACCCGCACCGCCTTGGCCCGCGGCAGCTCGACCCCGTAGGCGCCGAGCAGGTGGCGCCAGGCCAGCGGCAGGAGGATCCCGCCGAAGAACGTGAACGGCACCCCCGCCAGCAGCCAGGCCGGGCTGAGCTGGAAGTCCACCCGGCGCAGGTCGTCCCAGCTCCGGCTGGCCGCCAGCGCCAGCACGCCGGCGATGCCGATGGCGAACCCGACTCGGGCCGCGAGGAAGAGACGGCGCCGGGTCGCTTCGTGCACCCCGCCAGTGTGGTCGTAACCTGCGCCTATGGCCGACAGCCCCCGCTTCACCGACTCGGGCATCGAGATCAAGCCGCTCTACGGACCCGCCGACCTCGAAGGCTGGGACCCCGCCGAGCAGCTCGGCGACCCGGGCCAGGCGCCCTTCACCCGCGGCGTGTACCCCTCGATGTACCGGGGCCGCCCGTGGACGATCCGCCCCTACTCGGGGTTCGGCACCGCCGAGGCCACCAACGAGCGGTTCAAGTACCTGCTGGCCAACGGCTCGACCGGACTGTCGTGCGCCTTCGACCTGCCGACCCAGATCGGCTACGACTCCGACAGCCCCCGGGCCGAGGGCGAGGTCGGCAAGGTGGGCGTGGCCATCGACTCCATCGAGGACATGCGCCAGTTGCTCGACGGCATGCCGCTCGAGAAGGTCACCACGTCGATGACCATCAACTCGACGGCGCCCATCCTCCTGCTGCTCTACGAGTTGGTGGCCGAGGAGCAGGGCGTCGACTCGAAGTCGATCGGCGGCGGCACGGTCCAGAACGACCTGCTGAAGGAGTACATCGCCCGGGGCACCTACATCTACCCGCCCCGGCAGTCGATGCGGATCATCACCGATCTCTTCGCCTACTGCGCCGATCGCATCCCGACCTGGAACACCATCTCCATCTCCGGCTACCACATCCGGGAGGCCGGCTCCACGGCGGTGCAGGAGATCGCGTTCACG
>JAOBWJ010000381.1 GCA_025463335.1 Acidimicrobiales bacterium
TCGGGGAGCTGGGGCACCGGCTCGTCGCGGCGGCCGAGGGTGCCGTCGTGGACCCAGGCGAAGTGGGCCAGGTCGACGAAGTTCTCGACCCGGCGGGGTGCCGAGGTGGGCCACGTGTAGGGCTCGCCCGACAGCACCCGGTAGGTCGCGTCGTCCCAGGCCGGGCAGGCGGGCACGGCGGTGCCAGCCGAGCCGTCGAGGCGGACCCAGACCAGGCCGTAGGCGACGGCGGCGTCGAACGACTCGACGCACGCCCGGCCGGGGATGGGCCCCTCGGGCATGGACGGAAGATCGTCGCAGCGGCCGTCGAGCCCGAATCGCCAGCCGTGGTAGGCGCAGCGGATGCCGGCCGCCTCGACGATGCCGACCGACAGGCGGGTCGACCGGTGGGGGCAGCGGTCGGTGACCGCCAGCACGGCGTCGCCCAGGTCGGCCACGGCCAGGCGTCGGCCGAGCAGGGTGACGGCCAGCGGGTGGGGCGCGGCGGCGGCCAGCTCGTCGACGGTGGCGACTGGATTCCAGAACAGCTCGAGGGCGGAGTCGAGGCTCATGCCTGGGTGAACGCGTACCGGCTGTCGGAGTGCAGGGGCCCGGTGGGCGTGCCGTTGCCGGCCGTCGTCCACGCCCACACCCGCCACAGGAAGCGCTCGCCCTGGTAGGGGTCGCGGCCGTGGAGCACGCGGTAGTTGTCGGCCAGCAGCACCTCGCCGGGAGCGAGACGGAAGCGGGGCACAGAGGCCGAGAGCTCGGCGGTGAGGTCCTTCCAACGGGCGATCTGAAGGCCGTCGCGCTCGGGGCTGTCGGTGCCCGGTGCCGGCTGGGCGTAGAGCGGCTGTCGCACGGCCCGGCGGCCGGACGGGAGGGTGAGCACGATCGGGGAGATCGTCTCGTGGGCGCCCGGCTCGGTCTGGTCGACGGGGACGTCGAGGAGGAAGGAGCGGAGGCCGCGATCCATGTGCTCGAGGAGGGCGTAGCCGTCGGCGAGGAACGACTCGCCGCCCACCGAGCCGTCCTGCACGCAGGCCAGGGCCATCACGTCGGGGGCCTTGTCGCCGTAGGCGAAGCCATCGCTGTGGAGGTCGAGGCGCTCGTGGAAGGCGTACTTCTTGCGGTCCTGGTCGCCACCCTCGCGGACGGCAGCCGGATCGGGAACGGCGACCACCTGGTCGTGCCAGACCCGGGTGGCGACCCCCCGGGCGTCTGCCTCGGAGGTGCCGCAACCAACGAGGATGGCGGCCCCTCGATCGGCCACCAGGGAGGCGGCCTCGACGGGATCTGACGTTCGGGAGGGGACGATGCCAGCCACGTCCCCAGCGTCCTCAGTACTTCAACACTCTGTCAACGCTCCCGGCGTTTCCATCTCGTGAACTGGATCAGGCCTCGTCGTCGCCGGCGGCGCCCTTCTTCAGCTCCCGCTGGGCCTCACCGAGCGACCGAGCCAGGCTCGGCAACTTGGTGGACCCGAAGAGGAGGAGGACGACGGCAGCGACGATGAGCAGCTCAGTGGTTCCCACGTCCCAAACGGTAGAACCCCCGAACGACCACCACATGTCACGTCCGTGAACACTCCATTGCGCACCCCACCGTTCCGAACCCGCGACGGATGGTCAACAGTTCTGTTGACCATCCGTCGCGGGTTCGGTGGGGCGGACGATGTCACACCCCATTGGCACCCTGTTCGAGCATGAGGTTCGAACGGGAGGCGGTCGATCTGGCGGAAGGGCAGCACGGCGTGGTGGCCACGTGGCAGCTGCGGGCGCTCGGGATGCTCAAGCAGGAGCTGCCGCGACTTCGGGACTCGCCGCGGTGGACGTTGCGCTCCGATCGGGTCCTCGCCCGATCGGGGGCGCCGCACACTGACGAGCAGGCGTTGATGGCCGCCGTGCTCGACGCCAGTCCGGGCGCTGCCATCGCCGGACCCTCCGCGGCGTGGATGTGGGGCGTTCCAGGCTTCCCGCTCCGGCCGATCCACGTCGTCAGGCACCGCGGTGTCGCTCGGCGGCCGTCGTCGTTGGCCGTGGTGCATGAGGTGGTCGACCTGCACCCGACCCAGATCAGGGTCGTGCGCGGAATCACGGTCATCAGCCCGGGCCGCTTGGTGTGCGAGCTCGCTGCCACACATACCCATCGCGCGGAGCGGGTGCTCGATTGGCTGTGGACCGAACGACTGCTCGATGGCAGGACGTTTCGGCTCACAGTGGGCCAGCTCGCGGGTCGAGGCCGACCCGGAAGCACCTTCCTACGGGAGCTCGATGCGGCTCGCGGTCCCGGTTACGTGCCGCCGGCGAGCGGGCTCGAGCGGCGCTTCATGGCGATCTGCGACTTCCCCATGGCCCGGCAGGTCGATGCGGGTGGCGACGAATGGTGCGGGCGCGTCGACTTCAAGGACCCCGAGCTCCCGCTGATCGTGGAGGTGCAGAGCGAGAAGTACCACACCGCCCTCGTCGACAAAGCCGCCGACACAGCACGGAAGGCTCGCCTGGAGGCCGCTGGCTTTGTGGTCGTCGAAGTCTGGGACGTCGAGGTCTGGCACCACCCCGACGTCGTCCGCGAGCGGATCCGCAGCGCGCGGTGGGCACTCCTCACCCGCTCCGCCTGAACCCGCGACGGATGGTCAACACTTCTGTTGACCATCCGTCGCGGGTTCAGCTGGTTAGCGGGCGGCGTTCTTGACGAAGTCCTCGACGGTGGCGGCGGCGGGGTCGCCGGAGAACCAGCCGCCGCGGATGTGGCGGCGCTTGGTGTCGTCGTCGGTGGCGCGAGCGGCGGAGTGCCACAGGTAGGCGTCGTGGAACAGCAGGTCGCCCCGTTCGCAGTAGAGGGCGATCTCGCCGGGCACGAAGTCGAACCCGAGCGGCATCTCGAACGGCGCTGGCTCGTCGGTGTGGCCGCCGGCCGGGGGCGAGCCCTCGGGCACGATGGCGCCGTTGACGTTGCGGTACGGCGCCGGCGTGGCCCACTTGTGGCTGCCCGGCACCACACGCAGGAACCCGTTGGCCGGGCTGGTCCCGTCGACGTGGATGGTGAACGCGGCCGAGGGCCAGATCGGCAGGTTGGGGCCCGACTGCCAGTCGCTGTGCCACCCGATGCGGGTGTAGCTCGACTCCCGACCGGGGCGGGCGTCCTGGTACACGACACCGAACCGGGTCGCCTCCAGCAGCCACGTCTCCTCGCCAACCAGGCGTCGCGCCGCCTGCTGTGCCACCGGGTGCAACGCCGCGGCCCGCACGTCGGGCAGCAGCTCCGTCGCGTACGTGACGTAGTTGGCGAAGCGGTTCTGGACGGCGTCGTCGATGAGGACCGTCGTCCCGTAGCGCTCAGGCAGGTCGCCGTCCACCAGCCGGTGCTGGGCGGCCACGCATTCCAGCTCCATGGCGTCCATGGCCTCGTCGTCCCACAGACCCCGCAGCACGGCGTAGCCGTGCTCGGCGTAGAAAGCCGCCAGCTCGTCGAGCTGGCTGGCCGCGAAGAAGGTCATGCGAACACGTACTTCTCGTCGTCACCACGGGTCTTGTAGGCCTCCTGGCGAGCCAGCAGATGGTCGCCGCAGACCAGCGACGGGAGCGCCGGCCGGTCGGCGGTGACGCACGACGGCGCCGGGGTCACCACGGCGTCCAGCGCCGGGTAGTGGAAGTACACGAGCGCCAACCGGGATGAGGTCGCCGCCACCTCCCGCGGCGGGTTGACGACGCGGTGCACGTTGGCCGGCAGCCGCTTGTTGGTCCAGCGGGCGAACAGGTCGCCGACCTGGAGGACGTAGGCGTCAGACGGGATCACGACGGGCACCCACTCACGCCCGCCGAGCCGCACCTCGAGGCCACCAGGCGCCTCATCGGCCGCAAGGAGGGTCACGCCGCCACGGTCGGTGTGGGGCCCGACCCGCGTCTGACCCGGCAACGGGGGCTCGGGTTGGGGCACGTAGTGGTTGGCCACCAGGTTGGCGAACTGCCGCTCGGTCCACGCCGGCAGCTCCTCCTCCGGCAGATCGAGCTCGGCCGCCACCATTCGGACCAGCCGGGAAGCGAGCGTGGCGCACGAGAAGTAGTAGGCCAGCCAGGCCTCGCGGAAGCCGGCGACCTCGTCCGGCCAGTACGTGAAGCCCTCGATCTCCTGCACCTCGAAGCGTTCGACGAGGTCGGGCACCCGGGTACCGGTGAGCTCCGCGGCGCCCTCGTTGACCGGCTGCCACCCGAACCACGGGCCGGTGCCGGGCCATCGCACCCGTTCCTTCACCTCCCGCGGCAGGGCGAAGAACTCGCGGGACCGGGCGATCACCTCGCTGCGCAGCCTGAGGTCGATGCCGTGGCCCACGACGATGGCCGACGACGCCGTTTCGAGTGACTCGACCAGGTCGGCACCGGCGGCCTCGGTGGACAGATCGACGACGGGAACTCCTTGCACCATGACGTTGAATCTACAAACTGTTGATTTTCGGAACCGTCACCGGAGTGTGAACGCTGTCGTTCACGCGCCTGACACGTGCCGGTGACACGGCCTCGACATCCTCGGCGGTGATGCGCGTCGACCTCCACTTCTACGGCACCGCCCCCATGACCGACCCCGGGAGCGGGCCGCCCGACCCCCGCGACCGCCGGGTCGGCGAGGACGGCGTGGCCGCCGCCTACGGGAACCTCGACTCGTGGGCCCACACCGCCGACGACCTCGGCTTCGACACCCTGTGGCTCACCGAGCACCACTTCCAGCACGAGGGCTACGAGCTCACCCCCAACCTCATCCTCCTCGGCGTGCACCTGGCCGGTCGCACCAAACGCCTGCGCTTCGGCCAGATGTTCAACATCGTCCCCCAGTGGCACCCGCTCCGACTGGCCGAGGACTTCGCCATGGCCGACATGCTCACCGGCGGTCGCCTGGTGTTCGGCGTGGGTCGAGGCACCGTCCCCCGCGAGGCCCAGACGCTCGGCACGGTGGTGGCCAGCGGCGACAACGCCATGAGCCGGGAGGCCGACCGAGTGAACCGCGAGGTGTTCGAGGAGGCCATGGAGGTCATCACCGCGGCGTGGAACGAGGAGCGCTTCCGCTACGAGGGCAACCACTTCCAGTTCCCGCCGCCGGGCATCCCCGACCGGGGCGCCGAGGTCACCCACCTCACGCTCGTACCCCGACCGGTCAACCGGCCGGTCGAGATCTTCCAGCCCGTGACCTCGCCCGAGACACTCGCCTACGTGGCCCGCCGGGGCCACACCGGCGTGTTCGCCAACGCCGGGCCGACCATGGTGGCCGAGCGGTGGAAGCGCTTCGCCGAGGAGGCGGCCACCGCCGGCCGTGAGCTCGGCCCCGGCGAGGGCCGCTGCCTCCAGATGGTCGTGCACGTCGGCCCCCTGGAGCGGGCCCGGCCCGGCCACGACGAGCTGGTGAAGTTCCTCTCCCCCTACGGCCGCCTCCGGTGGTTCGGCGAGGGCGTGCCGTTCGACTTCCGGCCGTCGCTCGAGGAGACCCGCAAGCTTGGCGTGTGGGCGCTCGGCTCGGTGGAGGAGGTGGCCGACACCATCGGCCGGTGGGCCGAGCTGCTCGACCTGCGCCACCTCGTGCTCTTCCCCGAGCTGCCCGGCCTGTCTCGCGAGGAGATCGACGAGCAGCTCCACGTGCTCGCCACCGACGTCCTGCCCCGCGCCGGCGTCACCGCGGTGATGGCGTGACGCTCCTGGCCGGCGGGCACCTCGCCGACGGCACCGCCGCCGACATCCGCATCCATGGCGACCAGATCACCGAGGTCGGGCCCCGGCTCGAACCGAGAGGCGACGAGGTCGTCGACTGCACCGGCATGGTCGTGCTCGACGCCCCGGTCGAGCCCCACGCCCACATCGACAAGGCCGGCACCTTCGGGATCGCCCCCAACCCGGCCGGCGACCTCCCCAACGCCGTGGCCGCGTGGCGTGACGTGCTGGCCCCCCGCCCGGCCGCCGAGGTCCTGGCCGGCGCCCGACGCGCGCTCGAGGACCTGCTCGCCCACGGTGCCACCGCCGTGCGCAGCCACGTCAACGTCGGCGCCGCGTCCGGGCTGGCGCCCCTGGAAGCGGTGCTCGAGCTGCGCGAGCAGTCGAGGGCGCTGGTCGACCTCCAGGTGGTCGTGCTCCCGAGCAGCCCGCTCACCGGTCCCGCCGGGGCCACGTCCCGGGCGCTGCTGAAGGAGGGTCTCGCCATGGGCGCCGACCTGTGCGGCGGGGCGCCCTACACCGACCCCGACCCCATCGGATGCACCGAGTACCTCGTTGATGTCGCCGTCCGGCACGGCGTACCCCTCGACCTCCACACCGACGAGGTGCTCGACCCGTCCAGCCTCCACGTGCGCCACCTGGCCCGCCTCCGCCCGCCCGCGGGCACAACCGCGTCGCATTGCGTCAGCCTCGGCATCCTGCCCGTGACGGCCCAGGAGGCGGTGGCCGCCGAACTGGCCGAGGCCGGCATCGCCGTGATCGCGCTCCCCCACACCAACCTCTATCTCCAGGCACGGGGCGTGACCAGCGCCCCGCCGCGAGGCCTCACCGCGGTGCGCGCCCTGCTCGACGCCGGCGTCACCGTGGCTGCGGGGGGCGACAACGTGCGGGATCCGTTCAACGCCGTGGGCCGGGCCGATCCGCTGGAGACAGCCGCCCTCATGGTGCTCGCCGCCCACCTCACCCCGGCCGAGGCGTGGCACGCGGTGGGTGCCGCCGGCCGGGCCACCATGGGCCTGGCCCCCGTGCGGGTGGCGGCGGGCTTCCCCGCCGAGCTGCTCTGCGTGGAGGGCGACGACCTGGCCGACGCCCTGGGCCGGGCCGGCGAGCGCCGCACGGTGGTGCACCATGGCCGGGTGGTGGCCCGGGTGTCGGTCGAGCGGTGCCTGCTCCCGTGACCGCCGAGGAGAGCTGGGTCGACGCCCGCGGACTCCGGTTCCACCACCTCCGGTGGACGGGCGGTCCGGGAACCCCGATCGTCTGCCTGCACGGAGTGACTGGCCAGGCCTGGGCGTGGAGCGGGGCGGGACCCCTGCTGGCCACCAGTGCCGATGTGTTCGCCCTCGACCTGCGCGGCCACGGCGACAGCGACTGGGCGCCCGACGGCGACTACTCGACGGCCACCCTCGCCGATGACGTGGCCGCCGTCGTGGAGGCCCTCGGGATCGGGCCGGTGGATGTGGTCGGTCTCTCGTGGGGCGGACTGGTGGCCACCACCCTCGCCGCCCACCGCCACGATCTGGTGCGCCGCCTCGTGGTGGTCGACGTGCCAGCCACCTTCGATGTCCCGGTCGACGCCGTGCCGGTCCGCCCCGAGTCGTTCGCCAGCCTGGCCGAGGTCGTGGCCTACGAGCGGGCCGCCAACGCCCACGCTCCCGACGAGGTCGTCGCCGCCCTCGCCGCCGGCTCCGTGCGACCCCGGCACGGCGGCCACGTCCGTCGCCACGACCCCATCTTCTTCACCCGGTGGGCGTTCCGCGCCGAGGACCATCGGCCGGCGTTCGAAGCAGTGACGTGCCCCAGTCTGGTGGTGCGGGCCACCGACAGTCCGGTGCTGTCCGCCGACGCGGCCCGCGCTGAAGCCGACCTGCTCGGTGCCGAACTGATCGAGCTCGGGCCCAGCGGCCACCTGGTCCCGGTCGACGCCCCGGCCGCGTTCGCCGCAGCCGTCCTCGACTTCCTGGCCTGAGTACCGATCGGCTCGCTCCACCTTCCGCTCACGCTCCCCCGGCACGGGTTCTAGGGTCCGGGTCATGCGGGGAGTGCGGAGCACAGCGAACGGTCCAGCAGTGGTCGAGGTCGACGAGCCCACGGGCGACGGCGTCCTGCTCGAGGTGCGGTCGTCGAGCATCTGCGGCACCGACCTCGGCTTCCTGGCCATGGGGCCGCTCGACTTCACGTTCGGCCATGAGTTCGCCGGCATCGTCGACGGCGTGCCCTACGCGGTCGAGCCCACGCTCTTCTGCGGGGCCTGCGCCGAGTGCCTCGCCGGGCACACCCAGCGCTGCGTGGGCGAGCACAGCAACCTCGGCATCTTCATCGATGGCGGCCTGGCCGACCGGGTGCGAGTGCCCCGGGAGAACCTCGTCGCCCTGCCCGAGGGGCTCGACGTGGCCGACGCCTTCCTGGTCGAACCGGCAAGCGTGGCCTGGCACGGCGTGGTGCGGGCCGCCATCCAGCCGGGCGAGCGGGTGGTGGTGCTGGGCGGGGGCTCGATCGGTCTCCTGGCGGTGGCCGCCGCCAGGACCATGGGCCACCACGTCGACCTCGAGGCCCGGCACCCCCACCAGCGCTTGGCCGGTGAGCGGCTCGGCGCCGGTACGCCGAGCGGCGAGTACGACGTGGTGATCGAGGCCGCCGGCAGCGAGTCGGGCATCGCCCGCTGCACCGAGCTGGCCCGCCCCGGCGGCCGGGTGGTGCTGCTCGGCGTGTTCCACGGGCTGGTGCCGGTGCCGGGCGCGATGACACTGGTGAAGGAGCTGACGTGGGTCGGGGCCATGGCCTACGAGCGCCACGACGGCACCCGTGAGGTCGACGAGGTGGCGGCCATGCTCGCGGCCCAGCCCGACATCGCCCGCACGCTCGTCACCCACCGGTTCCCGCTCGACGACGCCGCCGAGGCGTTCCGCGTCGCGGCCGACCGATCCGCTGGCGCCATCAAGGTCGTGTTGCACCCCTGACCACCTTGCTGGCGTAGATCAGTGGGCACCACGACCACGGATCTACGCCGAGAGGGTGTCCTTGAGCTGTTGCTTGAGGAGCTTGCCCATGGGGTTGCGGGGCAGGTCGGAGACGAGCTCGAGCTGCTCGGGGGTCTTGTGGCGGGCCAGTCCCTGGGCCTGGCAGTGGGCGGCCAGGCCCTCGAGGGTGACGGCGGCGCCGGCCTCGGCGACGAGCACCGCGACGACGCGCTCACCGGTGCGCTGGTCGGGCATGCCGAGCACCGCCACGTCGGCCACGTCGGGATGGCGCAGCAGGACGTCCTCGATCTCCAGGGCCGAGATGTTCTCGGCGTTGCGGATGATGACGTCCTTCAGCCGCCCGGTGATGTGCACGTTGCCGTCGTCGTCGACGTGGCCGAGGTCACCGGTGCGGAACCAGCCGTCCTCGTCGAAGGCGTGCGTGTCGAGCGACGGGTCGAGGTAGCCGAGGAAGCACTGCGCCCCCTTGAGTCGCAGCTCGCCGTCGACCACTCGCAGCTCGACGCCGGGGCCCGGCTTCCCGATCGTCTCCGCCAGCACCTCCGGGGGGTCGTCGGGGCGGGCGGCGGTGGCGATGGGGAACTCGGTGAGGCCCCACGACTGCACGACGCCGCGCACGCCGAACGCCTCGACCAGCTCCTTCACGATCTCCGGCGGCGTCGGCGCCCCGCCGGCCGTGCACGTGCGCAGGTCGGGGAACAGCGGCTCGTCGCCGTGGCGGCGCTGGGCGTCGAGGTAGACCCGAAAGAACGGCACCGCGGAGCCGAGGATCGTCGGCCGGTGGGCCGCCATGCGCTCGCCGGTCGTGGCGGGGTCGAACGTGTCGAACAGCACGAGCCTGCCGCCCGACCGCAACGCCGCGGCGAGCATGGCGATGCCACCGATGTGCGAGATCGGGAAGGCGATGGGATAGACGTCGCCCTCACCGAACCCGAGGTGCTGCTCCATCGCGGTGGCCGAGGCCATGAGCGACGAGTCGGTGTGGCGGGCGCCCTTCGGGTCGGCCGTCGTGCCCGAGGAGAAGTAGACCCAGCGCCCGTCGCCGTCGTCGACCGGTGACTCGGGCAGCGAGGAAGGGGCGCCCATCGGCAGCCGCAGCTCGGGTCCGACCTCCCCCTCGAGGTCGAGCGCCAGCACGTCGAACCCACCGATCTCACGCGCCATGGCCCCGTGCTCGAAGCCCCGCCACACCTCGGGCACGACCAGCAACTGGGTGCCGACCTGGGTGGTGATCAGCCCCACCTCTCGCCGACGCAGGACCGGGATGATCGGGTTCTGGGTGGCACCGAGCCGAGCCAGGGCGACCAGCACCACCACGGCCTCGAGGGTGGTCGGCACCTGCCACGACACAACCGACCCCGGCGCCACACCCAGCCCGGCCGCCACCCGCTCCGCTGCGTCGCGGAGCTGCACCGACGTCAGCGAGCGACCGTGGTCGTCGGCCAGCACCACCCGGTCGGGAGCATGGATCGCCGCCGACTCGACGAGGCCCCAGAACGTCACGCCGTGATGCCGAACACGCGGCCGAACACCCGGCCCTTCACATGCTCGCTGGGGGCGATGGGCAGGTCGACACCGCCCACCACCGAGATGATCAGCGGCAGCTCGTCCTCGGCGGGAGTCACGTCGGTCATGGCCCGTAGCTTGCCGCGTCAGATGTTGGCCTCGTCGGGTGGAGCGTCGGGGAGCTCGGCCGGCCCGTCGTCGGGCAGGTCAGCGAGCTCGCAGTGCAGGTCGAGCGTGTAGCTCGTCATCGACAACGAGCCGTAGGCGTAGCCGTCGACCAGCACCTCGGCCGGACGACCTGCGGCGGCCGACAGCCCGGCCAGATAGAGCAGCGGCAGGAAGTGGTCGGGCGTGGGCACCGCCAGCTGCACATCCGGATGGAGCTGCAGCTCGAGCACCTTGTGCGGGTCGGTCGTCATGGCCGACCGGGCGGCCTCGTCGAACCGGTGGGCCCAGTCGGTGCCGTTGGCCTCCTGCGCCCAGTCGACCAGCCGCAGGTTGTGCACCACGTTGCCGCTCGCCACCACCATGACTCCTCGGTCACGCAACGGCGCCAGCCGCTCGCCGAGGTCGAAGTGGTACGCCCACGGCTTCAAGGCGTTGACAGCCAGCTGGAGGACCGGGACGTCGGCCTTGGGGTAGGCGTGGACCAGGACCGACCATGTGCCGTGGTCGAGGCCCCAACTGTCCAGGTCCGCGCCCACCCACACCGGCGCCAGCGCATCCACCACCTCTGCGGCAACCTCGGCGTCGCCAGGGGCGGGGTACTCCACGGCGAACAGCTCGTCGGGGAACCCATAGAAATCGTGGATGGTGCGGGGCCGGTCCATGGCCGTCACCGCGGTGGCGTTGACGTACCAGTGGGCCGAGATGGCGAGGATCGCCCTCGGCTGGGGCACGGCCGCGCCGACCGCCCGCCAAGCCTCGGTGTAGCGGTTGTGGTCGAGGGCGTTCATCGGGCTGCCGTGCCCGAGGAAGACGGCCGGCACCGGGGTCATCGTCAGCCGAACGTGTGCACGTGCACGGGATGGAGGGTGACGGCGTACCGCGACTCGCCCGGACCGTCCCTCTCCGCCAGGTCGGCGCCGTACTTGGCCCCCACCCGTTTCGCCACAGCCTGGTTGGTGTCGGGCACCACCTCGGCCCGGGCCCGGATCTCCACGTACCGGTAGGGGTTGGTCGGGTCGAGGATGAACAGCGTGCACGCCGGGCGTTCGAGGAGGTTCTTGAGCTTCCGGCGGGTCTCGTTGAGCGACACCTTGATCTCGCCGTCCTCGTCGAGCAGGAACCACACCCCCGTCACCTGCGGATAGCCGTCGCCACCGATGGTGGCCAGGGCCGCCACTTGAGCGTCGAGGAGGTCGCGATGGGTCTCCGGGATCAGTGTCATGGGGCGCGACTACCCCATTGCCAGCCGGGGTAGTGCGGCCGCCATGCCCGCCGTCTCCGTCGACGATCTCACCACGCTGCCCCGCGTCGTCGGGCCCGCGGGCCGGGCCCGTCCGGTTCGTGGCATCGCCACCGCTCCCACCGGCTTCGAGGGCGAGGGATTCCCCGTTCGCCGGGCGTTCGCCGGCGTCCCCCTCGAGCTGCTCGACCCGTTCATCCACATGGACCAGATAGGTGAGGTGGACTACGCCCCCGGGGAGCCGAAGGGCACGCCGTGGCATCCCCACCGCGGGTTCGAGACCGTGACCTACATGATCGACGGTCTGCTCCGGCACGAGGACTCCACCGGCGGGGGTGGACTCATCAGCGACGGCGACACCCAGTGGATGACCGCAGGCAAGGGGATCCTCCACATCGAGACGCCGCCCGAGCACGTGGTCACCGCCGGCGGCCTGTTCCACGGCCTCCAGCTCTGGGTCAACCTGCCGGCCGCCCAGAAGTGGGTGCCGCCGGGCTACCAGGAGATCGACGGGCCGGCGATCACCCTCCTCACCTCGGCCGACGCCGGCGCCCTCCTCCGGCTCATCGCCGGGCCGCTCGGCGAGCACCGCGGCCCAGGCTCGACGCGCTCCCCCATGACCATGGTGCACGCCACCGTCCACCCCGGCGAGCGGGTCGAGCTCCCGTGGATGACCGACTTCAACGCCCTCGTCTACGTCCTCGGCGGCGCGGGATCGGTCGGCGCCGAGCGGGTGCCGGTGCACACCGGGCAGCTCGCCGTGCTCGGCGAGGGCGACACGGTGGTGGTGGAAGCGGCCAGCGACCCCGGCCGGCCCGGTCGCCTGGAGGTCGTCCTGCTCGGCGGTCGGCCCATCCGAGAGCCGGTGGCCTGGGCCGGGCCGTTCGTGATGAGCACCGAGGACGAGCTCCGCCAGGCGTTCGAGGACTTCCAGGCCGGCCGGCTGGGCCAGGTGCCCCCGACGCACACCATCCCGGTCGACGAGGTGGCCCTCACCACCGACTCGCCGCTCGACTAGCAGATACGGTCCCGCCCAGTCGAAGGGGGAAACGACATGGGGGATGACCGGGCGGCCGAGCTGGCCGCCACGCTCGAGCGCTACCTGGGCTACCGGCAGGCCGTGGACGAGGGGGTACGACCGTGGTCCGACCTGGTCGAGTTCTTCACCGACGATGCCGTGTTCATCGACCCGGCGTGGGGCCGCATCGAGGGCATCGACGAGATCCGGGCGTTCCTCGTCGACTCGATGACCGGCATCGAGGACTGGACGTTCCCGGTCGACCACCTCTACGTCGACGGTGACGAGGTCATCGTCAAGTTCCGCCAGGTGCTGCCCGACGGTCGACAGCAGTCGGGCTACTCCACCCTGCTCTACGCCGGCGGCGGGAAGTTCCGGTACGAGGAAGACCTGCTCAACATGGCCCACGTGCTCGAGGACCTACGGGCCTCCGGCTGGGAGCCGCCCGCCGGCATGAGCCCGCCACCCCGGTCACCGGTGCGCGACTTCTCGCGCCCCTCCTGACGTCTCGTCCGTAGATTTGCGTCGTATGAGCGGTCCGGTCACCAGCATCGATGCGCCCGTAGACGACGAACAGGGACCGGCCGCCACTGCGCCGACCGTGCAGCGCTTCCCCAGCCGGATGGCCGACGTGGGCGGCATGGCGGTGCGGCGGGCCCTTCCCCGCCACGACCGCCGGACGGTCGGAGCCTGGTGCTTCGTCGACCACTTCGGGCCGAGGGACGACGGCCTCATGCAGATCGGCCCTCACCCCCACACGGGTCTCCAGACGGTGACGTGGCTGCTCGCCGGCGAGGCCCTCCACCGCGACAGCCTGGGGTCGGAGCAGCTCATCCGCCCGGGCCAGCTCAACCTGATGACATCCGGTGCCGGGATCGTCCACGCCGAGGAGTCACCGACCGGGCGACGCGGCGAGGTCCACGGGGCCCAGCTCTGGGTCGCCCTGCCCGAGGAGACCCGGCACGGCTCGGGCGGCTTCGAGCACCACGAGGACCTGCCGGTGGTCGGCGCGGGAGGTCTGGCCGCGACCGTTCTCGTCGGCGAGTACGCCGGCGTGCGCTCGCCGGCCCGCACCGACACCGCCCTCGTGGGCCTCGCCGTCTCCGGCACCGGTGCCGGGACGCTGAGCCTCGAGCCCAGCCACGAGCACGCCCTCATCGTGCTCGACGGCACCTACGCCGTCGGCGACGAGGTGGTGGCTCCGGGCGAGCTGGCCTACCTCGGGCTCGGGCGCGAGGAGCTGACGCTCGAAGCTTCGGCCGGCGCCCACGCGCTCGTGCTCGGCGGCGAGCCGTTCCCCGATCGGCTCGTCATGTGGTGGAACTTCGTGGCCCGCACCAAGGCCGAGATCGCCGAGGCGTGGGACGACTGGGAGGGCGGCACCGACCGCTTCGGCCCTGTCGCCTCCGAGCTCGACCGGATCCCGGCGCCGTTGCTCAGCGATCGAGGGTGACGATGCTCGTACCCCGGCGGGTGCGAGCGGCGTAGCCCGGTTCGTGGAAGCGTTTCCATTGACGGTTTCCGGCACCCGGGCGTATGTTCGCCTTAGGTCTCGTGGAACCGCTTCCACGGCCCCGTGGCGGGAAGGGGGCAATGGTCACGATCACCGATGTCGCTGCCCAGGCAGGGGTCGGGGCCGGAACGGTCTCTCGCGTGCTGAACGACAGCCCGCGGGTGAGCGAGCTCACCCGGCAGCGCGTCCTGGCCGCCATCGAGCTGCTCGACTATCACCCCAACCCGCTGGCACGGGGCCTCTCCAGCGGGCGGGCGCACACCTTCGGCGTCGTCGTCCCGTTCTTCCCGCAGCCGTCCGCCGTCGAGCGGCTTCGCGGCGTGGTCGAGGCCCTGGGCGGGAGCCGCTACGACCTGGTCCTGTTCAACGTCGAGTCCACGGTCGAGCGCGACCAGCACTTCGCCTCTCTGCTTCGCCGTGATCGCGCCGACGGGCTGCTGGTCATGTCGATGCCCCCGCCGGCGGCGGCTGTCGCCAGTCTCCTCGATCACGGTGTGCCGGTGGTCCTCGTCGACGCCGCCGTCGACGGGATCCCCTGCGTGGTGACCGACGACGTCGAGGGCGGCTGCCTCGCCACCCGCCACCTCCTTGCCCTCGGGCACGAGCGCATCGCCTTCCTCGGCGACGATCCGGAGAACCCATTCGGGTTCTCGTCGAGCTCAGCGCGAGAGCTGGGCTTTCGCCAGACGATCGACGACGCCGGCCTCACCGTCGACGAGCGGCTGGTGCGCCCCGGCCCGCACGACCGCAACGTCGGGTGCCGGCTCACCGAGCAGCTCCTCGCCCTACGCCCGCGGCCGACCGCCGTCTTCGCCGCCTCCGACATCCTCGGCCTCGGCGTGCTGGAAGCGGCGAAGGCC
>JAOBWJ010000384.1 GCA_025463335.1 Acidimicrobiales bacterium
CGCCGCCTCCTCACGCAGCGAGGTACCCCGGGAGCTTGCCGAGCTGGACGGTCCAGCCATCTTCGTTGCCCTTCCTCATGTCGTCGCCGTTCGCCATCTTGGCGAACCCGGACTCCACCAGGTGCAACCGGGTGCCGCCCTCGACGGGCTCGAGGGTGAAGTCGACCAGTGTGCGCTGCTCGGCGACGTTGCCGACATCGCCCCACCAGAAGGCGAAGCGGGACATCGGCTCGACGGCCTCGACCACAACCGCGGCGACGTGCTCCCCGCCGTCCATGTCGAAGGTGAAGGTGCCCTCGCCGCCCGGCCGCACGTCGAGCTCGACGCGGTCGGGGAACCAGGAGCCGAGCTCCTTCGGGTCGGTCAGGGCAGCCCACACCCGCTCGACGGGCTGCGTCAGGATCAGGTCTCGTTCGATCACATCGTTCATGTGATCACCATATGGCAACCTCTGGGTTGCGATCAAGCGATTCCTTCAGGAGATGCCGCGGAGCCCGTCGATGCTCGTGGCGTTGCGCGATGCCCAGTAGGCCGGCATGGCCTCCTCGCCCCGCTTGGCGTGGGCCGTCTCCAGCCGGTCGCGGTCGGCGACGAACGCCATGAGCGGCACGCCGAACCCACACGACGACGAGACCCGGTCGAGGGCGACGAGGATCACCGACCGCACGCCGGAAAACTCGCCGAACAGGCCCCGCAGCCCGGCGAACCGCTCGTCGTCGGGGAAGACGACCTCGCCCCGTCCGTAGAGCCGTACGACGTCGGGGTTGCCCTCGAAGGCGCAGCACATGATCGTGATGCGCTCGTTCTCCTGGAGGTGGGCCACGGTCTCGATGCCGCTGCCGCTGATGTCGAGGTAGGCGACCGTGCGGTCGTCGAGCACGCGCAACGTGTCACCGCCCTTGGGCGACACGTTGACGTGGCCATCGCCGCTGAGCGGCGCGGTGGCCACGAAGAACACGTGCTGGCGCTCCACGAACGCCCGCAGGTCGTCGTTGAGCTGGTCGAAGGCTCGGGCCATGGCGAGACGCTATGCCGGATCAGAGGGGCAGCTTCATCCCTTCGTGGGTGGCAGTGAAGCCGAGCGACTCGTAGAACCGGATGGCATCGGCCCGCCGCTTGTCGGTCGCGAGCTGCACGAGCCGGCAGCCACGGATGCGGGCCTGGTCGGCCGCCCAGCCGATCAGTTGCCGGCCGAGGCCCTCGCCCCGGATGCCGGAGGCGATCCGGACGCCTTCGATCTGGGCCCGTTCGGCACCTTCGTAGGTGAGGCCGGGGACAAACGTCAGCTGGAGGGTCCCGATCACCTCGCCGCCCGAGTCGGCAACCACCAGCAGCTGCCGGGGGTCGGCGTCGATCTCGGCGAAGGCCCGGTGGTAGGCCTCCGCAGGCTCGGCGCCGACCTGCTCCCGCTCGCGACCGAGGATGTCGTCGGCGAGAAGGGCAACGATGGCGGCCAGATCGTCGGCGGTGGCCCGGCGGAACGACACTTCCATCGGACCAGCTTGCTTCGGCATCATGTGGTCGTGACGTCGCGTTGGTCGCTGTGGTCCGAGGACTCGCTGCTGAGCATCGCCAGCCAGGGCTCGGTGCTGTCGATCGGGTCGGTCGGGTCGGCGCTTTCGATCGGGTCGGTCGGGTCGGCGGCATCGGTGCTGTCGATCGGTTCGTTCGCGTCGATCGGGTCGACGCTCTCCTCGCAGTCCCTCTGGTCGGTGCTGTCATCCCAGTCGGCCGGCGGGACGCTCGGCCACCGCTCGACCGGCCGCGGCGTCCCGCCCCCGGTGGCGGTGGCGGCGGTGGCCGTCCTCGGCGCGCTGGGCGCGGTCGGATGGCGGCGCCGGCCCGGCGGCGCCACCCGCTGAACCCTCACTCGACACGGACGGACGCGAGACTCCAGGCGTGGACGTGGTGATCGGCATCCTCGTCGCCGTGGTCGTCGTCGCCTGGCTGAGCCAGCGTTGGCGGAGGGCCGATCCCACGGCGTCGATGAGGCCCGAGGTACGACCGCTGATGCGGTTCGGTGGAGCGGTCACGGCCGTCAGCGTCGCGTTCCTCGTCGTCCTCTGGCTCCTGTCCCGCTGACATCGGCCCGCGTACCCTCGCCCGGTGCGCGTGCTCGGCCTCTGGCGGTACCCGGTGAAATCCATGCAGGGCGAACGGCTCGACGCCATCGACGTCGACGCCCACGGCCTCGTCGGCGACCGGCGCTGGGCGCTGCTCGACCGGGCGACGGGCCTCACCCTCACCGCCCGTCGCCAGCCCGAGCTGCTGCACGCCTCGGCCTGCCTCGATGGCGACGGCGTGCGCATCGTGCTCCCCGACGGCTCCGTCGCCCGGGACGATGGCGACCTCAGCGAATGGCTGGGTCACCCGGTGGCGTTGGTCGAGGCCGACGACGAGCGTCGCGCGCTCTTCGAGACGCCGCTCGACGCCGAGCACGAGGACGGCGACTGGATCCGCTGGCAGGGACCGGCCGGCACCTTCCACGACTCCACCCGCACGGCCATCTCGATCCTGTCGACTGATGCCATCCGCGACTGGGACGTCCGCCGCTTCCGGCCCAACGTGGTGGTCGACGGCGATGAGGACGCGCTCGTCGGAACCGGCGTCTCCGTCGGCACGGTCAGCCTCGACGTGGTGAAGCAGATCGACCGCTGCGTGGTGGTGACCCGCCCGCAGCCAGGCCTGCCCCGCGACCTCGAGCCTCTCCGCACCATCACCCGGGAGCGAGGAACCTTCCTCGGCGTCGGCGCCCTCGTCACCCACCCGGGCCGGCTCGCGGTTGGCGACGAAGTCACGTCGAGGCCTGGCGGATAGGCGAGCGAGCCGGGAGTTCGGGCACTACTGCCTGGTTCTGGGCGCTCGGTGGCGCGGTCACGGCCGTCAGCGTCGTGTTCCTGGTCGTCCTCTGGCTCCTGACGCGCTGACACCCTCCCCGGGCGGTTGGTCCGCGGCCCCCTGGGTAGCGGTGCACCATGCCGGCCACATCGCTCCTCGAACAGCGACTCCGCCTGCGGGGCGGCTTCGCCGACGCCGAGCGCCCGAGGGTGATCGGCGACCTGGCCGGACTCGACCGGCGCCTGGCCAGGTGGTCGCCCGACCAGGTCGACATCGAGGTCGGCGCGAAGGACCGGGGCGAGCGCGACCAGCAGGTGACCGTCGAGGTGCGCGTCCCCGGCTGGCCGCCGCTGGTGGGCCACGGCGCCGACCGCGACGTCGACCGCGCCCTGCGGGAGGCCCGTGACGACGTGATACGTCAGATCGCCGAGGAGAAGACGCAACGGGACCCGACGCGCCACCGGCCACGAACCGCTAGACCGCAGCCTCCGCCGCCTGGCGGGCGTGGTAGCTCGAGCGGGTGAGCGGCGACGCCTCCACGTGGGGGATGCCCATGGCCTCACCGGCCGCCTTGAGCATGTCGAACGTGGCCGGCTCGACCCAGCGGCTCACCGGCAGGTGCCTGGCCGTCGGTCGCAGGTACTGGCCGATGGTGACGATGTCGACACCCACGGCCCGCAGGTCGGCGAGGGCGGCCAGCACCTCGTCGTCGGTCTCGCCCATGCCAAGGATGATCCCCGACTTGGTGGTGAGACCGGCCGCCTTGGCCCGGGCCAGCACGGCGAGCGAGCGGGCGTAGCCGGCCGACGGCCGCACCGCTCGCTGCAGGCGGGCGACCGTCTCGAGGTTGTGGTTCAGCACATCGGGGCGAGCGGCGAAGATCGTGTCGAGCGAACTCGAGTCGCCCTTGCAGTCGGGGATGAGCACCTCGACGGCGCAGCCGGGACGACGGCGTCGGATGGCCGCGATGGTGGCGGCGAACGCGGCAGCCCCGCCGTCGTCGAGGTCATCGCGGGCCACGGCCGTCACCACGGCATGCGTGAGCCCCATGCGGGCCACGGCCTCGGCCACCCGGTCGGGCTCGTCGTGCGCCAGCGGCAACGGATGGCTGGTGTCGACCAGACAGAAGCCGCACGCCCGGGTGCAGCGCTCGCCGTTGATCATGAACGTGGCCGTGCCGTCGGACCAGCACTCGCTGAGGTTGGGGCAGCCGGCCTCCTCGCACACCGTCACCAGCTCGAGCTCGCGCATCGTCTTCTGGAGGCGGCGCTGCTCGGTGTCCATGCGCAGTGGGGCCCGCAGCCACTCGGGCTTCCGCTCGGAGATGGTGAGGCCCCCGGTCACGCCGGCCTGGGCCAGCCGGCCGGTGAGCCGCACCGGCGTCTCGCTCGGTTGGAACACGGCCGGGTCGACGTCGCCCTTGGCGGCCACATCCTCCCGCTCCCAACCGGCGCCCCCCCACCGCTCGACGGCCCGGGCCACCACGGCATCGACGACCTCGGCCATCGTCGCTTCGACGCCCTCGGCACGCAGGGAGGTGACGCCCTTGTCGGCGATGCCGCACGGGACGATGTGGTCGAACATCGTCATGTCGGGGTCGACGTTGAGGGCGAAGCCGTGCATCGACCGACCCCGGCTCAGGCGCACGCCGACCGCCGCGATCTTGCGGTCGTCGATCCACACGCCGGGGCAGCGGTCGAACCGCTGGGCGGCCAGGCCGAGGTCGGCCAGGGCGTCGATCACCAACTGCTCGACCGACCGCACGTAGGCGACGGTGTCGGCCATGCCCCCGCCCCGCTTGCCGGGGACGGTGAGGATCGGGTAGCCGACGAGCTGGCCGGGCCCGTGGTAGGTGACGTCGCCGCCGCGGTCGGCCCGCACCAGCTCGGCGCCGACCGACGCCGGCGGGACGAGCACGTTGCCCAGGTCGGCACGCACGCCCAACGTGTAGACGTGCGGGTGCTCGAGCAGCAGCAGGTGGTCGTCGGTCGAGTGCTCGAACAACCCCCGCTGGAGCGCGTGGGCGTCGGCGTAGGCGACCTTGCCCAGCCAGCGGACCCGGAGGGTCGCGCCCGCTGCGCTCATGCCAGTTCCTGGCTCCAGTCGCGCGTCTCGAGGATCTCCTTGACCTTGCGGAGGAAGGCGGCCGAATAGGCGCCGTCGACCGCCCGGTGATCCCACGCCAGACCGAGCTGACCGACAGGGTGGATGACGATGGCGTCGCTGCCGTCGGCCTGCTCGACCACGACCGGCCGCTTCTTCACACCGTCGGTGGAGAGGATGGCGATCTGGGGCTGGTTGATCACCGGGAACGTGAGCGTGGTGCCGTAGGAGCCGACGTTGGTGAGGGTGAAGGTGCCGCCCGAGATGTCGTCGGGACCGAGCGACTTCGACCGAGCCCGATCGGCGAGGTCGGCCACCTCGCGGGCCAGGGCCCGGAGGCGCTTGCCGCCGGCGTTGTGCACGACCGGGACCATGAGGCCCTGGAAGTCGAGGTCGACGGCGTAGCCGAGGTGCACGTCGTGGTGGATGATCAGCTCGTCGTGACCCACCGACGCGTTGAGCTCGGGGTAGTCGCGCAGGGCGTCGACCACGGCCCGGCTGATGAACGGCAGGTAGGTGAGGGCCACGCCCTCCTCGGCCCGGAAGGCGTCCTTGTTGGGCAGCCGGGTCTTGTCGACGTTGTGGTAGTCGACCTCCATGGCGATGAAGGCGTGGGCCGACGTGGCCTTCGAGCGGGTCATGTGCTCGGCCGTGCGGCGCCGGATGTTGGAGAACGGCACCACCTCGTCGCGCTCGCCGGCGGGACCGGCGGCCACCGGGGCGGGCGCCGGGCGAGGAGCAGGA
>JAOBWJ010000387.1 GCA_025463335.1 Acidimicrobiales bacterium
CCGGCCGTAGGGCACCAGCTGGATGGCCACCGCGACGATGGCAACGGTCAGCAACGCCCGCTTCACCATCGTCCACTTCACCATCGTCCACTTCACCATCGCTCGACCAGGTCCTGCACGACCTCCCGAGGTCCATGGCCGCTGGTCTATCCGAGCTCGGCCCCTACAGTTGCGAAGTGGCTGATGTCGAGATCGGGATCGGGAAGTCCGCGCGCCGGGCCTACGGGCTGGCGGACATCGCCATCGTGCCCAGTCGGCGCACCCGTGACCCGGAGGACGTCGACCTCTCGTGGGAGATCGACGCCTTCACCCTCGACCTCCCGCTCATGGCGTCGGCCATGGATGGCGTGGTCAGCCCGACCACCGCCGTCGAGATCGGCCGCCTCGGGGGCGTGGCCCCGCTCAACCTCGAGGGCCTGTGGACCCGCTACGAGGATCCCGAGCCACTGTTCCGCGAGATCGCCGAGCTGTCGGCCGACAAGGCCACGGCCCGGCTGCAGGAGATCTACGCCCAACCCATCGACCCCGACCTGGTGGGCCAGCGCATCCGGGAGATCAAGGAGGCCGGGTACGTCTCGGCGGTCGCGGTGACGCCCCAGCGGACCGAGGCCCTGGTCCCCAAGGCGTTGGCCGCCGAGGTCGACCTCCTGGTGATCCACGGCACCGTCGTGTCGGCCGAGCACAAGTCGAAGACGTCGGAGCCGCTCAACCTCAAGCGCTTCATCCGCGAGCTGCCCATCCCGGTGATCGTCGGAGGGTGCGCCTCGTACCAGGCGGCCCTCCACCTGATGCGCACCGGTGCCGCCGGGGTGCTGGTCGGCGTGGGTCGGGGCAACGCCTCCACCACGCGCGACGTCCTCGGCGTGGGCGTGGCCCAGGCCACGGCCGTGGCCGACGCCCGAGGCGCCCGCATGCGCCACCTCGACGAGACCGGCATCTACTGCCAGGTCATCGCCGACGGCGGCATGAGCACGGGCGGCGACATCGCCAAGGCCATCGCCTGTGGCGCCGACGCCGTCATGATCGGTGCGCCCCTCGCGGCGGCGGCCGAGGCGCCCGGCCACGGGTTCCACTGGGGCAACGCCGCCGTGCACCCCACCCGCCCGCGAGGCGCCCGCGTCGAAGTCGGCACGCTGGGCACGCTGGAGGAGATCCTCGTGGGTCCGGCACACGGCAACGACGGTCGACTCAACCTCTTCGGCGCCCTGCGTCAGGCCATGGCCCTCACCGGCTACGAATCGGTCAAGGAGTTCCAAAAGGCCGAGGTCGTGGTGTCGGCTTCGGCGCCCGTCTCGCCGTAGGATTGCGCATGGCCCCCTCGCATCCCGACCCGTTCGAGGAGAAGTTCGGCCGTGAAGGGCTGACCTTCGACGACGTCCTGCTCGTGCCCGCGGCATCCGAGGTGCTGCCGGCCGAGGCCTCCACCGCGAGCCGCTTCACCCGCTTGATCACGGTCGAGATGCCCCTCGTCTCGGCCGCCATGGACACCGTCACCGAGGCCCGACTGGCGATCGCCATGGCCCGCAACGGCGGCATCGGCGTCATCCACCGCAACCTCTCGATCGAGGACCAGGCGACCGAGGTCGACCGGGTCAAGCGCTCGGAGTCGGGGATGATCACCGAGCCGGTCACGGTGTCGCCGTCGGCCACCATCGCCGAGGCCATGGACGTCATGGCCCACTTCCACATCTCGGGCGTGCCCGTCACCGACGACGCCGGCCGGCTGGTCGGCATCATCACCAACCGCGACCTCCGCTTCGTCGAGGCCAGCGACCAGCCCGTGTCGGAGGCCATGACCACCGAGGGCCTGATCACCGCGCCGCAGGGCACCACGCTCGACGACGCCAAGGTCATCCTGGGCCGGCATCGCATCGAGAAGCTGCCAATCGTCGACGCCAACGGGGTGCTGTCCGGCCTCATCACCGTCAAGGACATCCAGAAGCGCACCGACTACCCGCTCGCCACCAAGGATGACCGGGGTCGCCTGCGGGTGGCCGCTGCCGTGGGCGCCTCGCCCGACGTCTTCGACCGGGTCGCCGCCCTCATCGACCGGGGTGTCGACGTCATCGTCGTCGACACCGCGCACGGCCACGCCCGTTCCGTGTTGGAAACGGTGTCCAAGGTCAAGGCCAACTGGGACATCGAGGTGGTGGCCGGCAACGTGGCCACCGGCGATGCCACCGAGGCGCTGATCGCCGCCGGGGCCGACGCCGTCAAGGTCGGCATCGGGCCCGGTTCGATCTGCACGACCCGGGTCGTGGCCGGCATCGGCGTGCCCCAGATCACCGCCATCTTCGACTGCGCCCAGGTGGCCCGCCGCCACGGCATCCCGATCATCGCCGACGGTGGCGTGCAGTTCTCGGGCGACGTGGCCAAGGCCCTCGCCGCCGGCGCCGACACGGTCATGCTCGGCAACGCCCTGGCCGGCGTGGAGGAGTCGCCCGGCGAGATCGTCGTGCAGCACGGCGAGCGGTTCAAGGAATACCGGGGCATGGGCTCGCTCGGGGCCATGCAGGGCCGGTCGTTCTCCAAGGACCGCTACTTCCAGGGCTCGGTCGAGAGCGGCAAGCTCGTACCCGAGGGCATCGAGGGCCGGGTGCCCTACAAGGGCCCGATCGCCCACGTGCTCCACCAACTCGTCGGCGGCCTACGCCAGGCCATGGGCTACTGCGGCGCCCGCACCGTCGGCGACCTGCAGACCAACGGCCGCTTCATTCGCATCTCCCCGGCCAGCCTTCGTGAAAGCCACCCCCACGACGTGGTGATCACCAAGGAAGCCCCCAACTACAGGACCTAATGACCGACACGTTCGACACCGTCCTCGTCGTCGACTTCGGCGCCCAGTACGCGCAGCTCATCGCTCGCCGCGTGCGGGAGGCCCACGTCTACTCCGAGATCGTCCCCCACACGATCACGGCCGAGGAGATCCGGGCCAAGAACCCCGTGGGCGTGATCTTCAGCGGGGGTCCGGCGTCGGTGCACGCCGAGAAGGCGCCGCTCATCGATCCTGCCGTCTACGACCTGGGGACCCCGGTGCTGGGCATCTGCTACGGCGCCCAGCTCGTGGCCCTCCAGCTCGGGGGCGAGGTGGCCAAGACCGGGCGCGGCGAGTACGGGCGTACGTCGCTGACCGTCACCGGCGAGTCGGTGCTGTTCGGGCACGACCAGCCCGAGGAGCAGCCGGTCTGGATGAGCCACTTCGACACCATGACCCAGGCCCCGCCCGGGTTCGTGGTGACGGCCCGCACGCCCGACACGCCGGCGGCCGTCATCGAGTCGGTCGAGCGCAAGATCTACGGCATGCAGTTCCACCCCGAGGTGGGGCACACGCCGCACGGCCAGGAGATGCTCAAGCACTTCCTGTACGACGTGTGCCAGGCCCGGCCGACGTGGACGATGTCGTCGGTGATCGAGACCCAGGTCGAGCTCATCCGCAAGCAGGTCGGCTCCGAGCGGGTCATCTGCGCCCTGTCCGGCGGCGTCGACTCAGCCGTGGCCGCCGCCCTGGTGCACAAGGCCATCGGCCCCCAGCTGACCTGTGTCTACGTCGACACCGGCCTCATGCGCGAGGGCGAGAGCGACCAGGTCGTCGAGACGTTCCAGCGCAACCTCAAGATCGAGCTCCAGCATGTGCGGGCCGCCGACCGGTTCTTCGAGAAGCTGGCCGGTGTCACCGACCCGGAGGAGAAGCGCAAGGCCATCGGCATGCGCTTCATCCGAGAGTTCGAGACCTCGGCCCGCGGCCTGGAGGACGCCCGGTTCCTCGTGCAGGGGACGCTGTACCCGGACGTCATCGAGTCGGGCACGCCCGACGCGGCCAAGATCAAGTCGCACCACAACGTGGGGGGCCTGCCCGAGGACTTGAACTTCGAGCTGGTCGAGCCCCTGCGACTGCTGTTCAAGGACGAGGTGCGCAGGGTCGGCGAGGAGCTCGGCCTGCCCGAGGAGATCGTCTGGCGCCAGCCGTTCCCCGGCCCCGGCCTCGGCGTGCGCATCATCGGCGAGGTCACCCCCGAGCGGGCCGAGCTGCTGCGCAAGGCCGACGCCATCGTGCGCGAGGAGGTCAAGAAGGCCGGCCTCGAGCGGGAGATCTGGCAGGTCTTCGCCGTGCTGTTGGCCGACGTCCGGTCGGTGGGCGTGATGGGCGATGAGCGCACCTATGGCCATCCGGTGGTGGTGCGGGCGGTCACGTCCGACGACGCCATGACCGCGGACTGGGCCCGGCTCCCGTACGAACTGCTCGAGAAGCTCTCGAGCCGCATCATCAACGAGGTGCCCGGGATCAACCGGGTGGCCTACGACGTCACGTCGAAGCCGCCCGGCACCATCGAGTGGGAGTAGCGCTCGAGGGGTTCGAAGCCGGCACCTTCTCGGCGCTCGGCACCGAGCGCGACGTCTTCCGGCGCGGCACCGGCCCGGCCGTGATCGTCGTCCACGAGGTCCCGGGCATCACGCCGGAGGTGGCCCGCTTCGGGCGGGAGGTGGCCGACGCCGGCTTCACCGCCGTGCTGCCGTCGCTGTTCGGCACGGCCGGTCGGCCCATGTCGATCGGCTACGTCGCCGGGTCGGTGGCCCGGTGCTGCATCTCCCGGGAGTTCACCACGCTCGGGCTGGGCCGCACGTCACCGATCGTCGACTGGCTGCGCCGGCTGGCCGCCGCCGAGCACGAGCGCTGTGGCGGCCCGGGAGTTGGGGCCGTGGGCATGTGCATGACCGGTGGGTTCGCCCTCGGGATGATGGTCGACCCGGTGGTGGTCGCTCCCGTGCTGGCGCAGCCCTCGCTGCCGTTCCCGCTCGGTTCGAAGCGCAAGGCGGCAGTGGGACTGTCGGACGCCGACTTCGAGGCGGTGAAGGAGCGGGTGGCCGAGGGCACCTGCGTGCTCGGGTTCCGCTTCGAGGGCGACAAGGCCTCACCGGGCGACCGGTTCGAGACTCTGCGCCGGGAGCTGGGTGACGGCTTCATCGCCGTCGAGCTCCCCGGCTCCAAGCACTCGGTCCTCACCGAGCACCGGGTCGACACCGCCGTGCAGCGGAC
>JAOBWJ010000370.1 GCA_025463335.1 Acidimicrobiales bacterium
GGCATCGAGAAGCGCGACCTCAGCAGCGTGGTGTGGGTCCTCCAGGGCGCGGCGGCCATGGCCCCGGGCCTGGTCCGGCGCTGGTTCGAGCTCATCGGCCCGGAGCGCCTCTACATGGCCTACGGCATGACCGAGCAGCTCGGGCTCACCAGCCTGCGCGGCGACGAGTGGCTCGAGCACCCGGGCAGCGTCGGGCGGGGCTTCCGCGACACCGAGCTGCGCATCCAGGACCAGGACGGGCGCACCCTGCCGCCGGGCGAGATCGGCGAGATCTACCTGCGTTCGCCTCGCACCGGCTCCTACGCCTACCTCGGCGGGTCGGCCCTGCTGCCGGTCACCGACGACGGGTTCGGCTCGGCCGGCGACCTGGGCCACCTCGACGAGGACGGCTACCTCTACATCGCCGACCGGCGCGTCGACCTCATCGTCACCGGCGGGGCCAACGTCTACCCGGCCGAGGTCGAGAGCGCCCTGAGCGAGCACCCCGGCATCGCCGATGTGGTGGTCATCGGGCTCCAGGACCCCGAGTGGGGGCGCCGGGTCCACGCCGTCATCGAGCCCCGCGACCACGACGCTCCGCCGTCGGCCGAGGATGTCATCGCCTTCGCCAAGCGGCATCTGGCTGCCTACAAGGTGCCCAAGACCGTGGAGGTGGTGCCCGAGATCCCCCGGAGCGCCGCCACCAAGGTCAACCGCTCCGCCCTGGTGGCCGAGCGGGGAGGCTGAGCAGGCCGGAAAGCCTGTCCCGCTGGACCTTGCCCATGGCGTTGCGGGGCAGCGCGGCCACCACGGCGAACTGCTCGGGAACCTTGTAGCGGGCCAGGCGCACGCGGCAATGGGCGACGAGCACGTCGGCATCGACCTCGTGACCGGCCGCCGGCTCGACCACGGCAGCCACCCGCTCCCCCAGTCGCTCGTCGGGAACGCCGAGCACGGCGCAGGCGCCCACGCCGGGGGCCTCGCCCAGCACCCGTTCGACCTCGGCCGGGTAGACGTTGGCCCCACCCCGGATGATCACCAGGTTCTTCCGGTCACGTACGTGCAGGTGCCCGTCGGCGTCGATGTGGCCGATGTCGCCGGTGTGCAGGATGCCGCCGGCCAGGCTGGCGGCCGTCGCCTCCGTCCGGTCGAGGTAGCCGAGCATCGTCCGGTAGGCGCCGGCCCAGGGCCCCTCGGTCGCCGCGCCCACGCAGATCTCGCCGGGCTCGCCGTCGGCCACGGGCCGGCCGGCATCGTCGAGGATGCGGACGTCGAGGTGCGGGAGAGGCCGACCGCTCGCCCGCTCGCGGTGGCCGCCCGCCCGGTCGTCGATCGTCACCACTGTGGGCACCTCGGAGAGGCCATAGGTCGCCAGCACCTCGGTGCCGAACTTGGCGGCGAACCGGGCCCGGAGCGCCTCGGGGCAGTCACCGCCACCCGTCCACACCTCGTCGAGCGACGCCAGGTCGGCTGCGGTGACGTCGTCGTGCTCCACCATGCCGTGCAGCAGGGCCGGCGGGCCGTTCCACGTCGTGACCCGCTCTCGGCGGATCCAGTCGGCCACCCCCTCGGCGTCGATGCGGTCCATGATCACCGAGCAGCCTCCGGCCTGGGCCACGAGCAGCGTGGTCAGCACCTGCAGGTTCAGGATCGTGAGCGGGAAGCAGTCGCCCTTGCGCAGCTCGGGCCCGTAACCCCGGCTGGCCACGAGGGCGGCGCCGGGCAGCAGCAGGTTGTGCTGGCTGTGCACGGCACCCTTGGGGTGGCCGGTGGTGCCGCTGGTGTAAGCGATGCCGGCGGGGGCGTAGGGGTCGACCGGCGGCAGCTCGACGGGCTCGGCGCCGGCAAGAGCGTCGGCCCACTCCTGCAGCTCGGCCTCGCCCAGCAGGACGGAGGCGCCACTGTCTTCCAGCAGCCACTGCTTCTCGGGCGCCGCCAGGTTGCGGTTGACGCCGACCCAGACGGCGCCGAGCCGCATGATGCCGTGGAAGGCGACCACCACGTCGGTGTCGTTGGGCAGGCTCACGGCCACCCGGTCGCCGCGCCGGACGCCGAGCGCCCACAGGGCCGCCGTCGCCCGGTGAGCCAGGTCGTCGAGCTCGGCGTAGCTGTACCGTCCCGACCGCGTGACGAGCGCCTCCCGGGCCGGCTCCTCCGCGAGGGCCCGGGCGAAGACGGCCCCCACGGAGGCCGGCATCGTGGTTGCGACGCTCATAGTTCAATCTTTATCATGACAGCCGGCGAGGCCTCCGGAGGCGTCGTGGAGGGGGCCGAACCACATGCACGCACCCAGGCATCCGACGGAGCGCGCCTGGTGACGCAGCTCGCCGGACCGCCGCTCGCCGAGGCCACCGGCATCGGCGCCCTCACGCTCGGCGGCTTCCTCACCGAAGTGGTCGAGCGCTTCGGACCCAACGAAGCCCTCGTCCTCGACGACCCCCTCACCGGCACCACCGTCCGCTGGACCTACGCCGATCTCGGGCGGGAGGCCAGGCGTGTCGCCCGGGCGCTGCTGGCCACCGACCTCGGCAAGGGCAACCGGGTCGGCATCCTCATGGCCAACCGACCCGAGGCGGTGGCCGCCTTCTTCGGCGCCGCCCTCACCGGTGCGGTCGTCATCCCGCTCTCGACGTTCTCGACCACCCCCGAGCTGGCGTTCCTCCTCGGCCACGCCGACCTGAGCGTGCTGCTGACCCAGACGACGATGGGCAAGCGGCGGTTCGCCGACGACGTCGTCGAGCTGTGCCCGGCCACCGCCGGCAGGACGGTGCGCGACCCGACGTTCCCCTACCTCCGCCACGTCGCCGCCGTGGGCCCCGTCGACGACGCCGCCGGCATCGAGCCGTGGTCGGCGTTCCTCGCCCGGGGCGACGGCATCGACGACGCCCTCCTCGACGCCGCAGCCGCCCAGGTCACGCCGTCGGACCTCGGGATCGTCATCTACAGCTCGGGCACCACCGACCGCCCGAAGGGCGTGCTCCACCACCAGCAGGCACCGACGCTGCAGTTCTGGCTCCAGTCGAAGCTGTTCGCCCGCGACGAGTCCACCCGCATGTGGTCGGCGCTGCCGATGTTCTGGACGGCGGGGATGAACACGGCCATGGGCGCCACCCTCGCCGCCGGCGGGTGCTGGGTCATGCAGGAGGGCTTCGACCCGGGTGAGGCCCTGCGCCTCATGGCCCGGGAGCGCGTCACCGAGCCCTACACGCTGCCCCACCAGGCCGCCGCCCTCGAGGAGCACCCCGACTGGGCGGCCACCGACCTGTCGTCGCTCACCAAGGTGTTCGGCAAGTCGGTGTTCACCCGCCACCCGTCCGTGAAGGGTGACACCGGCTGGAACATGCCCACCGGCTACGGCCTGTCCGAGACGTGCGCCTTCTTCGCCGCCCATGCCTCGGACGCCCCACGCGAGCACCTGAAGTCGAGCATCGGCCGTCTGCTCCCCGGCAACGAGCTCCGGATCGTCGACCCCGACACCGGCCGCCTCCTCGGGCCCGACGAGGACGGCGAGATGGCGATCCGGGGCCCGACCCTCATGGAGCACTACGTGAAGCGGTCGCGGGCCGAGTGCCTCGACGACGACGGCTTCTTCCACACCGGCGACATGGGGTTCTACGACAACGAGGGTTTCGTCCACTTCACCGGCCGCCGCACCGAGATGATCAAGACCGGCGGCGCCAACGTGTCGCCCGCCGAGCTCGAGGTCCAACTGCGCGCCTGCGAGCCGGTGAAACTGGCCCGGGTCGTGGGCGTACCCGACGCCCGCCTCGACCAGCTCGTCATCCTGTGCGTCGTCCTCAAGGACGGCTACGAGGCCACCGGTGACGAGATCCGTGACTTCCTCCGCCAGCGGGTCGCCGCCTACAAGGTGCCCAAGCAGGTCCTCTTCTTCGCCGACGGCGAGATCCCGATGACCAGCAGCGAGACCAAGGTCCGCGACGAGGCCCTGCTGGCCCTCGTCCAGGCCCGCCTGACCGACCAGCCACGAGACCGGAGCAGACGATGACTGCCATCGAGGAGCCGACCACCACCCTCGACGTGTCCGACCTGGACCGCCACATGGGGGTGCCCATCCGGGCCGGCGAGCTCAAGGAGGACGTCGGCGTCGGCGACATCCGCCGGTGGGTCCAGGCCATGCACTACCCCAACCCGCTGCACTACGACGAGGACTGGGCGTTGGCGAGCCGCTTCGGCCGGATCGTGGCCCCCCAGTCGTTCGCCGTGGCCACCGACACCAGCCACGGCTGCGCCCCGGCCCAGGTCGGGCGCATCCCCAACTCGCACGGCATCTTCGGCGGCGACGAGTGGTGGTTCTTCGGCGCTCGCATCGAGCCTGGCGACCACCTCGTCTGCCACCGCATGCCCTACGACTACAAGGTCAGCGAGACGAAGTTCGCCGGCCAGACGTGCTTCCAGCGGGGCGACACGCTCTACATCAACCAGCGGGGCGAGCGGGTGGCCCTCCAGCGCTCGACCTACATCCGCTACGCCGTGGCCGACGCCAAGGAGAAGAAGCTCTTCGACGAGCCCACCGAGAAGGAGTGGACCGACGACGAGCTCGCCCGGCTCGACGAGATCAAGGCCCGCTACATCGAGCAGATCCAGGAGCTGCACCACGACAAGCGGCTCATCGGCTCGGTGGCGGTGGGCGACCGGCTGGCGAGCAACGTGCTCGGGCCCCACAGCCTGGCCAGCTTCACGACCGAGTGGCGGGCGTTCCCCATGAACGCGTGGGGCGCCATGCGAACCGGGCCCACCACGGTCTCCGCCCTCGACCTCGGCTACACGAAGGAGATGGCGGGCCACGAGGGTGACAAGCGCATGGAGCGCACCAACCCCGAGCTGACCGACGGCGCCTACTACGGCCCGTCACGCGGCCACCTCCAGCCCCGCTGGGCCCGCCACGTCGGCATGGCCCGCGGCTATGGCTACGGCGCTTCCATGGGCGCGTGGATCCTCGACTTCGTGGCGGCGTGGGCCGGCGAGTGGGGCGAGATCACCCACTCGAAGGCGAGCTACCGCAACCCGGCCTTCACCGGCGATGCCACGTTCCTCGACGGCGAGGTCATCGACGTCCGGGTCGAGCGCCGGCGCCACCACATCGCCACCGTGCAGGTCGAGATGCGCAACCAGGACGACGCCGTCATGGCCATCGGCACCGTCGACGTGGAGCTGCCTGCCGAGTAGCAGCTGCCAAAGGCTCGGACGCCTCCGGCGAGCCTTCGGAACAGCGGCATCCGGCCTGCCCCGGCGTGCGTGCCACCCGCGTTCTTGCGGCGTCCGTCGTGCGTGGCTTCGGCTCGCGGCCAAGGCCGAATGCCGCTATTCGCTGCGGCTTGATTCTTCTTCCCCCAGCTCGACGAGCAGGTCGCCCCGGGGGGTCGTGGCGGCGACGTCGCCGGGATGGAGGATCACGGTGGTGAAGGCACTCGTGATGGCGGCCGGGCCGGACACCGACACGCCGCCCAGGAGCTGGTCGAGCCGGTAGACCGGCGTGGCCGGCCGCCAGGCCTCGGCGATCCACATGTCGCGGTGGCCGACGGGCTCGACGGCCTCGCCCTCGGGGATGGTGACCGGCGCCGGCTGGTCGACCAGGCCGATGGCGGTCAGGCGGATGCCGCGCACCACGGGCTCCTGGGCTCGGGCCTCGATGAGCCGGGCCTCCTCGTTGCGACGGTGGAACTCGGCCACGGCGCCCTCGAGATCGGTGGGCTCGGCGACCGGAATGGCCGTGTCGAACGTCTGGCCGGGATAGACGAGGAGCACCGACCACTCCAGGGTGATGCGGTCGTCGGGCACGCCTGCCACGTCGAGCTCGCCGCGGGCGGACGCCTCCAGCTCAGCGGCCAGGCGCCCCAGCACCTCGCGGTCGGCCTCCTGCCACGGGGCGATGTAGCCGCGGGAATCGTCGACGACGTGGTTGGCGGTCAGCAGCCCGAGCGCCGACAGGCCGGCCGCCCCCGACGGCACCAGGACCCGCTTCATCCCGAGGGCGCGGGCCTGGGTGGAGGCGTGCACCGCGCCCATGCCGCCGAAGGCCACGAGGTCGAGCCGCCGCGGGTCGACGCCCGCCAGCGAGAGCACCCGCCGCACGGCGTCGGTCATGTGGGCGTCGACCAGGCGGAGGGCGGCCGCTGCCGTGGCCTCGGCGTCGAGGCCCACCCTCCGGCCGAGCGCCTCCAGCGCGGATCGCGCCGCCGGCAGGTCGAGGGTCATGCGGCCGTTGGCGAAGCCCTCGGGGTCGAGGCGGCCGAGGACCAGGTTGGCGTCGGTGACGGTGGGCTGGGTGCCGCCCCGGCCGTAGCAGACCGGGCCGGGCTGGCTCCCGGCCGACTGGGGCCCGACGTGGAGCACGCCGCCCTCCTCCCAGGCGATGGAGCCGCCGCCGGCACCGACGGAGGGAATGTCGACCATGGGGATGCCGATGCAGTACCGGTGGCGCCAGTTCCAGTCCATCTTGACCTCGGGGCGGCCGCCCCGGATCAGGCACACGTCGTAGCTGGTGCCGCCCATGTCGACGCTGATGACGTCGCCCAGGCCGGCCTCCTCCGCCGCCCGGGCCGCGGCTGACACGCCCCCGGTGGGCCCGGAGCCGATGGTGGCCACTGCCCGCCGCGCGGCCTGCTCGGCGGTGGCGACGCCGCCGGCTGACGTCGCCACGAGCAGCTCGTGGGTGTAGCCCTCCTCGGCCAGCCGGGCCGTGAGCCGGCTCAGGTAGCGGGCGATGGGCGGGCCCACGTAGGCGTTCACCAGCGTGGTCGACGTGCGCTCGAACTCCGGCGGCTTGGGCAGCACCTCATGGGAGAGCGACACCATCTCGACGTCGGGATACTCGTCGAGCACCAGCTCGCGGGCCCGCAGCTCGTGCGCCGGGTTGAGGTACGAGTGCAGGAACGAGACCGCGATCGACGTCACGCCCAGGTTCCGCAGCCGGACGGTGGCCTTGCGCACGGCCTCCTCGTCGAGGGGGTCGAGCACCTCGCCCTCGGCGGTCATCCGCTCTGGGATCTCGAGCCGCACCCGCCGCCGGGCGATGGGCTCCGGGGGTGGGAGGGCCGGGTCCCAGATGTCCTCCTTGTAGCAGCGGCGCATCTCGATCTCGTCGCGGAAGCCCTCGGTGACGAGGAGGCCGGTGGAAGCGCCGGACATCTGGATCATGGTGTTGTCGCCCGTGGTGGTGCCGTGGACGATCGTGCGGGTGCGAGACAGGAGCGCGCCCAGGGCGATGCCCTCCACGCCGGCCAGCTGGCGGAGCCCGGCGACCACCCCGTCGCTCTGGTCGGCGGGCGTGGTGGGCGCCTTCTCCAGCACGAGCGTGCCGTCCGGGCGACGGAGCACGCAGTCGGTGAACGTTCCGCCGACGTCGATGCCGATCCGGTAGCTCACCGGCGGCCCTTCCGCTCGAGCTCGGTGGCGTCGAGGTCGAGGTCGAGCGTCAGGTCCTCGAGCGACCCGGTGACGATCACGCCGTAGTCGCGCTTGGCGCCGTCGATCGACACGTACTCGTCCCACACGTCGTCGAGCACCGCGTTCGGGTCGCGGTCGAGCGGGTCGCCCCACCCGCCGCCACCGCCGAAGCGGTACACGAGGCGCTCGCCCTCCTCCAGCAGGGCGCCTACCACGGTGGGCGCCGCCTCCTCGGTGCCGACCATGCACTGGTCGGGCGTGCCGGACAGGCCACCGGCGATGCCGGGGTGGAGGTGGCGGCGGTTGACGACGTACTGGTTGACGTAGGTCGGCGTGCGCACCTCCTTCACGAACAGGCTCCCGCACCCACCCCGAAACTCCCCCGGCCCGCCCGAGTCGGTGAGGTAGTTGCGGCCCCGGAGGATGTGAGGGAACAGCCGCTCGTTCATCTCGGCGCTGGCCTTGATGAGGTTGCCGACCGAGCCGGTGAGGGCACCCCAGCCGTCGACCCCTTTCACGGCGTTGACCCAGCCGGCGCTGACCTCGCCGCCGTGGTCGAAGAACGGCTTGCCCGTGCGGGGGTCGAGGTCGCCCCACATCTGGCGGGGGGCGCCGAACTTGTAGGTCTGCGGCGCACACCGGTCGGGGATGATCTGGCTCATGGCCACGGCGATGGCATCGCCCACCTCGACCCCGGGGTGGTGGGTGCCACTCGACACCGGCTTGCCCTCGACCGGGTTGAGGCAGCAGCCGAGCGGCACCTTCAGCTCCAGGCAGTCGAAGAAGCCCTCGTTCTTCGGGATCGAGGGGTCCACCAGGCTGGCGAGCTGGGCGATGGCGTTGCCCCGCGTGTTGCCGAACGTCGACCACGCCTGGATGTGGGGCCGGTCGTCGGAGCCCTCGAAGTCGATCACCAGGTGCTCGCCGTCGACGGTGACGGCCACGTGCACGTGGATGTCCTCGTTGCCGGCCGGGTCGGAGTCGACGTAGACGTCGGCCTCGTAGGTGCCGTCGGGCCAGTCGGCGATCTCGGCCCGGAACCGCCGGGCGGCGTCCTCGATCGACCACTCGACGGCGGCGGCCACGGTGGCCGTCCCGAACTGGTCGATGACCTCCTGGAGCCGGCGGGCGCCGAGCTGGGCGGCACCGACCTGCGACCGCAGGTCGCCGACGAAGCCGGGCAGTCGGTTGTTTGCCCGCATGGTCAGCTCCACGTCGCGGCGCACCTTGCCGGCGTCGACGATCTTGAGCAGCGGGTACCGGGTGCCCTCGCTCCAGATGTCCTTGGCGAAGACGTTGTAGCCGCCGGCCATGGCGCCGCCCGTGTCGCCGTGGTGGCACTGGATGGAGGCGAAGAGCAGGAGCTCGCCGTCCTCGCCGAACACCGGGCTGAACACGTTGAAGTCCGGGAGGTGGCCGCCCCCGTGGTACGGGTCGTTGGCCACGATCACGTCGCCGGGGTGCAGGTCGCCCTCGAAGAACTCGCTGGCGAACCGCACCGGCAGCGTCGACGACAGCATGAACTGCGGGATGCCGACCGACAGTGCGGCCAGCCGACCGTCACCGGTGAGGATGGTGGCGTTGCGCTCGTTCGACTGGTTGAGGATGGGCGTCGTCGCCGTCCGAGAGACGTAGGTCGCCATCTCGAAGCAGATGGTCTCCATCGCCGAGCGGACCACCACCGCCGTCACCGGATCGATGGCCTCCATTGCCGCCTCCCTGTCCGACGCTGACATGTCAAACGTTAACCTCTTAGCGAGGAGAGCGGCAATGGCGCGGCTGGTGGTGGTCGGCCTCGCGCCCAGCACCCTTCGCCCAACGAGCCGTGTGCACGGTTGACGCCGGACTGCGCGATCCTTTCGGCCGAAGCGTGGCCTCGTGCCGCTGCCGACCGAAGGGTAGAGATGGCCAAGGGTGAGACGGAGCGACGACCGGGACTGAGCCAGCCCCGCGTCGCCGAGATGGTTGCGGACATCTTGCGGGCCCGCATCGTCGACGGTGACCTTGCCGATGGCGACCTCCTCCCCAAGCAGGACGACCTCCTCGCCGAGTTCCGGGTCTCCCGGCCGTCGATCCGGGAGGCCATGCGCATCCTCGAGACCGAGGGCCTCGTCAGCGTCCGCCGGGGAAACGTCGGTGGCGCCGAGGTCCACGCCCCGAAGGCCCGCAGCGCGGCGTACATGCTCGGCCTCGTCATGCAGTCGCAGGCGGTGACGCTGACTGACGTCGCCTCCGCCCTGCGGATCCTCGAGCCGGCCTGCGCCGCCCTCGCCGCCGCCCGACCCGACCGCGCCACGGCCGTCCTCCCCGAACTTCAGGATCTCAACGCCCAGGCCGAGGAGCACCTCGACGACGGACCCGCCTTCACGCGGTTCTCGCGCCAGTGGCACGGCGCCATGGTCGAGTCCTGCGGCAACCAGACCCTGATCCTCCTGGTCGGCACCCTCGAAACCGTCTGGTCGCACCATGAGTCGCTGTGGGCCGACCACATCGCCGCCGAGGGCCGCTACCCCGACGTGAAGTCCCGCCGCCTCGTGCTCCGGGCCCACGTGAAGATCACCGAGGCCATCGAGGCCGGCAACGAGGAGGTCGCGCAGCGGGCCGTCCGCCGCCACCTCGACGAGTCCCAGACCTACCTCCTGGCCCGTGACCCCGACATGCGGGTCGTCATCACCGAGCCGACGCAGCGCTTCGGCGGCTTCCGCTGACGGACCTCTTCGAGGTGGTGCGCCACCAGCGGGCCCACCGCCGCTTCGACGACCGCCCCGTCGACGACGACCTCGTCGAGCGGTGCCTCGAGGCCGCCACCCGGGCCCCGAGTGCCGAGAACAAGCAGCCGTGGGAGTTCATCGTCGTCCGCGATCCCGAACGACGGGCCGCCATCGGCGAGCTCACCCGGGACGCGTGGCGGGCCGGCGGGCGGGCCCACTCCGAGGGCCGGCTGCCCGCCCACCTGCTGGCCGAGGTCGACGACGGGGCCGAGGGCGGGGTGGCCGCCGCACCGGTGCTGGTCGTGGTGTGCGGCAACGCCGAACGGGGACTGCCGAGCACACTGCCGGCGTCGGTGTTCCCCGCCGTGCAGAACCTGCTCCTCGCCGCCGGTGCACTCGGCCTCGGGTCGGCCATGACCACGCTCGCCCTCCAGCGGGCTGACGCCCTGCGCGTGCTCCTCGCCCTCCCCGACCACGTCACGCCCATGGCCATCGTGCCGCTGGGGTGGCCGGCCCGACCCCTCGGGCCGTCTCGGCGCGAGCCCGTGGCCGAGCGGGCCCACCGCGAGCGCTGGGGCGAGCCGTGGTGACGGCAGGCGACGAGCGCCTGAGCGCCCAACCTCTCCATCAATGACCGGATAGCGTCCGGTCGTGCAACGCCACTCCGTCAAGTTCCACGTCGGTGCACCCCGACCGTTGGTATGGCGCAACCTCCACCCGCTCCCGCCCGACGGGGTCGAGCACCCGCGCATCATCGACTACGAGGGCGGTCGCATCGAGGTCCTGTTCGAGGGCGACGAGGCCGGCGAGGGCCTGGTGCGCACGGGCACGTTCCAGGTCCCGCCGCTCGTCGGCGGCCGGGCCCGGTCGTGGGAGTGCGTGGTCGAGGCCCGGGCCGAGGAGTACTCGCGGTACATGGCCGTGGGGAAGCCGGTGTGGTCGCACGCCGAGGGCTGGCAGGAGCTGGAGGACGCGCCCGAGGGCGGCACGTTCGTCACCTTCACCGAGACCTACGCGGTCTACAACCGCCTCTTCCGCCCCCTGGAGGGCTACATCCACCGCTACATCTCCGGGCACAACAACCGGTTCTTCGAGCAGTTCCTCGGGCGCAGCGGCCCCGTGCGCCGGGTGGGCTGACCGGCCCGTGCGGCTCGGCATCCTGACGCCGGTCGTCACGCTGGCCCCCGGGAACCACGCGTCCTGGGAGCGGGACGGGACGATCGAGGACATCGTCACCGTGGCCCGGGCGGCCGAGCAGCTGGGCTACGACCACCTCACGTGCAGCGAGCACGTGGCCCTGCCGGAGTCAGCGGTGGCGGTGCGGGGCGGGCGCTACTGGGACCCGCTGTCCACCTTCGGCTTCGTCGCCGCCCGCACCGAGAGCATCCGACTGCACACCGACGTGCTCGTGCTCGGCTACCACCACCCGCTGGAGATCGCCAAGCGCTACGGCACGCTCGACCACCTGTCGGGCGGGCGGCTGGTGCTGGGGCTCGGCGTCGGCTCGCTGCAGGAGGAGTTCGAGCTCCTCGGCGTTCCCTTCGACGACCGCGGGCCCCGGGCCGACGACCACCTCCGGGCCCTCCGGGCGTCGATGTCGCAGCGACTGCCCGCCTACGACGGTCCCTACTACTCGTTCTCGGGGATGGTGGTCGACCCGTGCGCCGTGCAGGCCCGGGTGCCGTTCTGGATCGGCGGGCGCACGCGTCGCTCGCTGCGCCGGGCCGTCGAACTGGGCGACGGCTGGTGCCCCTTCGGCCTGACGAGCGAGGAGGTGGCCGCCTTCCTTGCAGCCGCCCGCGCCACCGAGGCCTGGGCCTCCCGGGAGGCTCCCCTCGAGGTCGTCATCCAGAACCAGCCCCCGCTCGACCCCGGAGCCGAGCCCGACCACGCCGCCGACCTCGCCGGCCGGTTGGGCGACGCCGGCGCCACCATGCTCAGCCTCCGGCTCGTCCACCACTCCCTCGCCCACTACCTCGAGCAGCTCGAGGCCATGGCAGAGATCATCAAGCCGTAGACCATCGGATAGCGCCCCTTCGGTGGGGGTCGGTGAAAAGCAAAGACGGCTCCCAGGGGCGAGTCGGCTCGGGGCACGTGCCGCGGCCCCGAACGTTGTCGCGTTTGACGTCCTGACGACGTCAAAC
>JAOBWJ010000014.1 GCA_025463335.1 Acidimicrobiales bacterium
CCTTCGGCGTCGGTGGGGAGCACGACCTGAACGAGCGCACGCTCAACCACCTGGAGGGATGGCGGGGCTCGAAGCCGGTGCGCATCCGCAACGCCGCCGCCAAACAGGTCCAGCTCGACGTCTACGGGGAGCTGCTCGAGCTGGCGTGGCTCTGGTACCGGCGCGGCCACCCACCCGACGACGACTGGTGGCGCTTCCTCGTCGATGTCGTCGATCACGCCGCCGAGCGGTGGCACGAACCCGACCACGGGATCTGGGAGCTGCGCGGGCAGAGGCACCACTTCGTCCACTCGAAGGGCTTCGTGTGGGTAGCCCTCGACCGGGGGGTGCGCCTGGCCACCGAGCTGGGCCGCGGCGAGGCGAACGTCGAGCACTGGCGGGCCCAGGCTGCCGCCTGCCGGGCCGAGATCCTGAGGCGCGGCGTCGACCCGAAGCGCGGCTGCTTCGTCGGCGCGTTCGGGAGCACCGAGCTGGACGCCTCCGTCCTCCTGCTGCCGTCGGTCGAGGTGGTGGCATGGGACGACCCGATCATGTCGGCCACCGTCGACGCCATCATCGACGAGTTGGTGGTCGACGGCTTCGTGCGCCGGCGCCAGGGCTGGGACGACGAGGGCGCCTTCCTCCCCTGCACGTTCTGGCTGGCGGAGTGCCTGGCCCACCTGGGCCGGGTCGAGGAGGCTCGGGTCTTCTTCCACCGGGCCGCCGGCACCGCCAACGACGTCGGTTTGTTCGCCGAGGAGTACCACCCCCGCCTCGGCATGGTCCTCGGCAACTACCCCCAGGCCCTCACCCACCTCGGCCACATCAACGCCGCCCTCGCCCTGCGCGACGCCGAAGCTCGCTGACTCAGGGCAGCACGGTGTTCGGCGGCGAGGAGGTCGTCGTCGAGGTGGTCGTGGTCGTCGAGGTGCTCGACGTCGACGTGGACGACGTGGTCGTGGTGGTGGTGGACGAGGGCACGCTCGAGGACGTGGTGGTGGTCGACGACGTCGCCGTCATCCGTCCCGAGCCGGCCAGCACCCGGCCCGGGGCCAGGTCGGGCGCCGGGCCGAACGACCCGGCGTAGCGGGGGTTGCGGGTGGCCACCGCCATGAAGCGACGCCAGGCCTCGGCCGGCAGCGAACCGCCGGTGACCTGGATGCCGTGAACGCTCTCCATGCCCCGCTTCTGGCCCTCGGGGTAGCCCATCCACACCGCCGTCGACAGCCCTGGCGTGTAGCCGACGAACCAGGCGTCACCATGGGCCTGGGTGGTCCCGGTCTTGCCGGCGACGTCGACCGGCAGCTGGGCCCGGGTGCCGGTGCCGTCGGCCACGACCTGGCGCAGGGCCCACGTCACCACGTCGGCGACACGGGGTTCGAGAACCCGCTGGTTGGCGATCCGGTGCTCGTACAGCATCCGGCCGTCGGCGTCGGTGACCCGCTCGATGAGTGACGGGGCGACGTGCAGGCCCCGGGTGGCGAACGTCAAGTAGGCGTCGGCCATGTCCTGCACCGAGACCAGGGGCGTGCCCAGCGCCACCGACAGCACCGGCGGGACGTCGGTGGTGATGCCGAGCCGCCGGGCCATGTCGGCCACGCGTTGCGGCCCCAGCGACTCGACCATCTGGGCGTAGACGGTGTTCGACGACACCCTGGTGGCATCGACGAGGTTCAGTCGTCCGAACGCCTCGTGGGCGAAGTTGCTGACCTTGTAGTCCCTGCCGCTGTCGGCCTTTGGGAACGTGACCGTCTCCGGCGCGTCGAACGCCGACTCGACCGTGTAGCCGGCCGCCACCGTGGCGGCCAGGGCGATGGGCTTGAACGACGAGCCCGGCTGGCGGCCGGTGCCGCCGCCCGCCGTGCCGGTGGCGAAGTTCACCCGGGCGTAGGGGGTGGTCGCGTCCCAATCCTTGCCGCCGACCATGGCCCGCACCCACCCGTCGGTGTCGATGGCGACCAGGGCGCCCGCCGGGTCGTCGGGCCGGTTGAGGGTGTCGGTGTACACGGCCCGGTACGCCGCCCGCTGGAGATCCAGGTCGAGCGAGGTGGTGACCCGCAGCCCACCGCCGTTGATCTGGCCGTCGGTGAAGCCGAGCGACCGGAGCTGGCGGCGCACGTGCTCGACCACGTACGGCGTGCCGAACGCGGCGTCGACGTAGCGGTCGTGGACGACGTCGGCGCGCGGTCGCACATAGGCCGCCACCGGCTCGGCCCGCGCCGCCTTGGCCTCCTGGCCGGTGATGACCCGCTCCTCGACCATCGCTCGCAGGACGAGGTCACGCCGCCGGTCCGCCTCCCGGGGATCGCTGGTGGCGTCGGCTGCCTCAGGGGCCCGGATCAGGCCGGCCAGGTAGGCGGACTGGCGGAGGTCGAGCCGGTCGACGCTGGTGAAGTAGTACGCCTTGGCCGCCGCCTGCACCCCGTAGGCGCCCCGCCCGAAGTACACCGTGTTGAGGTAGCGCTCGAGGATCTCCCGCTTGTCGAGCTTGCGCTCGAGCTTGACGGCGAGCACCGCCTCCTTGAGCTTGCGTACCAGCGTGCGGTCGTCACCGACGTAGGTGTTCTTCACGTACTGCTGGGTGATCGTCGAGCCGCCCTGCAGGGGCTGCCCCCGCAGGTCGGCGACGGTGGCGCGTGCGATCGCGGCGGCATCCACGCCGGGGTGCTGGAAGAAGTCGCGGTCCTCGCCGGCGAGCACGGCTGCCACCAACTTCGGCGACACCTGGTCGAGGCGCACCGACACGCGGTTCACGCCACCCGAGAGCTCGGCCAGCTTGTTGCCGCCGGTGTCGAGGAGGAACGTGGTCTCGACCGGCCGGTCGACCTCGGGCAACGGCACCTGACCGAGCACGTAGGCCACGCCGGAGACGCCGGCGATGGCGAGCAGGCCGGCGAGATACCAGAGGCGGCGCAGGCGCCAGACGACGCTGCGCCGGCCGGACGGGGACGTCATGCGGCGAGCCCCACGGCGCCGGCCGCCAGGAGCAGGGCGAGCAGGGCGGGGACCCGCCGCCACCGCAGTCGCCCGACACCGAGGGCGACGAGCGTGGCCACGACCGCGGCGGCGACGCGGAGCGGGATGCCACTGACGCCTGCCGGCCCGGCCACGAGGAGGCCGGCCGCGGTGCCGGTCGCCAGAGCGGCGACGGCTGAGCCACCGGGCACGGCCACCACCAGGGCCGTGGCCGCCAACCACGACGACGCCGCCGCCGATGCCGGGCCGACCACGACGGCCGGCCCGAGCACGGCCTGGGCGCCGCTCACCGCCACCAGCCAGGTCGAGCCCCATCGCAGCCAGGTGGCGACGGCAACCAGGGCGGCGGTCACGACCCCGATCGGGGCCGCGAGCACGATGGCCACGAGAACGGCGAGCACGGCGCCCGGGCCCCGGGCGACCACGGCCACGGCCACGGCGGCGACCGCCGCCGTCAGGCGGAGGGAGCCGAGCGCCGCTGCTTGCCGGGCGTCAGCAGGAAGGTCCGAGCCAGGTGGTTCCACCGGCAGGAGGGACAGACCTCCACGACGTAGCACGCCAGCTCGTCGCCGGCCCGGCCGAGCCGCTGCATCTCCGCCTTCGTCGTGACGCAGCGGCCGTGGGCCGGCATCCTCGGACCGAACACGTAGGAGACGAGGACGACGTTGGCCTCCTCGCAGATCGGGCACGTGCGGCTCGACTCCTCCCCGACGTTGCGAGCGGCCCGGATCAACTCCGGATGGGCGTCGCACACCTCATGCTGGGCCACCCGCCCCTTGCGGTACTCCGAGATCACGGCCTGGCGCGCCAGCCGGTAGTCGATCTCACCCGGGAGGCCGGGTGACGCGCCCCGGACCCCACGAGGGTTGAACGACATCG
>JAOBWJ010000015.1 GCA_025463335.1 Acidimicrobiales bacterium
CGACGGCGACGCCGCCAACGTCACGTGGGACGTCACGACCGACGAGGGCATGGTCGAGGTCATGAAGGGCGCCTACCAGGGTGCCCTCGACGCCCTCAAGGCGAAGCTGGAGCAATAAGCATCAAGCCGGAGCGCGCCGGGCGAAGGGCTCGGACGCCTCCGGCGAGCCTTCGGAACAGCGGCATCCGGCCCGCCGACTCCCGCGCTGCTCACGCGGTGCGGCCGGTTCGCCTTGTGCCGGCCTCATCTTCTGACAAGGGCCGAATGCCGCTGTTCGCTACGGCTTGATCATTCTTGGCCGCTATCCCGCCGAGATCGTCACGGGCACGATGTGTTGGATGTCGGCCGAGCTCCTGCCCACGTGGAGGCGGTACTCGCCGGGCTCGACGTGCCAGCCCTTGGGCGGTGGCGTCTCACCCGAGCTTGGTGCGATCGAGACCGTCGAGGTCCGCTGGCGCTCCTTGATGGCCTCGTAGGGCGCCGGATCGGGCGACCAGTGGGCGAAGGCCCGCTCGGTGAGGGCCAACGTCACCGTGGCCGACTTTCCTGCCTCCAACCACACCTTGGCGAAGGCCTTGAGCTCCTTGGGCGGGCGCACCACCTTGGGATCGACCGGCTCGACGTAGAGCTGCACCACCTCGCCACCCGACCGTGACCCGGTGTTGGTCACCCGCACCCGCACGAGCATGGGCTCGTCACCGCTCACCTCGGGCGTGCCCAGCTCGAAGGTGGTGTACGACAGCCCGTGCCCGAACGGGAACCGCACCGGCAGGTGGCGGGCCTCGTACCAGCGGTAGCCCACGAGCACACCCTCCCCGTAGCGGACCTCACCGTGCTCGCCCGGGAAGTTGCCGAACGCGGGGGCGTGCTCGATGCGCTCCGGGAACGTCATGGGCAGCCGCCCGCTGGGGTCGGCCCGTCCGGTCAGCACGTCGACCAGCCCGTTGGCCATCTCCTGGCCGCCGAACCACACGTCGAGCAGCGCCGGCGCCTCGTCGGCCCACGGCAGCGTGACCGGCGAACCGGCGTTGAGCACCACGGCGGTGCGGGGGTTGGCCGCGCACACCCGCCGCACCAGCTCGTCCTGGCCGCCGGGCAGGTCCATCGACGTGCGGTCGTGGCCCTCGGTCTCCCAGTCGTCGTTGGTGCCGACCACCACCACCACGGCGTCGGCCGCCGCCGCCGCCGCCACGGCCCGCTCGAGCAGGTCGGGCGGCGGCACCGGCCGCACGCCCACGACGGCGGCCACGACCAGGGGCGCCCCATCGTTCGACAGCTCGATCACCAGCTCGACCGGCTTCCCGGCCACCAGCTCGACGGTCCCGTCGATCTGCTCGCTGGCCATCCCGAACAGGGCCTGGCCCGGAGGCGGGGGGTCGGTCACGCCGTCGACCACGACCTGGCCGTCGACGACGACCCGGGCCCGGCCGGCCTGGATCAGCGTCACCTGGTAGGGGCCGCTGACCTCGGGCGTGAACGTGCCGGCCGACCGCACCGACCACCGCTTGGACAGTTCGGGCGACGGCGGGCCGAAGAACACCAGCCGGGTGTTGTCGCCCGAGCGTCGGAACACCTCGTTCCCGTCGGCGTCGAGGAAGACCTCCTCCATCGGGAGCGGCATCGGCGGCACGGTGCGGTCGATGTCGCACCCCTGCTCATAGGTGATGTCGACCACGTCGCCGAGCCGGGTGCGCAGCGCTTCCAGCGGCGTGATCCGGTAGTGGGGCTCGAGGGTGGCCGAGCCGCCGCCGATGATCTGGGCCCGGTCGGCGTTGGGCCCGATGACGACCAGCGAGCCGAGGCTCGAAACGTCGAACGGCAGCACGCCGTCGTTGCGCAGGAGCACGGTCGACTCGATGGCCGCTCGCCGAGCCGCGGCCCGATGTTCGGGACGGTCGACCGACTGCTCCTCACCCACCGGCGGGTCGTCGAGGGCGCCGAGCTGGTCGAACACGCCGAGGATGCGGCGCACGATGGCGTCGAGCACCGACTGGTCGAGGTCGCCGGCTCGAACCGCCTCGGCGAGCTTGGGCCCGTACTGCCGGGGCGGTCCGGGCATCTCGATGTCGAGGCCGGCGAGGGCGGAACCAATGGTCGAATCGACCGCGTACCAATCGCTGACGATGATCCCGTCGAACCCCCACTCGTCGCGCACGATGCCGAGCAGCTCGGCGTGCTCGTCGCACCACGGGCCGTTGAGCCGGTTGTAGGCGGTCATGACACCGAGGGTGCCGCCCTCCTTCACCGCCAGCTCGAACGGCAGCAGGTACAGCTCCCGTAGGGCCCGTTCGTCGATCACCGTGTCGATGGTGTTGCGCTCAGTCTCCTGCTCGTTGCCGACGAGGTGCTTGACCGTGGTGGCGACACCTTGGGCCTGGGCGCCCCGAACGAAGGCAGCGGCCAGCAGGCCGCTGAGCAGCGGGTCCTCGGAGTAGGCCTCGAACGTCCGCCCGCCGAGCGGGTGGCGGTCGAGGTTCACCGTGGGCGCCAGCAGCACCCGCGCCTGCTTGGTGCGGGCCTGATCACCGAGGACGGCCCCGATCTGCTCGAGCAGGGCCGGGTTCCAGGTGGCGCCCAGGGCCGAGCCGCACGGCACCGCCGCCGACGGCGTCATGCGGTCGAACGATCCGCCCCGCGCCCCGTTGGGGCCGTCGGTCATCTTCCAACTCGGGATGCCGAGCCGCTCGATGGGGGCGGTGTGCCACATGTCGATGCCGGCGGTGAGCGCTGCCTTCTCGTCGAGGGTGAGGGCGGCTACCAGCTCGTCGACGGTCACATCGGTCAAGTCTGGCCGCGCCAACCGACGCACGCCGCGCCGAGCACCGGGCCGTCGGCCAGCGTGCTGGGCACGATCCGCGCGCCGACCGAGAACGAGAGGCGGGCCCGGGCGTCGAGCTCGTCCTGGGCGGCGGTGAAGAACACCTCACCGAACCCCAGGGCGACCGACCCGGCGACGACGGCGAGTCGCAGATCGAGCAGGTTGGCCACCGACGCCACCGCCTGCCCGGTGAGCCGGCCCGCCCGTTCCCGCAGCTCGAGAGGCGCCTCCAGCGGCGGCCGGCCGGTGACGGCGGTCAGGGCCGTGCCCGACACCTCGGCTTCGAGGCATCCGTGACCGCCGCACCCGCAGGGCCGCCCGTCGGGCTCGACGATCACGTGGCCGATGTGGCCGGCGTTGCCGAGGGCGCCGTCCAGCAGGCGACCGCCGAGCACGATGCCGCCGCCCACTCCGGTCGACACCACCATGGCCACGTAGTCGTCGACGCCCCGGGCCGCTCCGAAGCGACCCTCGGCCAGGGCGAGCGCCTTGGCGTCGCCGTCGAGGAAGGTCGGCAATCCGATCACGTCCGCCACCCGTGCGCGCAGCGGATAGTCGCGCCACGCCGGGAGGTTCACCGGCGACACCCGCTCGCCCCGGACGGTCATGGGTCCGGCGCTGCCGATGCCGCACACGACGGCGTCGCCCCGGAGCGACCGCAGCAGGTCGGCGATGCCGGCGAACGGGTCCTCCACGCCTGCCGTGGGCACCGACCCTCGCTCCAGCACGACGCCGTCGGGCGCCACGCGGGCCACGGCCGCCTTGGTCGCCCCCACGTCGAGGGCCAGCGCAACGTCACCCATGGCCGCGCCGGGCAGCCAGCTCGGCGAGGACCTCCTCGGTGTGCTGCCCGAGCTCGGGTGCGATCGACCGGGGTGCCCACGGGGTGCCATGGAAGTCGACGGGCGTGGCGACCATGGTCGTGGTCGACGTCCCGTCGGGCACGTCGACGAGGCCGCCGGCGGCGTGGAACTGCGGGTCGGCGATCAGGTCCTCGATGGTGTTGAGCGGGGCCCAGAAGAACTCGGGCTCGGTGGCGAACACCTCGGCCCACTCGTCCAGCGGCCTGGTGAGGAAGATCTCGTCGAGGGTGGCGATCAGCTCCCGGGCGTGCTGGAAGCGTCCGGCGGCCGTGGCGT
>JAOBWJ010000027.1 GCA_025463335.1 Acidimicrobiales bacterium
GTGCCGCCCGGCGTGCAGCGACTGCTCCGGCAGATCCCACCCGCCGCCCTGGCGTCGATCGTGGTGCCGGCGCTCGTCCGCCCCCACGGGGACTTCGGGTTCCACGCCGAGCTGGCGGCCGGGTTGCTGGCCACGCTCGTGGCCTGGAAGACGCGCAACGTCGCCCTCACCCTGCTGCTGGGCATGGGTGCCCTGATGGTGCTCCGGGCGGTGTAGGTCCGCCCGGAGCACCGCAGGATCAGACGATGACGGAGCGGATGACCTCGCCGGCTTCCATGGCACGGAAGGCGTCGTTGATCTCTTCGAGCTTGATGCGGCGGCTGACCATGTCGGCCACGTTGAGCCGGCCGGTCTCCACCAGGTCGACGTAACGCTGGAAGTCGCGGCGGTTCTGCGACGAGCCGTACATGCAGCCCTTCAGGTTCTTCTCGTCCGAGAAGAGGTTGAAGGCCGGCATGGTGATCATGGCGTCCATGCGGGGCATGCCCACGACCACGACGGTGCCGCCCGAGCGGGCCGTCTGGAACGCTTGCAGGATGGTCTCGGGCAGGCCGACGACCTCGAGGACGTAGTCGGCGCCGCGTCCACCGGTGGCGTCCTTCACCTGCTGGATCGGGTCGCCGTTGGCGGGGTCGATGAGGTCGGTGGCCCCGTTGACCTCGGCCGTCTTGCGCTTCATGTCGACGGGGTCGATGGCGAAGATGCGGGCGGCGCCGGCGATGCGCGCGCCCTGGATCACGGCCTGGCCCACGCCACCCAGGCCGATGACGGCGACGCTGGAGCCGGGGATGATCCCCGCGGTGTTCAGCGAGGCGCCCACGCCTGTCGTCACGCCGCAGCCGATGAGGGCCAGCTGCTCGGGCGGGAGCTCGGTCACGATCGGCACGGCCTGGGTCTCGCTGATGACCATCTCGTCGGAGAACGTGCCGAGGCCGGTCATGCCGAACACGTTGGTGCCGTCGGCCTTGATGCCGCGGGTGGCGAACATGGTGGCGCCGGTGCCCTCGCACAGGTTCGACTTGTCGTGGAGGCAGAACCAGCAGGTGCCGCACATGGCGGTGAACGCCGAGATGATGCGGTCGCCGACCTTGACCCGGCTGACGGCGTCGCCGACCTCGAGCACGGTCCCCGAGCCCTCGTGGCCGAGGATGATCGGGGGCGGCATCGGGACGCCGCCCTTCTGGACGGTGAGGTCGGAGTGACACACGCCGCTGGCCTCGATGTGGACGCGGACGTCGTAGGGACCCAGGTTGGGAGCGCTCAGGTCCTCGATGACCAACGGCTCGTTGTACGCATTCAGGACTGCAGCCCTCATTGGACGTCCCCTCTCATCGTCACAGTGGAGTTCGGCGCGAACCGTAGCGCGAACACGTTCTACTGAACCTGCGGGAGCACCTCGTGCTCGAACAGCTCCAGGCTCTCCCACGCCAGCTTGGGCGGCACGCCGCCGACCATGGGGTGGAGCAGGGCGAACCCGTAGTCGCCGGCCGCCTTCAGCTCGGCCGCGAACTCGTCGGGCGTGACCACGCGGTAGCGCTCCTCGGCCCGCAACGTCTCCACATCAGGCACCAGGTGGAAGCCGGCCTCGACGCCGGCCGCCGCCTGCCATTCGCCGTAGGCGTTGGTCTCGTGCAGGAAGTACTGACCGACCCGGTCCCACGTCTCATCGACATCGGCGCCCACGTAGACGACCCGGGTGTCGCCGGCGTAGCCGGGGCCGGGGTCGGGCTTGCCGAGCTGGAGGCACTCGTCCCGGTAGTGCTCCCAGAAGTGGGGCTCGGACGGCATGAAGGCGTCGCCCAGGCGGGCCGCCCGGCGGGCCGCGCCCTCGCTGCTGCCGCCGAGGGTCAGCTTGGGGCCACCGGGCTGGAACGGCATCGGGGTGACCTGGACGGTGCGGCCGCGGTACTCGAAGGGCGCACCGCTCCATGCCTGCTTGAGGGTGGTGACGAGCTCGATCATGCGCTTGGGTCGCTCCGACGGGGCCACACCGAACATGGTGAACTCCTCGGCCACGTACCCACCGACCAGGCCGATGTCGAGCCGGCCCTGGCTGAGCTGGTCCACCACGGCGATGTCCTCGGCCAGCCGCAGCGGGTCGTGGAACGGGGCCGGGATGGCGTTGATGGAGATGCGGATGTTCGTGGTGCGGGCGGCCACGGCGGCGGCCAGCGGGAGTGGGCTGGGCAGGTAGCCGTCGGCCGAGGCGTGGTGCTCGGAGAGGCCGAAGAACATCGCCCCCAGGCGGTCGCCCCACTCGGCCATGTCGAGGGCGGCGGCGTAGCGCTCGGCCATCGACACCCCGCCGATCTCCGGATTCCGCATGTCGAAGCGGATCGCGAACATCGCCATCAGAACCGCTCCTCGCGCGCCGACGAAGGGAGCGCCAGCGACCCGTCGGCCGTCGAACGGAGCTCGCGGAGTGAGACCATCAGCATCGCCACGTCTAGATGTCCTTCCAATAGGTGCCGTCGAGCATCTGCTCGAGCGTCCGCCGGTGCATGATCAGGTCGTCGACCTCGTCGGGCATCGGAGCCTGGCCGAACTGGACGCCCCGGATGCCGGTGCGCAGTGAGACCACGCCGTGACGGGTCGCCGCCAGCATGGCGTACCAGTCCATGTCCTGGCAGCGGTACCCGGTCAGCGCCTCGTACGTGTTGAGCACGTCGTCGCGGCGCAAGAAGTCGGGCATGCCCGAGAGGCCGTAGCCGTCGGCCAGGTCCTGGAAGAACCGGTGGAGGTACTGGAACCACGACACGTCGATCTCGCGCGGGCCGAGCGAGGCCATCTCCCAGTCGAGGACGGCCACCGGCTCGAAGTCGCGGTAGAGGATGTTGCCGATGCGCGCATCGCCCCACGACAGGACGGTCTCGCCCTCCTCGTCCGGCCAGTGCTCCTCCAGCCACGCCATGCACCGCTCGACGAGCGGGGAGGTGGTGTCCTTCGACGCCCAGGCGTAGTAGTCGACGATCGCGCTGCGGTAGTGGCGACCCAGGGCGGTGTCGCCCTCGACGCCGTCGTGCAGGAAGCCGAAGTGGCGCTCGGGGTCGGGCACGGCATGGAGGTCGGCCAGCACCTGCACCGACGTGCGCTGCACCCGTCGCTGCTGGTCGGACGTGGCGTCGAACAGCCAGTTGTCCCCGAACGGGTACGGCATCACGTCGGGCGGGACCACGCCGTCGACCCGTCGCATCACGAAGAACGGCTGGCCGATCACCGAGGCGTCGGTCTCGACCCACAGGGGCTCGGGCACGGGCACGTCGGTGAGCTCTCGGACGAGTGACATCGTGCGGAACTGTCCGGGGATGTCGTAGGTCGGGAACACCGGCGAGTTGGCCGGGTCAGGCGGGATGCGGCCCACCAGCCCGCTGGTCTGTCCATCCCACGTGGCGTCGAACAGGATGGTCTCGCTCGACATGCCGTTCGTCGGCGGTGCCTGCAGCTCCGAGATGGTGACCGGCGTTCCGAGCTGACCGGTGAGCCACGACTCGAGGGCGTCGTGCGTCTCGGCCAGGTCTCTGGTCGAGGTCTTCGGGCGGTCGACGGTCGGGCTGTCCTCGCTCACGGTCCCCCCGGACGATGGTCGACAGGAACCCGGAAGCTAGCAAGGATGCCCCCCATGTCCTTCGTCAAGGTAGAGAAGCCGCGGCCTCACATCTCGCTCGTCACGCTGAACCGGCCCGAGCGGATGAACGCCATGGCGTTCGACGTCATGATCCCGTTCCGGGAGGCGCTCGAGGAGATCAGCTACGACAACGACACGCGGGTCGTGGTCGTCACCGGCGCCGGCCACGGCTTCTGCTCCGGGGCGGATCTCACCGACGGCGGGCGCATCCCCAACATCGACGGACTCACCGTCCCGACCATCTCGTTGCGGGCCATGGAGCTGCTCGACGACGTGATCATGACCATCCGCAAGCTCCATCAGCCGGTGATCGGCGCCATCAACGGGGCCGCCATCGGCGGCGGCTTCTGCCTGTCGCTGGCGTTCGACATCAGGGTGGCGTCGGAGGCGGCGTACTTCCGGGCCGCCGGCATCAACAACGGCCTCTCGTCGACCGAGCTCGGACTGAGCTACCTGCTGCCCCGGGCCATCGGCGCATCGCGAGCGTTCGAGATCATGCTGACCGGTCGCGACGTCGACGCCGCCGAGGCCGACCGCATCGGCCTGGTGTCCCAGGTGGTGGCCGGCGATGCCCTGCTCGACACCTGCTACGACGTGGCCGACCGCATCATCGGCTGGAGCCGGGTCGGGGTGGAGATGGCCAAGAAGCTCCTGTGGTCCAGCCTCGACGCCTCCAGCCTCGGTGCCCACATGCACCACGAGGGCGTGGCCCAGCTCTACGTGCGCAACCTCACCGGCAACTTCGAGGAGATGATGCGGGCCCGCAAGGACGGTCGCACGCCCGTCTACCTCGACGACGTCAGCCAGAAGCGGGCGCCGCAGCAGGACTAGAGGAACGCGGCCAGGACCGGGAGGCTGGCGAAGGCGAGGAGGATGCCCACGCCGACCACGAGCGTGGCCAACTCCTCGTCGAGCCCGGCCTGGGTGGCCACCACGCCGGCCGTCACCATGGGCGGCATGCCGACCTGGAGTATCGAGGCCTGCCAGGCCGGGTCACCGGTGACGCCGGCGGCGGCGGCCACGGCAAGGGCGATGGCCGGCAGCATCACCATCTTGGTAAGGAGGCAGACCGCCGCCGGTGAGAGGACCCGCCGGCGGAGCACCAGCCGGAAGCGGAGGCCGAGCGCGAGCATGGCCACCGGCGCCACCGTCCGGCCCAGCCCGCCGAGGACGTCGTGCGCCGGGCCGGGCAGGTCGATCCATCGCAGGGGGACGCTGGCCAGCAAGGCGAGAAACGGGGCGAAGCGCAGCAGCCGGCGCACCGCCGGCCGCCAGCCGGGCTCGCCGTGGCCGTAGCGACCGGCCACCAGCGAGCCGAAGGCGGCCAGGCCCAGGAAGCTGCCGAGCTGGTCGAAGGCCAAGGCGGGGCCGAGGTGGTCGGCGCCGAGCAGGGCCTGGACGGCGGCGAGGCCGAGGAAGCTGGTGTTGCCGAGCGGCGTGACGAGGAGCAGGGAGCCGGTCGTGCGGCGATCCCACGACCACGCCCGGCGGGCGGTGAGCACCACGGCCACGGCAACGGCCAGGCCGCCCCACGCCACCGCGGCAGGTACGGCGACGGCGGCGCCGAGGGCCACGTCCGGCAGCTTCACCAGGATCAGTGCCGGCAGGGCGATCGACAGCACGTAGCGGTCGAGGAGCGCGGCCACGTCGCCCGGTCGAGTCAGCGCTCGCCGGGCCAGCCATCCACCCAGGAAGCACCCGACGACCAGCAGCACGAGCCGGACAGTTTGGTGCCTCCCCAGCCCAACCCCGAACCGGCGATGGATTGACAACACACGTGTTGTCAATCCATCGCCAGCTCCCTCAGGTGGTCAGCGGGTCTTGTCGACGATCTGCTCGGCGAACCGCTCGATGGGCTCGCGGTAGCGCTCGGCCGACTGGAGCAGGCCGGCATGGGCACCGGAGCTCACGTCCGACATCCCGGCCCACGGCATGCACATGGTGCCGGTGACGCCAAGCTCCCCTTCGGCCCGCTTGTAGAGATCGACGGTCGGCAGCTCGTAGAAGCCGACGATGATCTCGAACGGGTCGTTCTCCCGGCCGTATTCGCGCAAGTAGCCCTGCAGTCGTGCGACGTGCCCGGCGGCCTCGTCCCACGGGTAGGCGTTGCCGATCCAGCCGTCCCCGTAGCGAGCGGCCCGCTTCAGGGCGGCATCGGTGTGGCCGCCGCAGTAGATCGGGATGGGCTCGGCCGGGTGGGGCTCCATCATCAGGGCCGGGATCTCGTAGTGCTTGCCGTGCCACTCGACCCACCCGCCCTTCCACAACTCGCGGAGGGCCTCCATCATCTCGTTGAGCCGCGGGCCGCGGTCGTCGAACGACTGGCCCATGAGCTCGAACTCCTCGCGCATCCACCCGGCGCCCGCGCCGAGGGCGACTCGGCCGCCCGACAGGACCGACGCCGTGGCGACCTGCTTGGCCACCGTCAGGAGGGGTCGTGCTCCGGCGATGTAGATCGAGTTCGAGAGCATGAGCCGCTCGGTCACGGCCGCCATGGCGCCGATCAGGACCCACGAGTCGGGCCACGACGTCTCCGGCTCCCAGATGGGCCGGCCATCGGGATGGGGCGAGTACGGGTAGGGGGAGCGCAGGTCCTTGGGGTAGATGAGGTGGTCGGAGATGAAGGCGCCGTGATAGCCGGCCTGGTCCGCCATCTGCGCGACCTTGGGCAGCTCCGGGGAGCTCATGAAGGCGGTGCTGATCCAGAACTTCATGCGCGGGCGTAGGGGTTGACGGCACCGGCGAGCATCCCGCCGTCGACGAGGTACTCGGCGCCGGTGCAGTAGCTCGACTCGTCGGACGCGAGGAACAGAGCCAGCTTGGCCACCTCGTCGGCCTGGCCGACCCGGGCCAGCGGCACCATCTCGTAGGCCGCCGCCTGGTCCTCGTCGGTGAAGCCGCCGAGGTCGTCGGGCCGGGTCATCGGCGTGTCGATGGCGCCGGGGTGGACGGAGTTCACCCGGATGCCTGCCTTGCCGTACTCGAGGGCGGCGTTCTTGGTCATGCCCCGGACCGCGAACTTGGACGCCGTGTAGGCGATGGTGCCGCCGTAGCCGGCGATGCCGTTGGTGGAGCTGGTGTTGACGATGGACCCGCCGCCGGCGCGGAGCAGGGCCGGGATGGCGGTGCGCATGCCGAGGAACACGCCCACCTGGTTGATCTCGATCACCCGCATGTAGTCCTCGAGCGAGGTGTCGTGGGTGAGGACGCCCATGCTGAGCACGCCGGCGTTGTTGACCAGCACGTCGAGCTTCCCGAACCGCGACTCGGCCTCGGCCACGGCTGCCGTCCAGTCCTCCTCGCGCCGGACGTCGAGGTGGACGTAGTGGGCGGCGGCCGCCAGATCCTTGGCCACCACCTCGCCCAGGTCGTCGAGCACGTCGCCGAACACGACCTTCGCTCCCTCCTGCACGAACAGCCGGACCTCGGCCTCGCCCTGTCCCCGGGCCGCGCCCGACACCAGTGCCACCTTGCCGTCCAGACGGCCCATCGTTTCCCCCATCCTGCGGGCACCCCCCGGTGCCGCTGGGGCGGAGGCTAGTAGTGCGCGCCGGGCGTGACGTCGGTGCCGTGGGGCACGATCACCAGGCTGGTGTTCACGCTCCGCTCCGCCCCATCGGACGGCCGGTTGGCCAACACGCCCCGCACGGCCACCGCCGAGGAGCCGCCGCCGTCGAGGTTGGCAGCATCGATGGCACCCATGGTGACGAGGTGGTCGGCCAACTCGCGCGGCGTCATGCCGATCGACCAGCCGGGGCTCTTGTCGACGACGGCGATGAGCACCACGCCGTTGGGTCGTTGGGCGATGGCGGTGCGGGCCTCGCGCCGGGTGAAGAACTGCCCTTGGCCGGCGAGCACGTCGTTCGCCACCTTGCTGCCGAACACGAGCGTGGCGTTGGCGCCGATGGTGTCGAGGATGCCGCGGTCGGTGGCGTGCACGCGCCAGCGCACGTTCACCGCCGAGCCCGGGGTGAGAGCGGCGATGGCGGCGCCCATCGTCGAGGTGGACGAGGCAACCAGCACGTCGCCGTCGCGGGGCACGGGGTCGCTGCCGCACCCCGCACTCTCGACCACCTCCGGCTCCACGGTGCGACCGTCGGTCTGCACGGACGGGTCGCCGGTCGGGCGCAGCACGGCCCGGCACCATTCGCCTGAGGGGAACGCCTTGGTCCACTCCGGCGTGAGGAGCGCGACCTCCTCGTTGACGGGAGGCCGCATGTTCACCAGGCCGATCGGCAGCGGGTCGGCCGCTGCGTCCCATTCGAGGTCCACCCCGCCGGCCGGCTTGCCGAAGAAGCCGTACGTGGGCTTGGCCGGGTCGAAGCCGACGAGCGTGTTGACCATGCCGCCCCACCGGAGGATGCGGCCATCGACGGCGAGGCCGTGGGTGGGTTCGCCCGAGGCGCCGAAGAAGTCCCCGTTGACGCTCAGCAGGGTGCTCAGCTTGCGGGCGACGCCGGTGACGGGGAACAGGCCGTTCACCCGGCCGGTGGCCGTCACCGCCCGGATGTCGTAGCCCTGCTGTCGGTCGACGGTGATGAGGTGCACGATGCGCGGGCCGGGCAGCACCTGGGTGGTGAGCAGGAGACCCGGTGCCAGCAGGCCGTCGGGGACGGGGGAGCACGGCACGGCGTTGCCCGACGCCGACGACACGACGGAGGTGCCGCCGATGATCGTGACGTCCGGCCACCCAAGGTCGCGCAGGATGTCGACGGTGGCCTGCGGGGCGCACGGGGCGGCGGTGAGCACGATCGGCGCGCCCCGCTTGGCCGCCAGCGGGGCGGCGGCGAGGGCGTCGGGGAAGCTGTCGCCGGTGGCCACGAAGACCTCCGCCGGCTTCGTCCCGGTGGGGCCTTGCATCCACGTGCCGGCCACCGCCTGAGCCGTGGCGTAGCGGTTCTCACCGGCGATGCGGCGCACGTTGGGGACGACGGCTCGGAGCTGGGACAGCACGTCGTCGCTCACGGCGGCGGACCCGCCCAGCACCCGGACCTCGGCCGGTTGCAGCCGGGCCAGGGCCTCGGTGACCGCCGGCGAGGCGCCCACGGGGCTGACCAGGAGCAGGGCCGCCCCGACGTTGGCGGCGGCGGCCCCGGCGGTGAGGGCGTCGGGGAAGTCGACCCCGCTGGCGACGTAGGTGGTGCTGCCACCGGCCGGGAAGGCGGCAGCCACCTTGGCTGCGGTGTCGAAGCGGTTGTCACCGGCGATGCGCTCGGGCACCACGCCGGTGGCGCCGGTCACCGTCGACAGCACGTCGTCGGACACGGCCGCCGACCCGCCCACGACGGTGATGCCCGTGACCTTCAGCCGGGTCAGCTCGGCGAGGACGGTGTCGGGGGCAGCGTCCCGGCCGGTCAGCAGGATTGGTCCTGTGCGCAGGGCGGCCAGTGGGCCGGCGGCCAGGCCGTCGGGGAAGGCCTCGCCGCTCACGAGCACCGCGGTCGTCGCCCCGTCGGGGAAGGCGGCCCTCGAGAGGTCCACCGAGGTCTGGTAGCGGTTGATGCCGGCGATCCGCTGGGGGCTGCGGGTCCACGCCCCGCCGGGCTCGGCCTCGCTCACGAGCGCGGTCGTCACCAGTCCGAGGACGGCCGCGACCGTCAGAGCTCCTCGCCGCCTTGTCACGACCGAGACCGTACGTTACGAACGCGTTGCGGGAACCGCGCCCCTTGTCGAACCGGCGACGGATCGTCTACGGATCCGTAGACGATCCATCGCCGGTTCGGGCTTCTAGAAGGGCTGCTGCTCCGAGCTGACGACCCACATCGCGAAGTACTGGGCCGCGCCGCCATAGGCCTGGGCGAGGGCGACCCGGGCACCGTCGATCTGGTGGTCGCCGGCGGTGCCCATGACCTGCATGGCCGCTTCACCGAAGCGGATCATGCCCGAGGCCCCGATCGGGTTCGACGACAGCACCCCGCCCGAGGGGTTGACCGGGAACGAGCCGTCGATGGCGGTCTCCCCCGAGTCGGTCATCTTCCAGCCCTCGCCCAACGGGGCGATGTCGTGGCCCTCGAGCCACATGGGCTCGTACCAGCTGAACGGCACGTACAGCTCGGCCACGTCGATCTGCTGGCGGGGGTTGGTGATGCCGGCCTTCTCGTACACCTCATGGGCGCAGTCGAGCCCGGCCTGGATGCGCACGGTGTCGCGGCCGGGGAACGAGCCGAGCTCGGAGCGCATGGCCGTCGACAGGATCCACGCCGGGTTGTCCACCCGCCGGGCCCAGTCCTCGTTGCCCATCACCATGGCGATGGCGCCGTCGGACGAGGGGCACGACTCGAGGAAGTGCAGGGGGTCCCACAGCATCGGGGACTCCTTGACCTGCTCGATCGAGATGTCCTTGAGCTGAAGGTGGGCATACGGGTTCTTGAGGGCGTTCTGCCGGTCCTTCACCGCCACCTGCCACCCGATGTGCTCGGGGGCACCGGACCGGCGGATGTACTCCTTGATCCACGGGGCGAAGATGCCTCCGGCGCCCATCGACCCCGACTTGCCGCCACCGAGGGCGAACATGGCGTTGCCCTCCGACTGCTTCTCCCACGCCACGGCCAGGACCAGGCCGTGCTGGCCCGAGGCCACCAGGTGGGAGCCCACGATCGACGTCGAGCCACCGACGGAGCCGGCGGTGTGGACGCGGATCATGGGCTTGCCCGCCGCACCGAGGGCGTCGGCGAGGAACAGCTCGGGCTGCATGACACCCTCGAAGATGTCGGGGGCCTTGCCGATGACGACGGCCTCGACGTCGCTCCAGGAGGCGCCGGCCTGCTCGAGGGCGCGCTGGGCGGCCTCCCGCACGAGGCCGGGCATGGAGACGTCGCCCCGCTTCTTCGAGTACTTGGTCTGACCCACACCGATGACGGCAACCGGCTGTCCGCTCACGGGCGCTCACTCCCCAGGATGGTGACGAGGTTCTGCTGCAGGTCGAGGCCGCCGGTGACGTGGGCCAGCGTGCGGGCCTTGCCGTGGTGGGTGACCTGGTTGGCCGCCTCGGCGATGCGGATGAGGCCGGTGGCCATGATCGGGTTGGCAGCCAGCGCGCCACCCGACGGGTTGATGTCGACCGAGTCGTCGAGCCCGATGGCGTCCCGCAGGATCAGCTCCTGGAAGCTGAACGGGGCCATGAGCTCGGCCACCTCGACCGGGCCGTCGCCGATGCCGGCGGCTTCGGCTGCGGCCGTCGTCGAGGGGGAGACCGTGAGGTCACGGAAGCCGGGCTGGTGCACGTCGATGCGGTGGGCGATGCCAGTGATCCACGCCGGCCGCTCCGCGAGCTGGGCCGCCTTGTCGGCAGTGGCCAGCACCACGGCGCAGGCGCCGTCGCTGATCGGCGGCAGGTCGTGGCGCCGCAGCGGGTCGCGCACGTAATCGGCTCGCAGGAGCTCGTCGACGTCGAACTTCCCGGACACCTGGGCGTTGGGGTTGCCGATGGCGTTGGCCCGGTTGCGGGCCACCACCTCGGCGAAGTCGCGCTCGGTGGCCCGGCCCGACTCGAGCAGCGCCCGGGCCTGGAGGGCGGCCAACGACACCGGGTCGAGACCCAGCGGCGTGAGGAAGTAGGGGTCGAGCATGAGCGGGTAGACGGTGGCGATGTCGCCGGGCGAGCTCTTGCCCGACCCGTAGACGAGGGCCACGTCGACCTCGCCCTCCTGGAGGAGGGTCCACGCCTCGTACAGGGCCCAGGCCCCGTCCATCTCCACGTGCGACTCGGCGATGGGCGGCCAGGCGCCCACCGCCTCGAGGTTCGCCACGAAGGCGAACGTGCCGCCGGCGAGGTAGTCGCCGGAGCCGGAGCACGTGAAGCCGACGTCGTCCTTGGTGACGCCGGCCGCCTGCATGGCTGCTCGCACGGCGCGCAGCACCATGCGGTTCTCGGCCTCGACGGTCCGGCGCTCGGACTTGACGTGGGCAGCCCCCACGACGGCAACGGGAACGTTCATCGTTCGCTCGCTCACCAGGCCTGTCCCTTCATCAGCTCGGCATCGACGTCGGGCTCGCCAGTGGGGATCCAGCCCTCGAGGCACTCGTGCACGCCGACGCCGCCCATGCCACCGAGGTCCTCGAGCGTGCGGTCCTGCTCGGGCTTCCACACGGCTTCCACCCGCATGCCGACCCGGACGTCGGCCAGCGGCACCTCGATCAGCTGCTGCTGGATCATCGAGCCACCCCCGTCGAG
>JAOBWJ010000034.1 GCA_025463335.1 Acidimicrobiales bacterium
TACGAGCAGGACGGTGAGTTCTTCCTCGGCGGCGCCATGGGGCATTACCCGAACCGGGGCGTGATCGACGCCGCCTTCTCGGTGGTCCACGACGGGGTCGAGCACTCGGTGTTCGCGTCGGGCGCCATGCCCACCGACCGGTCGACCGTGATCGGGCCGCTGCGCATCGAGGTGGTCGAGCCGCTGCGGGCCATCCGCTACATCGTGGGCCCCAACGACACCGGGCTCGAGGCCGACGTCACCTTCCGGGCCCGGACCGAGGCCATCGAGGAGCCCCGGCAGCAGATCGTCCGCAACAACGTGCCGATGATGGACTACACCCGCCTCACCCAGTGGGGGACGTGGGAGGGCACGATCACCCTCCCCACCGGGGTCACGCTCACCGTCGACCCTGCCCGGACCTACGCCACCCGCGACCGCTCGTGGGGCGTGCGGGGCGTGGGCCAGCAGGCGCCGACGAACTTCTCGTCCTCGGCGATGCAGGTCTTCTGGCTGTGGGCGCCGCTCAACTTCGACGACTGCTGCACCCACCTGGCCCTGTTCGAGCGGGCCGACGGCGAGCGCTGGCTGGAGCAGGCCCTGATCGTGCCGTTGCTGCCCGACACCTCCGAGCCCGAGCACCTCGCCCGCAGCGAGTACCGGATCGAGTGGATGCCGGGCCGCCGGGAGATGGCATCGGCCTCACTGGTGCTCAACAAGAAGGACGGGACGGCGATCCCGATCACGTTCGAGAAGCTCTACACGTTCCGCATGCGCGGCATCGGCTACATGCACCCGCAGTTCTCCCACGGGTCGAACCACGGCGAGTTGGAGGTCGGGGGCGAGTCGCTCAAGCTCGACGACTTCGACCCTCTCGACCCGGCGTCGATCCACATCCAGACCCTGTGCAAGGTCCGCATGGGCGACAAGGTCGGCACCGGTGTGCTCGAGCAGCTGGCCTTCGGGCCACATGAACCGACCGGGCTGACAGGGATCCTCGACGGCTACTCGCCCTCCTGATTGCTCTGGGGCCCGGATCCGGCCGCATCCAGTCGTTCTAGGGCCCCAGAACGAAGGTGGAGCTCGCCCTCGAAGCCGTGGGGCGAGGGCTCGTAGTAGGGCGAGGTGAGCTCGTCGGGCCGGTACTGCTGGGGTACCCACCCGCGGGGGTCGTCGTGGGGGTACTGGTAGCCCTTGCCGTGGCCCAGCGACTTGGCCCCCTGGTAGTGGGCGTCCCGGAGATGGACGGGCACCTCGCCGGCCGGGCGGTCGCGCACGTCGGCCTGGGCGCGACCCAGGCTCACGATCACCGAGTTCGACTTGGGGGCGGTCGCCAGGTGGATGACGGCCTGCGCCAGGTTGAGCTGGGCCTCGGGTAGGCCCACGAACTCGATGGCATGCGCGGCGGCATTGGCCACCAGCAGTGCCATCGGGTCCGCCATGCCCACGTCCTCGGAGGCGAGGATCACCAAGCGCCGGGCGATGAACCGGGCGTCCTCCCCCGCCGCCAGCATGCGGGCCAGCCAGTAGAGGCCGGCGTCGGGGTCGCTTCCCCGGATGGACTTGATGAACGCCGAGATGACGTCGTAGTGCTCGTCGCGCCCGTAGCGGAGGGCCCGCATGTCGAGGGCCTTCTCGGCCACCTCCAGCGTCACGTGCTTCGTCGGTCCGGCCAGCGCCACCGCCACCTCGAGGGCGGTGAGCACCGCTCGCCCGTCACCGCCGGCGCGGTTGGCCAGGTGGTCGAGGGCGTCCTCGTCGGCGGTGGCCTGCTCGAACTGGAGGCCCCGCACGAGCAGCTCACGCACGTCGGCCGGCTCCAGCGGGTTGAGCCGGAACAACGTCGACCGGCTGAGCAACGGCGGGTTGACCTCGAAGAAGGGGTTCTCGGTGGTGGCGCCGACGAGGGTGAGCGTGCCGTCCTCCACCGCCGGCAGCAGTGCGTCCTGCTGGGCCTTGTTGAACCGGTGGACCTCGTCGAGGAACAGGATCGTGCCCTGGCCGTGCTCCCCCAACCGCCGCCGGGCCTTCTCGATGACCTCCCGCACGTCCTTCACGCCCGCCGTCACGGCCGACAGTGACTCGAACGCCCGGCTGGTCGCCCCGGCGATGAGCCGGGCGATGGTGGTCTTGCCCGTGCCGGCCGGTCCCCACAGCACGACCGACGACAGCCGGTCGGACTCGATCAGCGTCCGCAGCGGCGCGCCGGGCCCGAGCAGATGGCGCTGGCCCACGACCTCGTCGAGCGACCGGGGCCGCATGCGGGCGGCCAGCGGCGCCCGCTGGGCCAGGCGCTCCTCCGCCGCGGCAGCGAAGAGGTCATCGGCCATGGAACGACCCTAGGTGTTCCATGCCACGACGTTGGTTCCAGCAGCCACCCGACTGGTCAGTCATGACCAGCGTTCGCTGGGCGATCTCGGCCGCGGCAACGGGCTCACTGGAGGGATTGGCGAAAGACCAAAGACGGGCCCAGGAGGCGGCCCGAACGTCGGCTCGGGGATGCGCCCAGGCCTGGCGGCGGCGAGTGGCCTGGGGTTCTGAGGCGGTCCCGCGGGACCGTCCAAAGCCGGGCGCTTCGGTGGTTCTGTGTCGCGTTGACCGTGTCCCGCAGGGCAAACGCGACACAGAACGGGCGTCGCAGGGACCCCGCGCCAAACGGGTTGCTCGGCGACGAAGGTGCGGTCTCGCCCGGCGTGATCACCGCGGATCAGACCGCACGTTCGAGAGGCAACCAGTAGGCGGACCCATGCGCCCCTCGACCCTCGTCATCTATCTCGTTCGAAGCGCGGGATACGGGCGTAGCGAAAGTGGCATGGGTTCTCCTACGAGCGGCTCCAAGGCGCCGACCGGGACGGACGGACGAGCGCCAGGCCGGCCGCTGCGGCGCTGAGGATGTGCCATCCCGCGTGTGCTTGGAGGACCGAGCCAGGGTCGCAGAGCACACCGTTGGTGCGGCCGAGCGCGTAGAGCATGATGCCGACGACGAGCGCGACGACGGCGCCCGTAGGCGCGGGGAGGCCGCGCTT
>JAOBWJ010000056.1 GCA_025463335.1 Acidimicrobiales bacterium
GCATCCTCCGGCGGGGCATCGACGCCGGCCAGCTCCGGGCCGACCTCGACACCGAGCTCACCATGGACCTGCTGTTCGGCCTCCTCCACGCCCGCAAGAACCGCAAGCCGGCGCTGCGGCCGGCCGAGGTCGAGCGCTACGTGGACCTGGCCCTGCAAGGTCTCCGTTGACGTACGAGCTCACGGGTCTCGAAGGGAAGGTCGCTGTCGTGACCGGGGCCGGGCGCATGCGCTCGATCGGCCGGCCCATCGCCGTCGAGCTGGCCCGGGCCGGCTGCGACGTGGTCGTCACCGGCACCGGGCGCGACCCGGCCACCTTCCCCGCCGAGGAGATCGACGCCGGCTGGCGTGACATCGACTCGGTGGCCGAGGAGATCCGGGCCCTCGGCCGGCGGGCCCTGCCCGTCATCACCAGCGTCAGCGACCCGGACGCCGTGGAGGCCCTCGCCGACCGGGTGGTGGACGAGTTCGGGCGGGTCGACGTCCTGGTGAACAACGCCGGCGCGGCCCGGGCCGGCGACCGGGTGCCGGTGGTCGAGCTCAGCGTCGAGGCGTGGCGGACCGTGCTGTCGGTGAACCTCGACGGCGCGTTCTACATGAGCCGGGCCTTCGCCCGCCGCATGACCGCCGGCGCCTCCATCGTCAACATCTCCTCGGTGGGCGGGAAGATCGGCGGCGCCAACACCGCCGCCTACTCCGCCTCCAAGGCCGGGCTGCACGCCCTCACCCAGGCCATGTCGGCCGAGCTCGGCCCGGCGGGCATCCGGGTGAACGCCATCTGCCCCGGGATCATCGACACCAGCCGGCTCGACGACATCCATCGGGCCGGCCGGTGGGAGCAGGTGATCGAGCGGAACATCCCGCTGGGCCGGGCCGGCACCGGCCAGGACATCGCCGCCACCGCCGTGTTCCTGTGCAGCGACCAGGGCGCCTGGGTCACCGGCCAGCAGTGGAACGTCGACGGCGGTCAGCTCACCATCCGCTGAGCTCGGCCTGGAGGACGTTGAGCACCGGGTTGTTGCGGCCCATGTCGGCCTCCTCGGGAATCAGCCCGAACAGCTTGAACAGCGTGGCCAGGCGCATCATGACGATGCCGAACCGGACACCGGCCCACACGAGGTAGAAGTGGAGCACGTCGGGGTCGACGGTCCGACCGGTCAGCTCCTCCCACCGCTTCACCGTCGCCGCCTCGTCGAGGAAGCCGGGTGGCAACGGGAGGCTCGACCCGACGGTGTGGTAGCGCTGGAGGAACAGCCACCAGCCCAGGTCCATGATCGGGTCACCGATCTCGACCATCTCCCAGTCGAGGACGGCCGCTACCTCGAACTCCTGGAACAGGAGGTTGCCGGGTCGGGCGTCGCCCCAGCACAGGGCCGGTTCGGGGCTGTGCGCCGGGCGGTTGGCCCCGATCCACGCCAGGGCCGACTCCAGGATCGGGTTGTCCTCGTTCGACTCCTTCAGCGCCCACGCGTAGTACTGCTCGACGTAGTCGAACTCGTCGCGGTCGACGAAGTGGAGCCCCAGCGCCCGCCAGTCGGTTCCGTTGACCTTGGCCATGGCCTGCAGCCCACTCTCGTACAGGCGGGCCTGCTGCTCGGGCGTGGCATCGACGATCCAGCCCTCGTCGGTGTAGGCCGGCCGGTCGGGCGCCGCCTCACCGTCGACCCGGCCCATGAGCGAGAACGGGGCGCCCAGCCACTTCGTGTCGGGCTCGTAGGCGAGCATCTCCGGCAAGGGCACGTCGGTGTGCTTCGACAGCGCGTGCATGACCTTGTACTGGGCCTCGAAGTCGGGGTCGAGGAACACCATGTAGGTCGTGGGAGCCACTCGGATGACGAGCGGGTGGTCCTCGCCGCCCCAGGTGGCGTCGACCAGGAGGGTCTCCCCCGAGAATCCGCTCGACGGGGGGGCGTGCACCTTGGTGACGACGACGTCGTCGGCATCAGGGAACTGGCCGCCCAGCCATTCGGCGATGGTGCGGGCGGTCGCTTCAGGGTCTCGCTGGACGTGTGCAGGCATCTCTCTCCCGGGATTTTGGTTGTATGTTGCCAACAATCAGTCACTCGCGGGGAGAGAGACCTTGGCAGGAACAGTAGAGAGCACCATCAAGTTCCCCTACAAGCGGTCCTTGGGACCGGTTCTAGGGGCGTTCATGACCGCGCTCACCGAGCAGCGCATCATGGGCATCCGCAGCGGGGGGCGCGTCATCGTGCCACCGCTGGAGTGGGATCCGGACACCGGCGTCGAGCTGGCGCACGACTTCGTCGACGTCGGCCCGGCCGGCACCGTCGAGTCGTGGACGTGGGTGGCGAAGCCCACCGCCCAGCACCCGCTCGACCACCCGTTCGCCTTCGCCCTGGTGAAGCTCGACGGGGCCGACACGGCGCTCATGCACGCCGTCGATGCCGGCTCCATTGACGCCATGTCGACCGGCATGCGGGTCGCCCCGCGCTGGAAGGCCGAGCGCAAGGGCCACATCACCGACCTCGACGCCTTCGTCCCGGGCGAGACGCCCGAGACGCACGAGGGCGGCGGGGCCGAGGAGCCGGTCACGATGATGGACTACGACGCCACCATCACCTACCGGATCCCGACCACGGCGAACCAGCTGCGGTCGGATCAGGCCAGCGAGCAGGGCCGCTTCCTCGGGCTGAAGTGCCCGATCTGCAACCGCACCTACACGGGCGGCCGGGGCTACTGCCCCATCGACGCCATCGAGCTCGGCGAGGAGCACGAGGTCGACCTGCCCCAGAAGGGCGTGATCACGAACTACACGATCATCACGCCCACCCCGTACCCGGGGCAGACGGCCACCGAGCCGTTCTCCCGGGTCCACGTCTGGCTCGACGGCACCGACGTGGTGCTCGGCTACCAGACCCTGCTCGACGTGCCCAACGACGATGTGCACATCGGCATGCGCGTCGAGGCCGTGTGGGCCTCGGAGGGCGAGAAGGTCGACAAGGACCCTCGCATGGAAGGCAACCTCATCGGCTTCCTCCCGACCGGTGAGCCCGACAACACCGACCCCGACCTCGTGAACAGGTTGCACTGATGGCACACGACAACGACATCGCGATCATCGGCTGGAACATCTCCCCGATGGTGCGCAACACCGAGCACACCGAGGCTCAGATGCTCCTGGAGGTGATCACCGGCGCCGTCACCGACGCCGGCATCACCCGCAAGGAGGTCGACTTCACCTGCGCCGGCAGCTGCGACTACGTGGCCGGCCAGGCGTTCTCGTTCGTGCAGAACATCGACGCCATCGGCGCCTGGCCGCCGAAGCGCGACAGCCACGTCGAGATGGACGGGGCCTGGGCCCTGTACGAGGCGTGGCTGCGCCTGCAGATGGACGACATCGACATCGCCGTGGCCATGGGCTCCGGTCGCTCGTCGACCGCCGACCCCGAGCTCATCTACTCGATGGAGATGGACCCCTACTACCTGGCCCCGCTTGGCGCCGACGCCATGAGCTTCGCCGCCATCCAGGCCCGGGCCCTGCTCGACGCCGGCAAGGTGACCGAGCGCCAGATGGCCGAGGTCGCGGCCCGCACCCGTCGGGACGGCAAGAGCCGCGACTACAACCAGGTGACCGGCGACTTCGACGTCGACGCCCTCCTGGCCACGGACTACGTGCGAGCGCCACTGCGCAGGCACGACCTCCCGCCGATCACCGACGGCGCGTGCGCCATGGTGATCGCCCGGGCCGACAAGGCCCGCGAGCTGTGCGAGAACCCCATCTGGATCACCGGCTTCGCCCACTACAGCGAGCTGCACAACCCGGGCATGCGCGACCTGCGCTCCTCCAACTCCACGACGCTGGCGGCCAAGGCGGCCGGCATCGAGGAGGGCCCGATCGAGGTGGCCGAGATCCAGTCGGCGTTCACCCACGAGGAGCCGCTGTTGGTCGAGGCCCTCGGCCTCGGTCCCGACACGGTCATCAACCCGTCCGGCGGCCCGCAGGCCGCCAACCCGATCATGGCCACCGGCCTCGTGCGCATCGCCGAGGCAGCCGGTCAGATCCGCGACAACGGCAAGCACCGCACGCTCGGCCACTCGACGTCCGGCCCGTGCCTGCAGCAGAACCTGGTCTGCATTCTCGAAGGGGGCAAGTGATGGCACATCAACCGTGTGCGATCGTCGGGGTCGGCCAGACCCACCACAAGACCCGCCGGTGGGACGTGTCCCTCGGCGGCCTGGTCCGGGAAGCGGCTCAGCGGGCCCTCGACGACGCCGAGATGACCTGGAAGGACATCGACGCCGTCGTCATCGGCAAGGCGCCCGACCTGTTCGAGGGCGTCATGAAGCCGGAGCTGTACCTGAGCGACGCCCTGGGCGCGGCCGGCAAGCCCGTGTTCCGGGTGCACACGGCCGGCTCGGTCGGCGGCACCACCGGCATCGTCGCCGCCCACCACGTCGAGAGCGGCCGCCACAAGCGGGTCCTGGCCGTGGCCTACCAGAAGCAGTCGGAGGGCAACGCCCAGTTCGCCCTCGGCTCGGGCCGGGGCTTCTCCATCGGCGCCGGCGGTGCCTTCGCCCCGTTCATGCGGAGCTACATGTACCGCACCGGGGCGCCGGCCGAGATCGGCCCGATGGTGGCGGTCAAGGACCGCAAGAACGCCCTGAAGAACCCGTACGCCCACCTGAAGATCGAGGACATCAGCCTCGAGAAGGTCATGGCGTCCCCGATGATGTGGGACCCCGTGCGCTTCCTCGAGTCCTGCCCCTCGTCCGACGGTGCCTGCGCCGTGGTCTTCACCGACAAGGAGGGTGGCGAGGCGGCGGCCAAGGCCGGGCGCCAGCCGGCCTGGATCCTCGGCTCCGCCGTGCGGTCCGAGCCGTCGCAGTTCCCCGGTCGTGACCCGGTCGCCCCCCAGGGCGCGGCCGACTGCGCCGCCGACGTGTACCAGCAGGCCGGCATCACGAACCCGCTCGAGCAGATCGACTGCGCCGAGCTGTACGTGCCGTTCAGCTGGTACGAGCCCATGTGGCTCGAGGGCCACCACATCGCCGAGTTCGGCGAGGGCTGGAAGATGGTCGAGCGGGGCGACACCGAGATCGGCGGCAGGTTCCCGGTCAACATGTCGGGCGGCGTGCTCTCGTCGAACCCCATTGGCGCCTCCGGGCTCCTGCGGTTCTCCGAGGCCGCCCTCCAGGTGCGGGGCATGGCCGGCGAGCACCAGGTCGAGGGGGCCAACGTGGCCATCGCCCAGGCCTACGGCGCCTCAGCCCAGTACTTCAGCATGTGGGTCGTGGCCAACAGCCTCGACCCGTTCGGCAAGTAGTCCGGGTTCTGGGCACTTGTGGTCACCAATCGACCGCAAGTGCCCAGAACGCTGCTCCCGCACTTGCGGCGAGCCCGGGACGAGATCGACCGGCGCTACGCCGAGTCGCTCGACCTGGCGGCGCTCGCCGCCGTGGCCAACGTCTCCCGCCACCACTTCGCCCGCACCTTCGCGGCCGTCTACGGCGAGACGCCGATGCGCTACCTCACCCGCCGGCGCATCGAGCGGGCCCAGGACCTACTGCGCTCGGCCAACCTCACCGTGACCGAGATCTGCATGCTCGTCGGCTACTCGAGCCTCGGCTCGTTCTCCTCGACGTTTCGGGCGCTCACGGGCGAGTCCCCGGTCGAGTACCGACAGCGGTTCGAACGGGACGGGACGCCGCACATCCCCGGCTGCTACCTGTTCATGCGGGGACCGTGGGAGCTCGGCAAGGTGCGCAACCCAGGAGAAGCCACGGACACGACCGCTCCGTAGGGTCGTCGCATGATCAAGAACGTCTCCCTCGTCACCGTCTTCTGCAAGGACCAACAGGCTTCCCACGACTTCTACGTCGACATCCTCGGCATGGAGACGCGCACCGACGTCACCATGGGCCCGGACTTCCGGTGGCTGACCGTCGGGGTGCCGGGCCAGCCGGACTTGGAGCTCACCTTCATGGTCCCCGGCCCGCCGCTCGAACCCGAGTTCGCGGCGTCGCTGCACCGGGCCATGGACAGCGGCGGGCTCAACGGTGTCGGCATCACCGTCGACGACTGCCGCAAGACGTTCGAGGAGCTGTCGGCCAAGGGCGTCGAGTTCCTCCAGGAGCCGTCCGACCGGCCCTACGGCGTCGAGGCGGTCATCCGCGACAACTCCGGCAACTGGCTCGTCCTGGTCGAGCCGAAGGCCTGATCGTCCGAGTTCGATGGCGGGGCGGTAGAACTGCGACAATCTGACGGAGCGTCACAGGAGGACCCGCATGCCCGTCCCCGCCATCGAGGGGTGGTTCACGACCGATGACGAGCCCCGCCTGCTGGGGACGCGGTGCACCACGTGCAGCACCGTGTTCTTCCCCCGGGCCGAGGGCTTCTGCCGGAACCCCGCCTGCCGGGGCCGCGAGTTCGTCGAGACCCCGCTGTCGCGCACGGGCAAGGTCTGGAGCTACACCGACGCCCAGTACCAGCCGCCGCCGCCGTACATCTCCTCCAGCGACCCCTACGTGCCGTTCGCCCTGGCCGCCGTGGAGCTGGCCGACGAGCAGCTCGTGGTGCTCGGCCAGCTCGCCGACGGGTACACGGTCGACGACATCAAGGTCGGGACCGAGGTCGAGCTGGTGATCGAGCCCCTGTACGAGCTCGAGGGCGAGACCCACCTCATCTACAAGTGGCGACCGCTGGAGGCATCGAAGTGAGCAACAACGACGTCGCCGTCCTCGGGGTCGGCATGCACCAGTGGGGCAAGTGGGGCAAGAACTTCGTCGAGTACGGCATCGACGCCGCCCTCGCCGCCCTCGACGACGC
>JAOBWJ010000064.1 GCA_025463335.1 Acidimicrobiales bacterium
TGTGGGGCGGCGTGGCGTCGTACCCGGCCCACGCCCTCGAGGCCGCCGACCTGCTGGTCCTGGCCGAGGCTGCCCTCGACGCCGCCCGCCAGTGGGCGGATGGCCGCATCGAGGTAGCCACGCCCACCTAGTGGAACGGCCATCTCGTGACCAACTGGCATCGCCCCTTCGGTGGGCCTCAAAGACAAGGACGCAACCACGGGGGCGAGGGTCACATGACTCACGTCGGTGCCGCCCGCCGATCCGTTCTGGGGCCCTAGGAAGGCCGAAGATGGTCGGATCTGGGCCCCGGAATGGCTGAAGACCCCGCGACGACCTTCGGCCACCCCGCCCCTGGGCGCGTCCTTTGTCTTTGAACCCCCTGATAGCGCCCGCTCCCTAGGGGTGTCGTCGGACGATTAGCGGGCGGAGCCCTCCATGGAGCCGGTGAGCGGCGAGAGATCCTTGGCGAAAAGCGCGCAGACGACGATGCGGTCGCCGAAGCGATCCCACGTCTCCTTCGAGGGCAGCGCGTAGAACACGTCGAGGGCCGAGCCGTCGTAGGGCCGGCCGACGTAGTCGGTGAAGGGCTCGGCCGTGCACCGGCCGGTGGCGATCTCGGTGAGGGCGTCCTGACCCGGGTAGTCGCCGCCGGGCACCTTGAACCGGGCGTACGCCTCGTTGGCGTGGGCCCGGGCGCAAGGCACGACCGGGAAGCCGTCGGGCGACTGGTCGTCCTGATCCTCGAAGCAGTCGCCGACGCGCAGCTTGTCGGCTCGGACGGTGCCGGCCTGGCTGGCCCGGCCGCGGTCGTCGCGCGCCACGTCGGCGCTGGCGCCGCCCCTGCACGCCGCCAGCAGCAGCACGGCGGTCAGCGCGAAGGCAACGCGAAGCACCGGTCCTCCAGCTGCCCGAAGGCGTAGTCGTGGTAGGCGCCGGCGTACATGACCTTGGTTCGCTCCGACCAAGCCAGGGCCTCGGGCGCCGAGATCCGCCTGAAGACCTGGAGCACGCCACCCTCGAACACCCGGTACTCGGCCCAGGCCCCCGGGAAGTCCTTCACGCACGACACCTCGGCGAACGGCACGTCGCCCGTGGCAGGAAAACGGCGGACACGGTTTCGGTGGGTGTGCCCGGCGAACCACCCCACGATCGCCGGGCGGCGAGCGATCAACGCGATGAGTCGTTCGGAGTCCTCCGGGTTGATCCCGAAGTAGCCCGCCTCGCGGGTGGTGGCGGGGTCCCAGACGTGGTGGTGCCCGAACGCCAGCACCGGCCGGTCGGCTGAGGCGGCCAGCTCGTCGAGCTGCTCGAACTGGTCGACGGTCAGCCCGCCGCTCTCCCGGCCCGCGAGCGATGTGTCGAGCAGGGCCACGATGGCGCCGGGCACGGTGCGGGTCTGGAACGGCACCGCCGCGAACGGCGCCTGCGGGTACGACTCGTGGTTGCCCCGCACGTGCACGAGCCGCTCGCCGAACGCCGGCTGGTAGCAGGCGAGGAAGGCCTGGTACTGCTCGTCGGTGCCGTCGGAGGTGAGGTCACCTTTGACCAACACCACGTCGGGCTCGGCGGCCGCCATCTCGGCCACCGCCGCCCGGTTCATGACCTCGGGGTACGGGGCCTCACCTGGATCGGACCGCAAGATCGGGTCGCCCCAGCCGTCGAGCACGCCGCACTCGACTTCGCCGAAGTGGACGTCGTTCACGGTGGCGATGGTGGCCAGCCGCTCCCCGGGCGGGCGGGGCAGGGTGCGAGCGTGGAGCCCGTCGAGGTCGTGGTCGGTGTCGGGCTCGAGCCCGACCCAGTGGGACACCTCGGTGCCGTCGAAGGCCACGACCTCGTCGTCGGCGACCGTGGTGAGCTCCCATGCCATCCCTGAGGAGGATACGGAGCGCTCAGCGGGCCAGGAACAGCACGACGAGCAGCGCCACCAGGCCAAGGGCGCCGGCGATCACCATCCACAGGGGGACGATCGGCGGCAGGTCGGCCGGCGGGTGGGGCGGCAGCACCCGGGGCTCCGCCGGGGGTCGCGATGTGGGCGGCGGGGCGCCGATCGTCGGAGCATCGATGAAGATGCCCTCCGCCGGGCGTCGGGGCGCCGGCTCTGGCTCCGGCTCCGGCTCCGGCTCGAGGACCTCCGGGGACGGCTCCGGCACCGGCTCGGGCTCGGGGACCTCCGGGGACGGCTCGGGTTCCGGCTCGGGCTCGGGGACCCCGGCGGAAGGCTCGGGCTCCCGTTCTGGCTCCGGCTCCGGCTCGGGCGGCGCAGCCGGCTTGGTCAGCGGTTCCCCGCAGACCACGCAGAAGCGTCCCTCGTCGTCGAAGGCGAGCTCGCCGCAGGCCGCGCAGCGGACGGTCAGGGCAGTGTCTCCGCACCGCCGAGATAGGGGCGCAGCACCTCGGGCACGTCGATGCGACCATCGGGGCGGCGGTGGGTCTCCACCAGCGCCGCCCACACCCGGGGCCAGCCCAGCACCGAGCCGTTGAGCGTGTGGAGGAACTCGGTGCCCTTGCCCTCGGCCGGCCGGTACCGGGTGTTGCTGCGCCGGGCCTGGAAGTCGCCGTACCAGGACACCGACGACACCTCGAGCCACTGGTCACACCCGGGGGCGTAGGCCTCGAGGTCGAACGTGCGCCGGTTGCCGAACCCGAGGTCGCCGGTGCACAGATCGAGCACCCGGTAGGCCAACCCGAGGTCGGCGAGGATGCCCTCGGCCCGGGCCACGATGTCGGCGTGGACGGCCGGGGCGGCGGCCGGCGTGGCGAAGGCCATGAGCTCGACCTTGTCGAACTCGTGCGAGCGGAGCAGGCCCCGGGTGTCGCGCCCGGCCGAGCCCGCCTCGCGACGGAAGCACGGCGTGTAGGCCGCGTAGCGGCGGGGCAGCTCGGCCTCGTCGAGCACCTCGCCGGCGTGCATCGACGTGAGCGGCACCTCGGCGGTCGGGATGAGCCAGAGCTCGTCGCGCTCGACCTGGTAGGCGTCATCCGCGAACTTCGGCAGGTGGCCGGTCGAGATCATGGTGTCGGTGCGGACCACGCTCGGCGGGCGCACCTCTTCCCAGGCGTCGGCGGCCCGGTCGAGCGAGAGCTGCACGAGGGCTCGCAGCAGGCGGGCGCCGGCCCCCCGGTACATGTTGAACATCGACCCCGACATGCGGGTGGCCCGCTCCGGGTCGAGGATCCCGAGCTGCTCGCCGATCTCCCAGTGCGGCACCCGCTGGTGGTCGGCCCAGGTGCGGTCGCCGCCCACCGTGCGCAGCACCACGTTTTCCTCGGGTCCGGCGCCGTCGGGTGCGTCGTCGGCCGGCAGGTTGGGGATCTGGAGCATGACGTCGCGGAGCTCGGCCGCGAGCGCCGACGCCTCGGCATCGCGGGTCGCCTGCTGCTCGCCCAGGGCCCGGCTGTCGGCGGCCAACCGCTCGGCGGTGGCCGCGTCGCCTTGCTTGCGAGCCCGCCCAACCTCGCCCGACAACCGCTTCACCTCCGCCCGCAACCGCTCGGCCTCCGACAGGGCGGCCCGCTGGCGGGCGTCGAGCTCGGCGGCCCGGTCGAGGTCGGACACGTCGATTCTCCGGCGGGCCAGCCCGGCCTTCACGGCATCGAGCTCGGTGCGGAGGGTGCGGACATCGAGCATGGTCGGTGAAGCTACCGTCCTCTGTCGTGCCTGCCGTCGCCATAGAGGGTCTCGTCGTGCGCTACGGCGACCTGACCGCGGTCGACGGCGTCTCGTTCGAGGCCGCCGCCGGGGAGGTCACGGCGCTCCTCGGGCCCAACGGCGCCGGCAAGACCTCGACGGTGGAGACGGCCGAGGGCTACCGCCGACCCGACGCCGGCACCGTGCGGGTCCTCGGGCTCGACCCGGTGGCCGACCACGCCGCCCTGGTGCCACGCATCGGCGTGATGCCTCAGGACGGCGGCGTCTACCCCGGCATCCGAGTGCTCGAGGCCATGCGCCTGTTCGCCGCCTACTACGACGAACCCCTGGATCCGACCGGCCTGCTGGCCCGGGTGGGACTGACCGATCGGGCCTCGGCCACCACCCGGTCCCTCTCGGGTGGCGAGCGCCAGCGGCTGTCGCTCGCCCTGGCGCTGGTCGGGCGACCCGAGGTGGCCTTCCTCGACGAGCCCACGTCCGGCGTCGACGTGGGAGGCCGCCAGATCGTGCGCCAGGTCATCCGCGAGCTGCGGGACGACGGTGTGGCCGTCGTGCTCACCACCCACGAGCTGGCCGAGGCCGAGCACCTGGCCGACCGCGTGGTGATCGTCGACCGGGGCCGCGTCGTCGGATCCGGCCCGCTGGCCGAGCTCCTCCGAGGCGGCGGCGAGGAGATCCGCTTCGGAGCGCCGGCCGGGCTCGAGATGGGCTCACTCGGTGAGCGACTCGGCGCACTGGTCCTCGAGACCACGCCCGGCGAGTACGTCGTGGCCTGCCCACCCTCGCCCGCCGCGGTGGCGGCGCTCACCGCCTGGCTGGCCGAGCGTGAGCTGCCCCTGGCGGACCTGCGGGCCGGGCGCCAGACGCTGGAGGATGTGTTCCTCCGGCTCACCGACCGGAGCGAGGCATGAGCGGCGCTGTGGCCTTCGATCTCGACGGCTGCATCATCGACTCCCGCGCCGCCATCATCCCGTCACTGCGCGTCGCACTGGCCCCGGTCGGGCTGGGCGACCTGCCCGGCGACGAGCTCCGCTGGCTGATCGGTCCGCCGCTGCCCACCGCCCTGGCCCGGCTGCTCGAGCGCCACGGTCGCGACCCGGCCGGGGCCGACGCCGTGCTGCGCGCCTACCGAGCCGACTACCGCCAGCACATGCTCGAACGGACCACGCTCATGCCCGGTATGGCCGACGCCATCCACCGCATCGGCGAGCACCGGCCGGCGTGCGTGGTGACGTCGAAGCCGGCGTCCCTGGCCCGGCCGATCATCGAGCACCTGGGCCTCCTGGACGCCCTGGTGTTCGTGGAGGGACCGGCCCTCGACGCCGGCGACGAGCCCAAGAAGGTCACCCTCGGACGGGCGCTCGATCGCCTCGGGCCGGCGGTGGCCGGCGCCGCCATGGTCGGTGACCGCCACCACGACATCGATGCCGGCCGCGCCCACGGGCTGACCACCGTCGGCGTCCTGTGGGGCATCGGCACCGTCGAGGAGCTGGAGGCGGCCGGGGCCGACCACCTGGTGGGCAGTCCCGAGGAGTTGCTGGCGGTGCTCTCGTGAAGCGCCGCTCGCTGGCGGCCCAGACTCGCACCGAGGTCCTCCTGACCCTGCGCCGGGGTGAGTCGGTGCTGCTCACCCTCGGCATCCCCGTGCTGTTGCTGCTCTTCCTCTCGCTGGCCGATGTGCTGCCCCTCCCGACGGGCGTCGACCACCCGGTCGACTTCCTGTTCCCGGGCATCCTGGCCCTCGCCGTCCTGTCGGCCGCCCTGGTCGGGCCCGCCATCGCCACCGGCTTCGAGCGGGAGTACGGGGTGCTCAAGCGCCTCGGCGTCACGCCGCTGGGCCGGCCCGCCATCATCACGGCCAAGACCATCGCCGTCCTCGCGGTCGAACTGGTGCAGGTGGTCGTCCTCACCGGGCTGGCGTTCGCCTTGGGTTGGCGCCCCGACGGGGCGCTCGTCGGGACCGCCCTGCTCGGCGTGGCCGTGGCCACCGTGGCCTTCGCCGGTGCCGGCCTGCTCCTGGGCGGCACCCTGCCCGGACTGACGACGTTGGCTGCGGCCAACGGGCTCTACGTCGTGCTGCTGCTGGTGGGCGGCATGGTCTTCCCCCTCGACTCGCTCCCGAGCGGCGTGCGGGCCGCGGCTCGGCTCCTGCCCTCGGCGGCGTTGGCCGAGGTCCTCCAGCACGCCCTGCGCACCGGCACCCACCTCGGTGTCCAGCCGTGGATCGTGCTGGTGGCCTGGGCGATCGTCCTCCCGCCACTTGCCGCGCGATGCTTCCGGTGGCGATGAACGAGCCTGAGGAGTTCTCTGCGGAGGAGATCCGCGCCAACCGGCGCCAGCTCCTCCTGATGGCCATCCCGGTGCTGTTCACCCTGGTGGTGGCGCTGGTCGCCGTGCTCCGAGCGGTGTTCTGAGCAACCACGGGGAACAGTCCGGTCATGACCGCCGACGTGGACCCCACCGAGCAGCAGGAGCTCCTCCTCGAGGACTCCGAGGAGCGAGCCGCCGACCTCGACGCTGCGCCGGACAGCTTCGTCGAGCACCGCACGTCCGACGAGGCGACACCGCCGGTGGAGTAGGCACCAAGATGGCGCCATGCGCGCCGTCCGCAACACCGACTCCGGCATCGAGGTCCTCGATGTCCCCGAACCGGCGGACTCCGGCGTTCGAGTGGTCGTGCGGTCGTCGGGCATCTGCGGCTCCGACCTCCACATGCTGTCGTGGGGGGCGCTCCCGGTAACGCTGGGCCATGAGATCGGTGGCCACCTCACCGACGGCACGCCCGTGGCCGTGTGGCCGTCCCGGCCGTGCGGGCACTGCGACCGCTGCCTCGCCGGTGAGATGGCCCAGTGCCGTACCGGCATGGGCAACGTCTACGGCGTGGCCCACGACGGCGGGATGGCCGACCTCCTCGTCGTCGACGAGCGCAACATCGTGCCCCTGCCGGCCGGCGTGTCGGTCGCCGACGCCGCGCTGGTCGAGCCCATCGCCTGCTCGGTCCACGCCCTGCGCCGGGCCGGGGTCCGACCCGGCGACCGCGTGGCGGTGGTGGGCG
>JAOBWJ010000087.1 GCA_025463335.1 Acidimicrobiales bacterium
CTGATGCCCACCCGGTAGCCGGTGTAGAGGTCGCTCGACTTGAAGCCGGCGACCTGCTCGTCGGTGTACACGCCCTTCAGGGCGTTCCAGTCGGCATCGGTGCGCACGTCCTGGTCGGCCGAGGGCCACGACACGTACTTGGCCCCACCGTCGGGCAGGTCCCGGGCGACGTGGGGCAGGTTCAGGATCTGTACCAGGAGCTTCATGACCGGCTCGTCGGCCGCCTCGCGGGCCTGCCAGTAGGCGGCGGCACCACCGGCGGTGTCACCGAACGTGAAGTTGAACTGCCGGCCCGCCAGCTTGGCCAGGGCGTCGTAGTCGCAGGCCACGGCGGCGTCGAAGATGGCCTGGCGCTTGGCCGCCGTCGCCTCGGACAGCCCGTCCTGGGCCTGGAGCTGCACACGGATGGTCGAGGTCGAGCACGCCTCGGTCGGCACTGCGGTGCTCGAGGGGCTGAGCGTGGACGACGTCGTGGTCGTGCTGGGCTCGCCTGAAGCGAGCGGGGTGTTGTTGTCGCTGCCGCAGGCGACGCCGACGACGAGGAGCGGGAGGACGAGAAGGGGGGCGAGGCGCATGCTCATGGGGACGCACCATAGGAGCCGGACGTTCCCTCACCCGGGCTGGACTGACCTCACGGTCACCGGGAGCGAGCGGTGTCCGAGGGCCCAGAACACCGGGTTGGGCTCGGGCACGAAGCCCTCGACCGGACCGAAGGCGGCCACTGCGTCGCAGAAGACGTCGAGGGCGACGATGCCCTCCATGCGGGCCAGCGACGCCCCGGGGCAGACGTGGGGACCGGCGCCGAAGGCCAGGTGGTCGCGGGGCTTGGGCCGATCGAGGCGGAAGGCGTCGGGGTCGGCGTGGATGCACTCGTCCCGGTTGGCCGACGCCAGGCCGAACACGACCCGGTCGCCGGGGCCGAGCGGGCAACCCTCGATGGCCGTCTCGCTCAGCACCGCGCGTGCCAGGACCTGCACCGGGGAGTCGTGGCGGAGCGACTCCTCCACCACGATGGGCACGAGCGAGCGGTCGGCCCTGACCCGGGCGTAGAGCTCCGGGTCGCCGGCCAGGGTGTGGAGCATGTTGCCGATCAGGTTCCGGGTCGTCTCGTTGCCGGCCACGATCAGCAGCAGCACCTGGGTGCGGATGGCGTCGTCGCCCAGCAGCTCGCCGTCGACGTCGGTGACGAGGAAGCGGGTGATCACGTCGTCCGGCGGGTCCGTCATCGCCCTGCGCCGGTCGATGTGGCCCTGGAGGTAGGCAGCGAACTCGGGGTGGTAGTCGGAGAGCGTCCCGGGCACCGTGGCCGCCTGCTGGTTCGCCAACAGCTCGTCGGACCAGCGCTGGAACAGCTCGCGGTCTTCCACCGGCACGCCGAGCACGTGGGCGATGACCGCCGACGGGATGGGGTCGACGTAGCCGCTGACGAGGTCGATCGGGTCCGATGCCAGCGTGTCGGCCAGCAGCCGGGCAGCCAGCTCGCGCACGAACGGCTCGATGGGCTGGGTTCGGTGGGGCGCCACCACCGTGTTGACGACCCGGCGGATCTTGCCGTGGCGGGGCTCGGGCACGGCCGGCAGCGGCACCTGGTCCTCGGGCAGCCCGCTCACGTCCTGGAACGAGCCCACGAAGTGCTCGACGTGCTTGAGTCCGGTGAGCACCCCGGCGGCGGTGGCGATGTAGTGGCCGGCGGCGGTCTCGACGATGCCGCCCTCGGCCCGGATGGCCGCCATGGCGCGGTAGCGCTCCTCGGAACCCGAGGTGTACGGATCGAACGGCTCGCTCGCGGCGCTCGTGTTGCTCGTGTCGGTCACGGAGCTTCCCCCTCTCCGCCGGCTCGGAGGCTAGGTGGCTTCGCCGGACACCGCGGCCGAGAGCCGGGTGAGGAAGGTGGACAGCTGGTGGAGGTCGTCGTCCGACCACTCGACCAGCGTCTTCGCCAGCTGCTTGTCGGTGGCCTTGCGGTAACGGCGCCAGGCGTCGGCGCCCTTGTCGGTGACCGTGAGCAGGACGGCCCGGCGGTCGCTGGCATCGGACTCCTGGGTCACCAACCCGGCGTCGACCAACCGGTTCACCTCCTTGCTCACCCGCGACGGCTCCAACTCGAGGTGGGCCGACACGTCGGTGAGCCGGGCCGGGCCGACGCGGAAGATCGTGGCGAGTGTCGCCACTCCCGTCGGCAGGAGGTCGACGCCGGACAGCTCGGCCCGGTAGCGGGCGGCGCGTCGGCTGTTGGCGACCCGGCCGATGCGGGACAAGGCGGCTTCCACTCCGGCCAGGTCGTCCTGCCTTGACATAGTTGCATCTTGACAGAAAGATCCGCCCATGGAGCTGGACCTGTCCCCCAGGGAGCTGCTCACCACCACTCGGACGGTCCGCAAGCGCCTCGACCTGGAGCGGCCGGTGGAGCGGGACATCGTCGAGGAGTGCCTGCAGCTGGCGTTCCAGGCGCCCAACGGCTCCGACCAGCAGACGTGGGGCTGGGTCCTCGTCGACGACCCCGACACCCGGGCCCAGATGGCGGCGATCTACATGGCGGCGCTCAAGGACTACATGAACCGGCCCCGCACCAAGCCGGCGGGGGCGCGCCCACCGCAGACCCCCAAGCAGGAGCGCATGACGGCCTCGGTCATGCACCTCATGGAGCACCTGCACGAGGTGCCGGTGCTGCTGGTGCCGACCTTCCACGGCCGCTGCGAGACCGGTTCGCTCTTCGACCAGGCCAGCCGATGGGGGTCGATCGCCCCCGGCGTCTGGAGCTTCATGCTCGCCCTGCGCCTCCACGGCCTGGGCAGCGCCTGGACGACGCTCCACCTCCACCGCGAGCGCGAGATGGGCGAGCTGCTCGGCATCCCCGAGACCGAGACCCAGGCCGGTCTGTTCCCGGTCGCCTACACGATCGGCACCGACTTCAAGCCGGCCGACCGCACCGACTCGATGGCCCGCGTCCACTGGAATCGGTGGTCATGAGCCATTCGGAGCGAACTGGCGATGGATGGTGGACAGATCTGTCCACGAACCGTCGCCGGTTCGGCTGGCGTCACTCCGGATAGCCCCTCGGCCAGCCCTCGATGGGCTCGAAGGGGTTGCGGAGAGGCGGGTCCCAACCGCCCTCCTCCGTCCAGCTCCGGATGACCTTGCCGGGGATGCCGGCCACGACCGAGTAGTCGGGGATGTCGCCGCCGACCACGGCACCGGCCGCCACCGTCACGTGCCGACCCAGGGTGGTGCCGGGCAGGACGACCACGTTGGTGGCGAGCCAGCATCCCGGACCGATGTGCACCGGCGCCTCCTCGAGGAACTGCCGGCCGATCGGCGTCTCGATGTCGCCGTAGGTGTGGTTGTGGTCGGTGATGTAGACGT
>JAOBWJ010000090.1 GCA_025463335.1 Acidimicrobiales bacterium
ACCGCCTCGACTGGGTGGGCAACATCCCCCAGGTGGCGGCCCGGGTGGTGGGCTCGCCGGTCTCGAACTTCGAGCAGACGATCGAGCTCAACCGCGGCACCAGGGACGGCGTCGACGTCGACATGCCCGTCGTGACCGGATCGGGGCTGGTCGGGCGGGTCGTGCAGGCGTCGGGCCGGCGCTCGATGGTGCGGCTCATCACCGACCCCGGCTCCTCGGTCGGCGTGCGCATCGCCCGGTCCAGCGAGCCCGGCATCGCCGCCGGGGAGGGCCCCGACCGGCTGCTTTCGGTGGGGTTCATCGAGATCAACGCCGACGTGCGCCCGGGCGACCTCGCAGTAACCAGCGGGTTGGAGGGCGGCAGCAACCTGTACCCGGCCAGCATCCCCGTGGGTCGGGTGGCGAAGGCCCGCGTCGTCCCCGGCGAGCTCCAGCAGCAGGTGACCATCCGTCCCCTGGCCGACGTGCACAACCTGCGCTACGTCAAGGTCCTCCAGGTCAAGCAGTGACGCCGGTCGTACGCCTGCCGCCCTTGCTGCTCCTGGTCGTGATCCTGCACACGGCGGTGTTCCCGAACCTGCGTGTGTTCGACGTGGGCGCCGACGTCTTGCTCATGGTGGCCATCGCCTCCGGGGTCGTCGCCGGTCCCGAGCGGGGGGCGACGATGGGGTTCCTGGCCGGGCTGCTCGCCGACTCGTTCCTGCAGACGCCCTTCGGGCTCTCGGCCCTCACCTACAGCCTGGTCGGCTGGGGCGTGGGGTCGTTCCAGACTCGCATCCTCCACGCCACGTGGTGGATCCCCGTCCTGACTGCGGCGATCGCCACCGCAGCCGGCACCCTGCTGTTCGCCGCCCTGGGTGCCGTGGTCGGCCAGGACCAGCTGATCTCGCTCCGGCTGGTGCCGATCGTCGGAGTCACGGCGCTCTGGGCCGCCGTCCTCAACCCGCTGTTCGTCCGGGTGTTCCGCTGGGCCCTGGTCACCGAACACACGCGCATCGGGCTGGTGGCCCGGTGACGGCGGACTCGCCGCGGCTGCGCCTCGGCGTGATCGCCATCATCGCCCTGTCGCTGTTCGCCGCCCTGTTCGCCCGCTTGTGGTACCTCCAAGTCCTCTCGGCGCCCGACTACCAGCTGAAGGCCCAGGCCAACTCCATCCGCATCGTTCCGGAGCCGGCTCCACGCGGTCGCATTCTCGATCGCAACGGCAAGGTGCTGGTCGACAACCGTGCCTCCAACGTCGTGGCCATCGATCGCACCAAGCTCACGGAGAAGGAGCGGCCCGAGCTGATGGCAAGGTTGTCGACTGTGCTCGGCATCCCGGCCGAGGAGCTCGACAAGAAGCTCGACTCCAAGCAGGTCAGCCCCTACACGCCTGTGCCCATAGCCGAGGACGTCGGCGAGGACAAGATGACCCTCCTTCTCGAGCGGGCGGATCAGTTCCCGGCCGTGGTGGCCAGGCGGGTCGCTGTGCGGACGTACCCGATGCAGAGCCTGGCCGCCCACATCCTCGGCTACGTCGCCGAGGTCAACGACAACGATCGCAAGGAGTTTCCGCGTCAGTACGAGCTTGGCGACATGATCGGCCGTACGGGGGTCGAGCGGGTCTACGAGAAGGACCTCCGTGGTCGGGACGGCGAGCTGAAGATCGAGGTGGACGCCGAGGGCAGGCCGGTGCGGGTCGTGAGCCGGCGACCGCCAGCGCAGGGCCACGACGTGGTCCTCACCATCGATGCTGACATCCAGCGCACGGCCGAAGAGGCGCTGGCCCAGGGGCTGAAGTCGGCCCAAGGGCAACCGTTCGTGGACCCGAAGAAGAAGGCGAACGCCAGACTCGTCGCCGACGCCGGCTCGGTGGTGGTCCTCGACACCAAGGGGTCGGTGGAGGCGCTGGCGTCATACCCGACATTCGACCTGCCGGCTCTCGCCGACGGCGTCTCCGAGGCCGAGGCCAGGGTCCTCTTCCCGCCGCCCGACTCCAAGGAAACCCCCGCCTTCGTGAACCGGGCACTTCAGGGCCTCTACGCCCCCGGCTCCACGTGGAAGCTGATCACTGCCGATGCCGCCCTCCGGACAGGGCTGATCAACCAGAACTTCTCGCTGGTGGACAATGGGACCTACATCACGCCCGGTGACTGCACGGGCCGGAGCTGCGTGCGCCACAACGCCGGCTCGACCGCCTACGGGCGGGTGGGGGTCAGCCGAGCGTTGTCCGTGTCGAGCGACGTGTTCTTCTACACGCTCGGGGCCAACTTCTGGACGAATCGCCACGACCCGAAGTACGGCGAGAACGCCATCCAGGACGTGGCGGGGCAGTTCGGCTTCGGCACCCAGACTGGGGTCCCGTTGCCCGAGGCGACCGGTCGGGTCCTCACCAAGGAGCTGAAGAACGCCCTCCACCAGAAGGACCCGCGCCTGGCCGACGCCGGTTGGTACACGGGCAACAACGTGAACCTGGCCATCGGGCAGGATGCGATGCTCGTCACGCCGATCCAGCTGGCCAACGCCTACGCCACCTTCGCCAACCACGGCGACCGGTACCAGCCCAACATCGCCCTGCGCATCCAGAAGCAGGACGGGACGGTGGTCACGGCGTTCGGGCCGAGGAAGTTCGCGCACGTGGACATCCCGCCCAACGTCTGGAACCCGATCATGCAGGGGTTGGAGGGCGCGCTCACCGACCCGAAGGGCACGGCCACCAACGCCTTCGCCGGCTTCCCGCTCAAGCAGTGGGGCATTGCCGGGAAGACCGGCACGGCTCAGGCCACGCCCAAGCAGGACACGGCCCTGTTCGCCGCCTTCGGGCCCACCGCCGACCCGCAGCACGTCGTCACGGTCGTGATGGAGCAGTCGGGCTTCGGTGCCTCGGCCGCCGCTCCCGTCGCCCGGAGGGTCTTCGAGCAACTTGCTGGAGTCGGCAACACCGCGCCGGTTCAGTTCACCCGGGCCAACGGGGCGGGCGACTGATGGGGGGCTCGGTCCCGAGGAACGCGGCCGCCAACTTCAACCGCAACCCCGGCTCGGCGTGGCGTCACCTCGACCTGCTGCTGCTGGGTGCCACCATCGCGGTGGCGTGCCTCGGGGTGCTGATGGTCTTCAGTGCCACCCGCTCCACGGTCGGGCAGGCCGGTCTGGCCTCGACCACCTATCTGGTGCGCCAGGGCATCTTCGTCGCCCTCGGCGTCGGTGTCATGGCCGTGACCGCGTTCATCGACTACCGCCACTACGCCGGCCTCGCCCCGCTGTTCTACGGCGGCTGCATCCTGCTGCTGCTGGCCGTGATGTCGCCGCTGGGGACGACCGTGAACGGCGCCCAGTCATGGTTCGCGGTGGGGTCGTTCCAGCTCCAGCCGGCCGAGCTGACCAAGCTGGCCACCATCCTCGTGCTCGCCGCCCTGTGCTCCCAGGGAACGGGGCCCCTGACAGGCCGGACGGTCGTGCTCGCTCTTGCCGCCGTCGGACTGCCGTCAGCACTGATCCTGCTCCAGCCCGACCTCGGAAGCGCCCTGGTGTTCGTGGCTGCCGTGGCCGCCGTGCTGTTCGTGGCCGGCATCCAGCCCCGCCACCTGGCCGTCCTCGCCCTCCTCGGCGCGTTCGGCGTCATCTACATCTTCGGGTACTCGTCCTACCTCGACACCTACCAGCGGGAGCGGCTCACCACGTTCGTGAGCAACAACGCCCAGAACAACGCCAGTTTCCAGGTCCGCCAGGCCGAGACGGCCATCGGCGCCGGCGGGGTGACGGGCGCGGGCCTGTTCCAGGGCACCCAGACCAAGCTGAAGTACGTCCCCTACCAGCAGAGCGACTTCATCTTCACGGTGGTGGGGGAGGAGCTCGGCTTCGTCGGATCGGCCACGTTGCTGCTGCTGTACTCCGCCATCGCCTGGCGCATCTGGCGGGCCGCGGCGGTGGCAAGGGACATGTTCGGCACCCTCCTCTGCGTGGGGGTGCTCGGCATGCTGCTGTTCCAGATCTTCGAGAACATGGGCATGACGATGGGGATCATGCCGATCACCGGCATCCCGCTGCCCTTCATGTCCTACGGCGGCTCCTCCACGATCATGATGTTCGCCGCCATCGGCCTCGTCCTGAACGTCCACACCCGCCGCTTCGCCTAGCCAGGCCCGCTGGCGTAATCGGTGTACCGCGGCGGTACATGGACTACGCCGAGGCGGCTCGGAGGGCCCCGCGGACGTCGGCGATGACCACATCGGGATGTTGGGTGAGGTCCTCCCATGAGAAGCGCAGGACGCAGTAGCCGAGGGCGGCCAGGCGGCGGTCTCGGCGCAGGTCGGCCTTGCGGCGTTGCCAGCTCCCATGCCAGCGCTCACTGTCGCACTCGAGCACCAGGCGTCGCTCGACTAGCCAGTCCACTCGACCGATCAGGGTCCCGTCCCGGTCATTGACCTCCACCTGCGCCTCTGGGGTGGGGAGTCCGGCCCGCTGGAGGATGCTGAAGAGCAGCTTCTCGAAGGTGTTCGGAGCGACCCCATCTGCGCTTAGCCTCGCCGCGATCAGCCGACGGGCCACACGGACCCACGGTCGACCAGGGCAGTCGAGCCGCTCGACGCACTCCCACACCTGCTCTGGGACCAGGAGATGACGCCCAGGGCCGATGTCGAGCGCCTGCTCGACACGGTGGGTCGGGAGGACGGCGCCGAGGTCGACCCACGTACGGGCGGCGGAGCTGACCGGGATCCCATCGACCTCGGTGATGTCATCCGGGTGAAGGAGGCGGGTTTCGTGCACCCGGACCGAGGCGTTGGGACGCCGATGCCAGCGCTCCGTGAGTATCTCGACCACACCCGGGTGACAGCCGTCGAACTGCCAGAGCGCGGCGGCGGTCCGGTGCGACGCCAGGCCGCGCTCCGCCCAGCAGGCCGCAAGGACGCGCTGATGCCAGGTCGGCGGGGCGCCGGCCATGCGGTAGATCCCTGGTTCCACGCGCTCGACCACACCCGCGGCTGCCCGGCGGGTCAGCATGCGATCGGTCATCCCGATCTACCGTGCGTGGGCTCGGGTGAACAGGGAGAACTGGTCCGCCGCCAGCCGTGCAAGTGCAGCGTCAACCTCCATCGCCGCAGTTCAGCAGTGGGGTGTGACATCTCCGCCCAATTGGCGTAATCGGTGTACCGCTGCGGAACATGGACTACGCCAAACGGGAGCAACCGGGCGCTCCGACCGGCTGGTGGTGACTCTCCGGTAGCCTGACGAGGATCATGTCGTCGTTGTGGCCGCAACTCGAGCCGTTGCTCGGGAAGGTGCAGAAGCCAGCGCGCTA
>JAOBWJ010000103.1 GCA_025463335.1 Acidimicrobiales bacterium
AGATCGCCGCCCTCAGGGAGTCCGGCGTACTCGGCTGAGTCCTCGCCCTAGGCTCCGGGCGCTATGGCCCGGGACGCCACCGAGACGAGAGAGAAGCTGCGGCGGGCGGCCGAGCACCTCTTCGCGCGCCAGGGGCTCGACGTCCCCATTCGGGAGATCCACACCCTGGCCGGGCAGCGGAACGCCTCGGCGATCCAGTACCACTTCGGCAGCAAGGAAGAGCTGGTCGCCGCCATCATCGAGCGCCACGCTCCCACTCCGGAGTTCATGGTCGCGGTGCGCGCCGACCTCGAGTCGAAGCGCGATGACCCGCGCAGCTTCGTCGAGGCCATCGTCCGCCGGCTCTGCGGCTACCTGGCGACCGAGGAGTCACGCGACTACATCCGTTTCTCGTTCCACCTGATGGAGCGGAGCTCCATGCGTGCGGTGATGGCCCAGGAGTCCGAGGAGCACCACTCGATGGCGGCCGTCTACGCCGAGACCGACCTGGTGCGGGCCATGTTCCCGGCGCTCCCCGAGCGACTGGTGCGGGAGCGGGCGGTGGCCGGGATGTCGTTCATCACCCTCGAGGTGGCCGAGCGGGCCCGGCTCATCGACGACGGTGCGTTCGAGGTGCTCCTCGACGAGGAGGAGTTCATCGCCAACCTGGTCGACATGGCCACGGGGATCTTGACGGCCCCATCGACGCTGGCCTAGAAGTATTTCAAATCGAAAGAGGGGGCAGGATGCGGCTGGACGGCAAGGTGGCGCTCATCACGGGCGGCGCTCGCGGGCAGGGAGCAGCCGAGGCCCGGCTGTTCGTCCGGGAGGGCGCCAAGGTGCTCGTCACCGACGTGCTCGACGCCGAGGGTGACGCCTTGGCGGCCGAGTTGGGGGACGTCGGCCGCTACCGGCATCACGACGTGACCTCCGCCGACGACTGGGCTTCGGCTGTGGACGAGGCGATCAGCACCTTCGGCTCGCTCGACGTGCTGGTCAACAACGCCGGCATCCACCACGTCACCCGCATCGAGGAGGAGACGCTCGAGAACTTCGAGCGGACGATCCGGGTCAACCTCTACGGCACGTTCCTCGGCATCCAAGCGGTGATCCCGCCGATGCGGGCCGCCGGCGGTGGGGCCATCGTCAACATCTCGTCCCTGGCCGGCATGAAGGGCATCCCTGGCCACGGCGCGTATGGGGCGTCGAAGTGGGGAGTCCGCGGCCTGACCAAGACAGCCGCCGCCGAGCTCGGCCACGACGGCATCCGGGTGAACTCGGTGCACCCCGGCGCCATCAAGACGGCGATGCTGCCCGACTCGCCCGAGGGTGACGCCCGCTTCGCCCACCTCCCCGTCGGCCGGCCCGGCGAGGTCGAGGAGGTCGCCAGCCTCGTGCTGTTCCTCGCCTCCGACGAGTCGTCCTACATCACCGGCACCGAGCACGTCATCGACGGAGGGTCCATCGCATGAGCGAACGCAGCATGAGGACGCAGATCACCACGGGCGTGGTCGTCACCGGCGGCGCCTCGGGCATCGGCAAGGCCTGTGCCCAGGCACTGGCCGAGGTCGGTCGGCCGGTCGCCGTGTGGGACCGCAACGGCCAGGGCGCCAAGGAGGTCGCCGCCTCGCTCGACGTCCCGGCCATCGGGCTGGAGGTCGACGTGACCGACGCCGCTGCCCTCGACGTCGCCATCGCTGCCACGCGGAAGGCGCTGCCGTCCATCGGTGGCCTGGTGCACGCCGCCGGCATGGTCGTGCCCCAGCCCGTCGGCACCATCGACTGGGAGCGGTGGCAAGCGGTGCTCGACGTGAACCTCACCGCCCATGCCCGCATCACCCAGCTGCTGCTCGACGACCTCCGCGCCAACCCCGGCTCCGCCATCGTCGGCATCGCCTCGATCGAGGGCATCGTCGGCCACGCCGCCATCCCGTCGTACTGCTCGTCGAAGGCCGGCCTCATCGGTCTCACCCGCTCGCTGGCCGCCGCCCTCGGGCCCGAGGGCATCCGGGCCAACGCCGTGTGCCCCGGCTACATCGAGACGCCGATGCTCTCCCCCACCTTCGGCCTGCCCGGGGCGAGGGAGGGCATGGAGCAGTCGTCCGTGCTCGGTCGGCTCGGCCAGCCCGAGGAGATCGCCGGCGTGGTGCGCTTCCTCCTGTCGGCCGACGCCTCGTTCGTCACCGGCCAGGCAGTGGTGGCCGACGGCGGCACCACCGCTGTTGACTGAGCAGCTCCGAGGCTGACCGGGGTTGCGGTACGGAGGTGTACCGCTACAGTGGTGTAGCGATACCCCCCTGCACTGACGGAGATCTCATGGAAGCCCCCGACCCCCGCCGCTGGTGGACGCTCATCGTCCTCTGCGTCTCGCTGCTGGTGATCGGCATCGACAACACGATCCTCAACGTGGCCCTGCCCACGCTGGTCCGTGACCTCGACGCCTCCACCGCCCAGCTGCAATGGATCGTCGACGCCTACACCCTCGTGTTCGCCGGCTTCCTGCTGACCGGCGGCAGCCTCGGCGACCGCTTCGGCCGCAAGCACGCCCTCAGCGTCGGCCTGGTGATCTTCGCCACCGCCTCGGCCGCCGGCGCCTTCTCCGGCAGCTCGGGGATGCTCACCCTTTGCCGAGCCGTGATGGGCATCGGTGGGGCCCTGATCATGCCGGCCACGCTGTCGATCCTCACCAACGTCTTCACCGACCCGAAGGAGCGCAGCAAGGCCATCGGCGCCTGGGCCGGCATCTCCGGCATGGGCATCGCCGTGGGGCCCATCCTCGGCGGCTTCCTGCTCGAGCACTTCTGGTGGGGCTCGGTCTTCCTCGTCAACGTGCCGGTGGCCATCGTGGCCCTCGTGCTCGGCCGCTACCTCATCCCGAACTCCAAGGACCCGAGCGCCCCCCGCCTCGACTACCTCGGCTCGGTCACGTCGATCGTGGGCCTGTCGCTCCTGCTGTGGGCGATCATCGAGGTCCCCGGAAAGGGCTGGGCCGACGGCGGCGTCATCCTCGGGATGATCGGCGCCCTCCTCGTCCTCGGCGCCTTCGCCGCCTGGGAGCTGCACAGCGACCACCCCATGCTCGACCTGCAGTTCTTCGCCAATCCCCGCTTCACGGTGGCCAGCCTCTCGATCACCATGGCGTTCTTCGCCATGTCGGGAACCTTGTTCCTCCTGACCCAGCTGCTCCAGTTCGTGCTCGGCTACGGCGCCCTGGCCGCCGGTTATCGCATGGCGCCCATGGCCCTGGCCATGATGGTCATGGCCCCGCTCACGCCGCGGCTCACCGAGCGGTTCGGATCGAAGCGCATGGTGGCCGTCGGCCTGACCACCTCGGCGATCGGCCTGCTGATCCTCGCCACCGTGACCCAGTCGTCGGGCTACCCCCGCGTCCTCGTCGGCCTGGTGGTCATGGCCCTCGGCATCGCCATGGGCATGGTGCCGGCCACCGACTCGATCATGGGCTCGCTGCCCAAGGAGAAGGCGGGCGTGGGCTCGGCCGTCAACGACACCACCCGCCAGGTCGGCGGCGCTCTCGGCGTGGCCGTGCTCGGCAGCCTGCTGGCCACCGGCTACCGCGCCCACCTGCACGTCGATGGCCTGACCGGCTCGGCCCTGGCGACGGCCCAGGCCTCCGTGGGTGGCGCCCTCCAGGTCGCACGTGACCTCGGCAACGAGGCAGTGGCCGAGGCCGGACGGGCGGCCTACGTCCACGGCATGCACATCAGCCTGGTCGTGGGTGCCGTCTTCATCCTGGGCGGGGCCCTGCTGTCGCTGCTCTTCCTCCCGGCCCGTGCCCGCCACGAGGTCGAGCACCTCGAGCACAACGCCACCGAGCTCGTCCCCGGTGACATCGTGGTCTCGGACGAGGAGCTGGAGCTGGTGAAGGAATGACCACGGCCACGACAGGCACGACGGCGCACGGCGGGCGACCGCTGGACGAGGACCTGAGCGAGTCGATCCTCGACGCCGCCCTGCGCGTGCTCGCCCGTGAGGGCTACGGCGGCTTCAGCATCGCCGGCGTGGCCCAGGAGGCCGGCATCCACCGACCGGCCATCTACCGACGGTGGCCCAACAAGGTCGACCTGGCCGTGGCCGCCATCCAGCAGCTCAAGCCGGCGCCGGCCGACCGGGAGTCGGGCGACGTGCGCCGCGACATCATCGCCTTCCTGGTCGACAGCGGGGGCGGCTCCGACGAGGTCAACGAGTTGGCCCTGCGCCTGCACAACGACCTGGCGTCGCACCCCGACCTGTCCGATGCCGTGCTGCAGCAGATCTCGCTCCCCCGACGGAAGCTGCTCACCGGCATCCTCCGGCGGGGCATCGACGCCGGCCAGCTCCGGGCCGACCTCGACACCGAGCTCACCATGGACCTGCTGTTCGGCCTCCTCCACGCCCGCAAGAACCGCAAGCCGGCGCTGCGGCCGGCCGA
>JAOBWJ010000128.1 GCA_025463335.1 Acidimicrobiales bacterium
ACGACCATCAACGCCGACGTGAACGTGCAGGTGCTGCGGCCGCCGGTCGGCGAGTGGGTCGCCGTGGTGGGCGACACCCGCTTCTCGCACACCACGGGCCTCGGCATCTCGGTCGCCGAGCTCCACGTCCGGGACGGCGTGTGCGCCATCGGCACCACCAGCCAGCTCCTCCAGCTGCGCTGAGAGCGCGAGCGGATAGGCGAACAACCCAGCATCTCGGGCGTACTTCGGGGGTTGCCCAAGGACAAAGGACGCTCCCAGGGGCGGGGTGGCCGAAGGTCGTCGCGGGGTCTTCAGCCATTCCGGGGCCCAGATCCGACCATCCTCGGCCTTCCTAGGGCCCCAGAACGGATCGGCGGGCGGCATCGACGTCAGTCATGTGACCCCCGCCCCCGTGGTTGCGTCCTTGTCTTTGCAGGGGCGCTCCCACGGGCCGGTCGTTCCAATTGCGCGCCGGTTATATACGATCCGGTGGTGCCGGGTTGGAACTTCGCCGACGTGTTCGAGCACATCGCCGGGCTGGTGCCCGAGGCCCCGGCGCTGGTGCACGACGGAACCCGGCGCACGTGGAGCGAGTTCGACCGGCGGGCCGGCGGGGTCGCCGCCGCGCTGACCGCCGCCGGGCTCCGGCGGGGCGACACGGTGGCGCAGTACCTCTACAACGGCAACGAGTACCTCGAGTCGTTCTTCGCCTGCTGCAAAGCCGGTCTCGCCCCGGTGAACACGAACTACCGCTACGTCGAGGGCGAGCTCGCCTACCTGTGGGACAACGCCGATGTGGCCGCGGTGGTGTTCCACGGCTCGTTCGCCGAGCGCATCGAGGGCGTGAAGGACCAGCTCGCCGTCACGCTGTGGCTGTGGGTCGACGACGGCAGCGGCCCGTGCCCCGAGTGGGCCACCCCGTACGAAGCGGCGACCGAGACCGAGCCGGTCGAGCACGAACGCGACGGCGACGACCTGGTCTTGATCTACACCGGCGGCACCACCGGCATACCGAAAGGTGTCATGTGGCGCCAGGACGACCTCTACAACAGCTACAGCCAGGCCATCTGGAAGGACCCGGTCGAGCCCGACCTCGAGGCCGTGACCGTCCGGGTGCAGCGCCGCCTCGGGCCCGTCGTCATCCCCGCCTGCCCGCTCATGCACGGCACCGGCCTGTTCGTCGCCCTCCAGCAGCTGTGCCAGGCCGGCTGCGTCGTGAGCCTCACCGCCCGTCGGCTCGACATCGAAGAGCTGCTCGACACGATCCAGGCCGAGCGGGTCAACGTGTCCGCCATCGTCGGCGACGTGTTCAGCAAGCCCATGCTTGCCGCCCTCGACGCCCACCCCGGCCGGTGGGACATCTCCAGCCTCAAGGTGCTCGTGTCCTCGGGCGCCATGTGGAGCGCCGAGGTCAAAGCCGCCCTCCTCGCCCACCAGCCCCGCCTCATGCTCATCGACTCGTTCGCCTCCTCCGAAGCGGCCGGCATGGGCCAGTCGGTGGCCCGGGCCGACGCCGGCGCCCGCACGGCCACGTTCACGGTGGGCCCGTTCACCCGGGTCATCACCGACGACGACCGCGACGTGGTGCCCGGCTCGGGCGAGGTCGGCCTGGTGGCCGCCGGCGGCTTCCAACCCATGGGCTACTACAAGGACGAGGCCAAGTCGGCGGCCACGTTCCGGATGATCGACGGCCGCCGCTACTCCATCCCCGGCGACCACGCCACCGTCGAGGTCGACGGCACCCTCACGTTCCTCGGCCGGGGCTCGACCTGCATCAACACCGGCGGCGAGAAGGTCTACCCGGAGGAGATCGAGGAGGCGCTCAAGCTCCACCCCTGCGTCCGCGACGCGGTGGTGCTCGGCGTGCCCGACGAACGCTTCGGCGAGGCGGTGGTCGCCGTGGTCGAGGGCGACGTCGACCCGGACGAGCTCATCGCCCACGCCCGGGAGCACGTGGCCGCGTACAAGGTTCCCAAGCGCATCGTCCCGGTGGACTCCGTGGGCCGAGCGCCGAACGGCAAGGTCGACCACCGGCGACTCCGAGAGGTCGCGGTATCGTATATTTCATGAACTCGGAGCGGCCGCTCGACGGCGTGCGCATCCTCGCCCTCGAGCAGATGCAGGCCCTCCCGTTCGCCACCCAGCTGTTGGGCCGCCTGGGCGCCGAAGTCGTGAAGGTGGAGCCCATCCGCGGTGAGTCGGGCCGCAGCTCGACGCCCGCCATGCTCGACCCCGACGGTCGGGCGGTGGGCGCCACCTTCCTGCGCAACAACCTGAACAAGCGCAGCGTCTGCATCGACCTCAAGTCGTCCGAGGGTCGCGACCTGGTCCTGCGGATGGCGCCCAACTTCGACGTGGTGGCCGAGAACTCCAAGGCCGGCTCCATGGCCAAGCTCGGCCTGGGCTACGACGACGTGGCCGCCGTGCACCCGGCCGTCGTCTACGTCTCGGTCTCCGGCTTCGGCAACAGCGCCGACTCGCCCTACTCGGGCTGGCCGGCCTACGCCTCCATCGTCGAGGGGATGTCGGGGATCTACGAGCTCCGCAAGCGACCGGGCGAGCCGCCCCGCGCCAACCCGGTGGGCGCCCTGGGCGACATCAGCGCCGCCCTGTTCGCCACCATCGGCATCCTCGCCGCCCTGCGCCACCGCGAGCGGACGGGCCGGGGCCAGCACGTCGACGTGGCCATGCTCGACGCCGTGGTGGCCATGACCGACATCGTCGCCAACTTCTGGTCGATGGGCATCCGCGACGGCAGCCTCGGGGCCGTCCTGCTCGACACCTTCGCCGCTGACGACGGCTGGTTCACCCTCCAGGTCGGCCGCGAGGAGCACTTCTCCCGCCTGGCCGAGGTGGTGGGCCACCCGGAGTGGACCACCGACGCCCGCCTTGCCACCCGCCCGGGCTGGCTCGAGCACCTCGACGACGTGCTCCGACCGGGCATCGAGGGTTGGGCTCGGGGCCGCACCAAGTTCGAGGTCTGCGCCCTGCTCGGCGATGCCGGTCTGGCCGCCGGACCCTGCCTCTCCCCCGGCGAGGTGGTGGCCGACGAGCACCTCCGCTCTCGGAACATGCTCGTGCCCATCGAGCGCACCGACGGCGTCGAGGACCCGGTGCTCGTGCCCGGCAACCCGGTGAAGTTGAGCGACGTGCCCGAGCGGCCCGACCAGCGGATCCCGTGGGTGGGCGAGCACACCGACGCCACCCTCCGGGCCGAGCTGGGCCTGGACGACGACGAGCTGGCACGCTTGCGAGCGGCCAGCACCATCTTCTGAGGAGGACGCAAATGACCGACGTGGTGATCGTCGAAGCCGTCCGCTCCCCCATCGGCAAGCGCAACGGGGGCCTGTCCACCGTGCACCCGATCGACCTCCTGGGCGCGGTGCAAGCTGCGGTCGTGGCCCGCTCGGGCATCGATCCAGCCGTCATCGACCAGATCGTCGGCGGGTGCGTGACCCAGGCCGGTGAACAGGCGTTCAACGTCACCCGCACCGCCTGGCTCACGGCCGGGCTCCCGCTCACGGTGGCGGCCACGACCGTCGACGCCCAGTGCGGCTCGTCCCAGCAGGCCACCAACCTGGCCACAGCGCTCGTCGCCGGCGGCACGGCCGACGTGGCCCTGGCGTGTGGCGTCGAGTCGATGAGCCGGATCGGCATGGGCGCCAACGTCAAGAACGGCCCGGGCAAGCCCATCAACCGCAACTACTTCGAGCACTACGAGTACACCTCGCAGTTCGAGGGCGCCGAGCGCATCGCCAAGCAGTGGGACATCAGTCGGGAAGATGCCGATCGGTTCGGCGCGTCCTCCCAGGAGCGCGCCGCCCGGGCGTGGGCGGAGGGCCGGTTCGACACCCAGCTCCAGACCATCGACGCCCCCGTGCTGAACGAAGAGGGCAAGCCCACGGGCGACCACACCACCGTCTCGCGCGACGAGGGCCTGCGGGAGACGACCCTCGAGTCGCTCGCCAACCTCAAGCCGGTCATGGGCGACGACGGCGTGCACACCGCCGGCACCTCATCGCAGATCTCCGATGGCGCTGCCGCCGTGTTGCTGGCCCGAGCCGACAAGGCCGCCGAGCTCGGCCTCCGGCCCCGGGCTCGCATCGTCGACACCTGCCTCGTCGGCTCCGACCCGGTGCTCATGCTCACCGGGCCCATCGACGCCACCCGCAAGCTGCTCGCCCGCACCGGGCTCACCATCGACGACATCGACGTCATCGAGATCAACGAGGCGTTTGCGTCGGTCGTGCTGGCCTGGGCCGAGGAGCTCAAGCCGGACATGGCCAAGGTCAATCCCAACGGTGGGGCCATCGCCCTCGGTCACCCGTTGGGCGGCACCGGCGCCATCCTGATCACCAAGGCCCTCCACGAGCTCGAGCGCACCGGCGGTCGCTTCGCCCTCGTCACCATGTGCTGCGGCGGTGGGCTGGGGACCGGCACCATCATCGAACGCCTGTAGCGATGCGAGCCGCCCTGAGCGACGAGCAGCGCGCGCTGCGGGCCATGGCCCGCGCCGTCGCTGCCGAGGGTGGCGACGCAGAGAAGGTCTGGCGCCGGCTGGAGGAGACCGGCCTGCTCGACCTGCGGGCCGACGGCGCCGGCACCCTCGAGCTGGCCCTGTGCGCCGAGGCCTTCGCCGCCGAGCTGTCGACGGCGCCGTTCATCGGGGCCACGCTCGCCCGCGAGCTCGGCGTCGGTGGGCGAGCGGTGGCCGCGCTCGACGGCGACCTGGCGCCTGACGCCTTCGGTGCCGAGCTGGTCGTGGTCGACGGCGGTGCGCTTCCGGCCCTCCCGGCGACGACGGCCGATCGCAGCCGGGTCGCTGCCCGCGCCGGCAGCGGCGGGGTCGACGAACGCATCACGGCCCTCGCCCTCGTGCTGCTGGCCGCCGACCTGGTCGGGGTGGGCACCGCCGCCCTCGACGACGCCCTGGAGCACGTTCGCCACCGCCATCAGTTCGGCGTTCCGGTCGGCTCGTTCCAGGCCGTGCAGCACCTGGCCGCCGACGCCCACGTGGGGCTGGTGGCGGCCCGGAACCTGGTGTGGGCCGCCGCCTGGCGGGGTGACCTGACGTCGGCCCGTCGGGCCAAGGCCGTCGCCTCCGAGGCGGGTCGGGGTGCCTGTGAAGTGGCGTGCCAGCTCCTCGGCGGCATCGGCCACACCTGGGAGCACCGGGCATCGGTGCGCCTACGCCGGGCCTTGGTGTCGCGTCACCTGCTGGGCGACGAGTCGGCCCAGTACGCCGCCCTGGCCGGCACCCCACCGGCCCGAACGCCGGCCGGGCTGGCCGACGACGGCTACGACCTCCGCGACGACGCCACCGAGGCCGCGTTCCGGGCCGAGCTGGGGGCTTGGCTCGAGGCCCACCCCGACCACGCCGACTGGCACCGCTCGCTGGCGGCGGGCGGCTGGGTCGGCGTGTCGATGCCCCTCGACGCCGGCGGCCGAGGCCTGCCGGTGACGTGCGAGGCCATCGTCAGCGAGGAGCTCGGCGCGGCGGACGCTCCTCCCCCGCCGGCAGTCGGCCACCTGGCCCATGCCCTGGCCACGTTCGGGACGCCTGAGCAGCGAGCCCGGCAGCTCGGCGACCTGCTCAGCGGCACCACCAAGTGGTGTCAGGGCTTCAGCGAGCCCGAAGCCGGCTCTGACCTGGCGTCGGTGCGCACCAAGGCCGAACAGCGGGATGGCCGGTGGGTCGTCAACGGCCGCAAAATCTGGACGAGCGACGCCGCCGTCTCCGACTGGTGCCTTCTGCTGTGCCGCACCGGCGAGGCCGGGCACCGCGGCCTGTCCGTGCTGCTGGTGCCCCTGGACACGCCCGGCATCGAGGTGTCGCCGATCGTCACCGCCTGGGGCTCGGAGGAGTTCGCCGAGGTCACCTTCGACGAGGTCGAGGTGCCGGTGGCCAACCTGTTGGGCAACCCCGGCCAGGGGTGGGAGATCGCCATGGCCCTCCTCGCCGTCGAGCGGGGGCCGGCCGACATCGGGTGGATCGCCCGCTTCCGCCGCACAGCGACCTCGCTGGTGACCACCGGACGTCCCGAAGCCACCCGGGCCGTGGCCTGGCTGGAAGCGCTGGACGCCACCGTGGCCGCCACCCTGACGGCACGGGTCGCCGGCACCCACGACCCCTCGGCCGGCTCGGTCGACAAGCTGCTCATGACCTTCGTCGACCAGCAGCTCCACTCGGCCGCCCTCGACGCCGCCGGCCTGCCCACCGACGGCGAGGCCCTCGAGCGCTACCTGTGGTCGCGGGCCGCGGGCACGTTCGGCGGCACCTCGCAGGTCCAGCGCGACATCGTGGCGCAGCGGTTGTTGGGGCTCCCACGTCGAGCCGCCAAGCCCCCATCTGCATGAAACGCCGGCTGGCGGCATAGAGTGGCCGGTCCCCCTACAACAGGATGTGCCTTGACGAAGTCGAAGGAAGATGCGTTCGTGGTCGAAGGAACGACGGAAGAGGCCCTGAAGGGTGGACGTTTTCGCGTCGCCCTCGAGAACGGACACTCCGTGCTCGGCCACCTGAGCGGCAAGATGCGCCGCAACCACATCCGCATCCTGCCCGGGGACCGCGTCCAGGTGGAGCTCTCCGCCTACGACCTCGCCAAGGGCCGCATCACCTACCGCTACAAGTAGCAGTAGGCGCTCAGCTGTAGAACTGCTTGGCCCACTCCCGGTGATCGAGGATCGTGCGCTCCTCCTTCACCAGGACCGGGCGCTCGACGTAGATCTTGTTCTCCCAGATCGGGATGTCCTGGCTCACGCCCGATAGGAAGAGGTCGGCCACTTCCTCGGGAGTGGCCTTGCCGTCGTTCGGCGTGGTGAAGATCCACCGCACCAGTACGTGCTCCTCGTCGATCGGGGTGGTCGAGCTCAGGAACGTCGACCAGCCCTTGGTGCGGATGACGCCGAGGCCGAGCCCGAACGTCTCGCGCACGAAGTTGCCCCCCATGCTCACGGCTCGCTTGTAGACGCCGTCGACGAGCATCTCGTCCTCGGGGATGGCGTCGGTGCCGTGGACGTAGCGGAAATGGACGGGGTCGTGGTTGTTCTCGGCCATCTCCTGGCACGACGTGGCGATCTCGAACGCTCGCACGACCGGCTCGGTCCACTCGGGATCGGCGAGCTCGGGCACGTCGGGCACCTCGTAGAACGGCTCGCCACCCTCCGCGTGGTACCAGGCCCAGACCATCCCGTTGCGCTCGACGGTGGGGTAGGCGCCGACCTTGGCCTGGGTCGGGACCCGCTCGGTCCCGTAGTACGGGATGTCCTGGACCCTGCCGGTCGTGCCGTCGTACGCCCATCCATGGAACGGGCAGCGCAGGCAGTCCCCCTCGATGCGCCCGCCCACGGCCAGGTGGGCACCGAGGTGGGCGCAGTAGGCGTCGAGCACGTGGGGCGAGTCGTCGTCGCCCCGGAAGACCACGAGGTCGCGCCCGAAGACGTGAAGGGCGAGCGGCGCGCCGGGTGGCAGCTCCGCGGCCGTGGCGACGATGAACCAGCCGTTCGGGATCGGGAACGGGAACCGCTTGGCGTGCGCCCGGCGCACCATGGTCCGGGTCGTCGGGTCGGTGGCCAGCTCGGGCCGGCGGGGCATGCCCCACGTGCCACGCCCGAGGGCCGAGCCGGGAAGGGCATTCACCTGCTCCATGTGGATACTTTATGCGTTTTGAGGTCCACGGGGCACCAGCGTCGACCCGTAGCCTGGCCCGCGATGGTCTCCGCCAAGCCCGCCCGCGCTCTCCCTGCCCCCAACGACACGGTGCGTCGCCGCAGCAGCGGCTACCAGGCGGCCGACTACATCCGTCAGCTCATCTTCGAGGGCCAGCTCAAGCCCGGCGAGCGGGTCCCCCAGGACGACATCGCCGAAGCCCTCTCGCTGAGTCGCATCCCCGTGCGCGAGGGGCTCATCGCCCTCGAGCGGGAGGGCTGGGTCACCATCGAGCTCAACCGGGGCGCCTTCGTCAACGCCCTCGACGCCGATGCCATCCGCGACAGCTACGAGCTGTTCGGCCTCATCTACGGCTTCGCCACCCGCTGCGCCATGGCCCGCTCGGCCGAGGGACTGGTCGATCGGCTGGCCGAGCTGGAGAAGGAACTGCGCGACACCGACGACCCCGCGGAGGTCGACCGGCTGGCCGCGGCCTTCCACACCGCCACGGTTGACGCCGCCCGGTCGCCTCGCATCAAGGTCGTGCTGCGGGCGACCACCCGGCTGGTGACCGGCAACTTCTTCGAGCAGATCCCGGGGGCCATCGACGTCGAGCGGAAGGGTGCCGCCGCCATCGTGCGGGCTCTTCGCAAGGGCGACACCGAGAAGGCCGCCGACGAGTACCTGACCATGCTCCGCCGCCAGGGCGAGCTGGTGGTCAGCGCCTTCGAGACGCGCGGCCTGTTCGCCGCCGCCTGATCATTCGAGGGCAGCCCACAACGCCCGCTTCGTCGCCCGCAGCCAGGCCGGTGGGTGCTGGGCGATGAGCTCCCCCAGGGCCTGGGCCCGGTCGCGCAGCGCGTCCGGCTCGACGACCTCCGAGCAGATGCCGAGCGCATGGGCCCGCTCGGCCGTGATGCGCTCGTAGCGCCCGGTCAGGGCCATGCGCAGCACGGCCTCCATGGGCGACTTCCGCATCAGGGCGATCGTCTCGTAGGCGCTCACCTGGCCGATCGAAACGTGGGGGTCGAGCAGCGTGGCCGTCGACGACAGCAGCACGATGTCGGCGTCGCTGACGAAGTGCAGGCCGCCGCCGGCGCACACGCCGTTGACGGCGGCGATGACCGGCTTCCACACACCGTTGTGCCAGGCCGTGAGCCTCAGCTCGGCCCGCTTCGTGCGCCGCGACTGCTCCCGCAGCGACTCCGGATCCCGGCTGAGCTGCACCACGTCGAGGCCGGTCTGGAACGCCTTGCCCTCGCCGGTGTTCACGATCACCCGCACGTCGTCGTCGGCGTCGAGCTCCTGCCACGCCGCCTCGAGCTCCCGCAGCATGGTGGCGTCCATGGCGTTGCCGACCTCGGGCCGGTCGAAGATCAACCAGCCCACCGGGCCGCGCCGCTCGACCTTCAGCGCCTCGTAGACCACTAGCGCTTGGCGTAGGTGATGCCGGAGGCTTCGACGTCCCAGGTGGCGGGAGTGACGCCTTCGTCGCGCAGCTCGCGCTTGAGCACCCGGCCGACCGGGCTTCGGGGCAGCTCGGCCCGGAACTCGATGTAGCGGGGCAGCGCGAAGTACGGCAGCTGGTCGATCGCCCACCGGAACAGCTCCTCCTCGGTGACCGAGGCACCCTCCTTCACCGTGGCCGTGATCTTGAGGTCGTCCTCGGTGAGGTCGCTGGGCACGGCGTGCACGACCACGTCGGCCAGCGCTCCGTGGCCCATGAGGATGCTCTCCACCTCGAAGCTGGAGATGTTCTCGCCCCGCCGCCGCAGGTAGTCGGCCTTGCGGTCCACGAAGAACAGGAAGCCCTCGTCGTCGATCCGGCCGATGTCACCGGTGTGGTACCACCAGTTCCGACTGGTCTCGACGGTGGCATCGGGTCGACCCCAATAGCCCTCGAACATGACGTGCGGGCGCTTGGGCCGGATCACGATCTCGCCGTCGGTGTTGCGGGCCTGCTCGACGTCGTCGTCGTCGAAGATCCGGACGTCGAAGTACTCGTCGTTCACCACGCCGGCGGCATTCGGCTTGTTGGTGACGCCGGGCGGCTGCCACGAGACCAGGCTGGCCTCGGTCACCCCGTAGGCGCCGCTGAAGGTGCCGATGCCGAAGCGCTCCTTGATGATCGAGTCGATCTCGACCGGCAAGGGGGCCGCCCCCAGGAGGCGGAGCGACGTGTTGGCCTCGGGCGCGCCGGACCGAGGCATCTCCGGACGGTCGACGTCGTGCGCCAGCAGGTACGCCATGGTCCCGAGCGTGGAGGTGATGGTGGCGCCGGTGCGGTTCATCTCCGGCCAGAAGTTCGACACCGAGAATCGGCGGTAGATGGCCGAGCGGCCACCCCACACGAGCGCGCCCAGCACAGCGGTGACCAGCGCGTTGTAGTGGAACAGCGGCAGGGGGGTCCACACCACGTCGTCGGCCGTGCGCTCCCAGCAGATGCCGATCTGGCGGGCCAGGGCCTCGTGGTAGTTGTGGCTGAGCATGCAGCCCTTCGACGGGCCGGTCGTGCCGCCGGTGTAGACGAACGTCCCGAGGTCAGACGGCCGCACCTTGATGTCGGGCACCGAAGCGTCGGCGTCGAGCAGGTCGGCCCAGGTGAGCCGGTCGGTCTTGGTGTCCTCGAGGGCGGCACCGTCATCGGGGCCGGCGTCCTCGTCGTCGATGACGATCACGTGGCGCAGGTCGGGCAGCTCGTCGACCACGGCAGCGGCCCGGTCGGCCAGGCTGCGCTGGACGATCAGCACGCTGGACCCCGAGTCGTGGAGCTGGTGGCGCAGGTACTGGCCCTTGTACGCGGTGTTCACCGGCACGGCCACATGGCCGCCGCGGATGGCGCCCCACCACGAGAGCATCGCCTCGGCCGAGTTCTCGACCAGGCTCGCCACCCGCTCACCGGGGCGGACACCAAGCCCGGCCAGACCGTTGGCGATGCGACAGGCGGTGTCGTTCACGTCGGCGGCGGTGAACTGCGACCCGCAGACATCGAGATACTCACCGTGCGGATCGGACGCCAGCCGAGCCTCCAGCAGGGCCGGGATCGTGTGCTGCTCGTCGCTGACCCAGGTCCGATCGGACACCTTGTCTCCCCCACCCTGACATCGGCCGCCGAAGTCGCCTATTTTATACAACGTGTCTTCACCCCCGACGATCCCGGCTGCGCTGGACGCTGCTGCCGCCCGCTTCGCCGATCACGAAGCCGTGGTCGACGGCGACGTCCGGCTCACGTTCGCCGAGCTGCGCGGCCAGGCCGTCACCGTGGCCCGGGCCCTCCTGGCCTCGGGCGTGGCCCCGGGCGACCGGGTCGGCCTGTGGGCACCGAACAGCGCGGCGTGGATCGTGGCCTCGTTCGGCATCTATGCCGCCGGCGCCGTCCTCGTCCCGCTCAACACCCGCTACCGAGGCGAGGAGGCCGGCCACATCCTCCGCACGTCGGGGGCCCGGCTGCTGCTCACGGTGACCAACTTCCTCGACACCAGCTACGTCGACCTGTTGGAGGGCGTGCCGGGACTGGACGCGTTGCGGGAGATCGTCATCATCGACGGCGAGGTGCCCGACCGCACGACCGGCTGGCGTGACTTCCTCGCCCGGGCCGGCGACGTGGCCGAGACCGACGTCGCCTCCCGGGTCACCGCCATCGGGCCCGACGACACGAGCGACATCATCTTCACCTCGGGCACCACCGGCGCACCGAAGGGCGCCATGCTCGCCCACGGAGCCAGCGTGCGGACGTACCTGGCGTGGAGCGAGCTGGTCGACCTGCGGGAGGGTGACCGCTACCTCGTCGTCTACCCGTTCTTCCACACCGCCGGGCTCAAGTCGGGCGTGCTGGCGTGCGTGCTGCGGGGCGCCACCATCCACCCCCAGGCGGTCTTCGACGTGCCCACCGTGCTGGCGTTGGTGGCGAGGGAGCGCATCACCATGCTCCCCGGCCCGCCCACCGTCTTCCAGACGATCATCAACCACCCCGACCTGGCGTCGTACGACCTGTCGAGCCTGCGATCGTCGGTGACCGGCGCGGCGGTGGTGCCGGTCGAGGTCATCCGCCAGATGCGCGAGGTGCTGCAGATCCGCACCGTCGTCACCGGCTACGGGATGACCGAGACCACCGGGACGATCAGCATGTGCCGCTTCGACGACAGCCCCGAAGTGATCGCCACCACCGTGGGTCGGCCCATCCCTGGCGTCGAGGTCCGCCTAGAGGACGACGGCGAGATCCTCGTCCGGGGCTTCAACGTCATGCAGGGCTACTTCAACGACGAGGTGGCCACCAAGGAGGCGTTCGACGACGGGTGGTTGCGCACCGGCGACATCGGCTTCGTCGACGACGGCGGCAACCTCCACATCACCGACCGCAAGAAGGACATGTTCATCGTCGGCGGGTTCAACGCCTATCCCGCCGAGATCGAGGCGATCCTGCTCGGCCATCCCGACGTGGCCCAGGTGGCGGTGGTCGGCGTGCCCGACGAGCGCATGGGCGAGGCCGGCGTGGCCTTCGTCGTTCCTAAGGCCGACGCCACGGTGGTGCCGGCCGACGTGCTGACCTGGAGCTGGGAGCGGATGGCCAAGTTCAAGCTGAGCCGCGTCGAGATCATCGACGCCCTGCCGCTCAACCCCAGCGGCAAGGTCATGAAGTTCAAGCTGCGGGAGCGAGTGGCGTGACGTCGACCGAGCCGCTCGTGCGGCGCAGCAGCGGCGACCACGCCGCCACCTACATCAAGCGGCTCATCTTCGACCAGCACCTGCGACCCGGCGACCGTGTCCCCCAGGACGAGGTGGCCCAGGCGCTCGGGATCAGCCGCATCCCCGTCCGGGAGGCGCTCATCGCACTCGAACGCGAGGGCTGGATCACCATCGAGATGCACCGGGGCGCGTTCGTCAATGACTTCGACGAGCAGGCCGTGCGCGACCACTACTCCCTGTTCGGGCTCGTCTACGGGTTCGCCGCCCGGCGGGCGCTGGCGCGCGACGGCAGCACCGGCGAGCTGGCCGCCGTGCTCGACGCCATCCTCCGCCAGCTGGGCAAGGACGACGATCCGGCCCAGGCCGGCCACGTCGCCCTCGCCTTCCACGACGCCGTGGTCCACGCCGCTCGCTCGCCCCGCATCCAGACCATCATGGGGGCCATGTCCGGCCTCATCCCCGGCAACTTCTTCGCCGTCGTCCCCGGCTCCATCCCCATCGAGCGCCAGGGCCTGACCGCCATCGCCAAGGCGGTGCGCAAGGGCAACGGCGACGCCGCGGCCAAGGAATACGAGAAGATGATGCGAGCGCACGGCGACCTGGTGGTCGAGCTGTTCGAGTCGCGGGGGTTCTTCGCCACACCATGAAGCTGCCGGTCGTCGTGGACGAGTTGGACCCGGCGACCGTGACCGCGCTGCTGACGCGTTGCCACCCCGGTGTCCGGGTGACCGACGTGGTGGTGCTCGAGCGCCACGAGCTGACCAACGCCCACGCCCGACTCGCCCTCACCTATGACGAGCCGGCCGGCGCACCGGCCACCGTGTTCGCCAAGCTGCCGCCGTCGGACCCGACTCGCCGGGCCACGATCAACGCCACCGGCATGGGGCGCAAGGAAGCGCTCTTCTACGCCACCCTCGCGCCGGCGCTCGACCTGCGCACGCCGAAGGTCCATGCGGCCGAGCATGGCGACGACGGCTCGTTCGTGCTGCTCCTCGAGGACCTGCCCGCCACGGGCTGCACGGTCTCCGACGGCACGGTGGGCGTCACGCCCGACGCCGCCGCCGTCGCCCTCGAGGAGCTGGCGGCCGTGCACGTCCGATACGAGAACGCCTTCCGGCGGTCGGCCGAGGCAGCGTGGGTCGAGCCCGCCGGCTCGGGCAGCAACTACGCGGTCGACATGCTCCGGTACGGCATCGAGCACCACCGTGACCGGTTGCGCGACGCCTTCGTCGAGGTAGCCGAGCTCTACACCGCCCGCCGGGTCGAGCTTCAACACCTGTGGCACAGCGGCCTGCAGACGGTCGTGCACGGCGACCCGCACCTCGGCAACGTCTTCGACGACCACGGCCGCACGGGATTCCTCGACTGGGGGATCATCCTCGTCAGCACGCCCCTGCGCGACGTCAGCTACTTCCTCACCATGGGCATGGACATCGAGGATCGGCGGCACCACGAACGCGACCTGTTGCGCCACTACCTCGACATGCGTGCCAAGTTCGGCGGCACCGAGCTCGATCCCGACGACGTGTGGCTCCAGCACCGCATCCAGGCCGCCTACACGGTCCCGGCCAGCTGCCAGGTCGTGCTGTTTCCGGCGGGCATGACCGAGGCCCGCCGCATCTTCTCCGACGCGTTCCTCGACCGCTCGATGGCGGCGGTCGAGGACCTCGAGTCCCGCGCCGCCCTTCGTCAGGTCGGGGTGTAGCGCCGGAGGAAGGCGACGGTGGTGGCGGCCGCGTTGTCGGCGGCGAGCTGCCGGTAGACGTAGAACTGGGCTGGGAAGCCGGGCAGGCGGAGGGGATCGCCGAGGCCGTCGGACACGCCCCGAATGCCGAGGAACGGCACGCGGTAGCGGCGGGCGACCTGGGCCACGGCGGCGGTTTCCATGTCCTGGGCGGCGTACGTGTTGGTGGTCGCGTCGGGCGGCTGGAGGAAGCCCCGCACGAAGTCGGGGTCGGCCAGCGATGGGGCACGGGCGGCGAAGTCGGCCACGTCCTGAGGCGAGCCGCCCGGGAGGCAGGGCCGGCAGCCGGACACGTCCCCACCGCCGGGCACGCACGGCAGGGCCTTCCCGCCGAAGGTGTCGGCGCTGGTGCCGTCGCCGCCGACCCGGACCTTGGGGGCGTGCCACAGGTGCACCGGGGTGGCGGCGTCGACGCCGGGGCAGGCGCAGGCGGCATCGCCCACCGGCACGTCCTGGGTCAGCTCCGGTCGCGCCTGCTGGGCAACGGCCAACATCCTGCGGTCGGCGGCGAACCACGTCTTGCCGTCATCCTGGGTCCAGCGCTGCGGGACCATGACGTCGCCGATGTACATGCGGCTGCCGGCCACGCCCGAGAACACGGCCGCGGTGAAGGGGCAGCGGCTGTGCTCGAAGGCCGCGGTCGCCGTCTCCGCGGCGTTGACCAATCCGATGCCGGTCATGGCCAGGACGACGCTGCGCCCCGCCAGCCGACCACCGTAGAACGTGCGCCCGTCGACCTCGGTGGTGCGCTCGATCGTGGCGGCCTCCACCAGCGGGTTCAGTTCGAGCGGCATGGCTGCCAACACGAGGGTTCGGGGACCGCACCGCGGCGCCGCCGTACCCGTGGTGGCGCCGACGCCCACGAGCAGGACGGCGACGAGGAAGGCTCCGAGCAGCTTCATGCCCACGTTCACTCCCACGACTTCGACCTCAGGCCGCGTATGCCTGTCGCGCATCGTGAACGCACCGTGAAGCGTATGGTGCGCCTCATGCGGAGCTTCCGGGGGATTCGATATGCGACGGCCGAGCGGTTCAATCCGCCGGTGCCGATGCCGTGGGACGGCGCCGACCCGGGGGCCTTCGGCCCATCGGCACCTCAGCGCACGGCCGGCCCGCTCGTGGAGGCCGTGCCCGGCATGGCCGTGGGGGAGATGGACGAGGACTGCCTCACCCTCAACGTCTGGGCGCCGGAGGATGCCGACGGCCTCCCGGTCATGGTGTGGATCTACGGCGGCGCCTACATCATCGGCGGCTCGTCCCTCCCCACCTACGACGGCTCGAAGCTGGCCGCCGAGGGTCTCGTCGTGGTGTCGATCAACTACCGGCTGGGCGCCCTCGGCTATCTGCTCGGCGAGCACGCCAACCTGGCCGTGCAGGACCAGGTTGCGGCCCTGCGGTGGGTGCGCGACCACATCGCATCGTTCGGCGGCGACCCCGGTCTGGTGACCCTGTTCGGGGAGTCCGCCGGCGCCGGGAGCATCCTCCACCTGCTCGGCGTGCCGGCCGCCGATGGCCTGTACCGGCGGGCCATCCTCCAGAGCCCGGGCGGCGAGGTCGTGCTCCGCCCGCAGGCCGAACAACTGGCCGAGGCGTTCGCCAAGCGCACGAGCCTCGACGCCGACGTCGAGTCGATCCTCGACGCCCAGGAAGGGGCCGGCCAGGACGTGGCGCACCTGTTCGGCGCCATGCCGTGGGCACCGGTGGTCGACGGCGAGGTCCTGCCTGCCGACCCCCGCGACCGCGTCGCCGCCGGCATCGACGTCGATCTCATGATCGGCAGCACGGGGTGCGAGCTCCAGCAGTACGCCATCGCCATGGCCGAGCTGCCGCCCGACGCCTTCGCCGAGGTCATCCGCCACCTGGTCAAGCCGATCCTGCACCGCGACCCCGGCCCGCTCGTCACCCTGGTCGAGGCCTACGGCGGCGACTACGGCGCCGTGATGAGCGACGCCGCCATGGCCGTGCCCGCCGTGCGCCTGCTCGACGCTGCGGCCGCCAACCGCACCACGTACTCGTATGTGTTCGACTGGCAGTCACCCGGCGTCGGTGCCTGCCACGCCAGCGACCTGCCGTTCACGTTCGGCACGTTCGACGTCGACACGTGGGCCGACTTCGTCGGGGCCGACGCGGATGCCGAGGCGCTCAGCGCCCGCATGCGTCAGGCCTGGGCGAGGTTCGCCCGCACCGGCGACCCGGGCTGGCCGGCGTGGAACGCCGACCGCCAAGCAATGGTCTTCGGGCGGACCGACGAGGTGCGCCAGCACCCGACGGCCGCCCGCCTCCACCTCCATCCGGAAAGGGAATCCGCATGACCCTCCAGGGGAAGATCGCCGTCGTCACCGGCGCCAGCCGTGGCATCGGCAAGGGCGCGGCCCTCGCCCTCGGCGAGCTGGGCGCCACCGTCTACGTCACCGGCCGGACGGTCACGCCCGGCAACAGCCTGCCCGGCACCGTGGGCGAGACCGCTGACGAGGTCACCGCCCTCGGCGGCACCGGCATCGCCGTCGCCGTCGACCACCACGACGACACCCAGGTCGACGCTCTGTTCGACCGCATCGCCGAGGAGCACGGTCGCCTCGACGTGCTGGTCAACAACGTCTACCCGAGCGCCGACCTGACCGCCTGGCTGGGCAAGCCGTTCTGGGAGCTGCCGGTCGAGGCGTGGGACGGCGTCATCGACATCGGCCTCCGCTCGCACTACGTGGCCGCCCGCCGGGCCGCCCTACTGATGGTGCCGGCCGGCTCGGGCGTGATCGTCAACGTGTCGTCGTCGGGCTCCCAGCAGTACTCGCACAACATCCCCTACGGCGTGGGCAAGGCCGCCCTCGACCGCTTCACCGCCGATGCCGCCCACGAGCTCGAGCGCCACGGGGTCGCCGTGGTGTCGCTGTGGCCCGGCCTCGTGAGGACCGAGCTGGTGATGGCCGGCGCCAGCAAGTCGTCCGACGGCTCGGGCCGCGACGTCATTGCCCTCCCCGGCGAGGGCGAGTTCGACATCAGCGGCGCCCAGTCGCCCCTGTTCGTCGGTCGGGCCGCCGCCGCCCTGGCCGCCGATCCGGACGTCATAAAGCGCACCGGCAAGGCCTACGCGGTGGCGGTTCTGGCCGGCGACTACGGCTTCACCGAGGACGACGGCTCCGTGCCGAACGTCCTGCTCCGACCCGACGCCGAGTAGCCCCTCAAAAAGCGAACCGGCGATGGATGGTCAACAGATCTGTTGACCATCCATCGCCGGTTCGGCACTGCGTCGGACTAGAAGGCGTTGGGGTCGTCCTGCACGGCCTTGGGAATCGGGAAGTCGTAGAGCTCCGACGCGTTCTGCCAGGTGATGCGGCGGACGTCCTCGGGCGGGAGGTCGCCGATCTCGCGCTCGATGACGGCCTGGGTGTTCGGCCACGTCGAGTCGCAGTGCGGGTAGTCCTGCTCGAGGAGGATGTTCTCGACCCCGATGCGGTCACGCTGGGAGAACGACGACGGGTCCTCGATGGCGCAGAACCAGAAGTTGCGCTTCATGACCTCGGCCGGCGTCATCGACGTGTCGGTCCACGTGCCGTACATGTCGTGGTAGCTGCGCATGTGGTCGAGCCGGTCGAGCAGCCCGGCCACCCACCCGATGCCGCCCTCGGAGAGGCAGATCTTCAGGTCGGGGTGCTTCACCGGGTACATCGAGTACAGCCAGTCGACGGCCGCGAACATGGCGTAGCCGAAGAACAGCACGCCGGTGACGTCGGGCGGGGCGTCGTCGGTGGTGCTGGGCGAGGCGCCGGCCGAGCCGATGTGCAGGTTGATCACCGTGCCGGTCTCGGCGCACGCCTGGATGAACGGGTCCCAGTGGCCGGAGTGGATCGTGGGGAGCCCGTGGCCCGACGGGGCCTCCGGGAAGGTGACGGCCTTGAACCCGCGCTCGGCGTTCTCGCGGATCATGTCTGCACCGACCTGCGGGTCGAGCAGCCACGGCACCTGGCAAGGGATGATCCGCTCGGGTGCGGCGCCGGCCCAGCTCTCGAGGTGCCAGTCGTTCCACGCCCGCGTGGTCGCCATGGCCAGCTCGGGGTCCTTGGTGGTGAGCTGGAGCCGCTGGCCGGCGAAGCCGGGCAGGAACGAGGGGAAGTTCAATGAGCCGTAGATGCCGTTGAGGTCCATGTCCTCGAGCCGCGCCTTGATGTCCCACGCGCCACGGCGCATGTGCTCGAAGCGCGCCGGCTCGAACGAGAACTCCTCGACGGGTCGGCCGACCACGGCGTTGAAGCCGATGTTGGGCAGCTCCTCGCCGTCGTACACCCACGTCTGGCTGCCGTCGTCCTTCTCGACGATGTGAGGCGCCCGGTCGGCCAACTTGGCCGGCAGGCGGCCCTCGAAGGTGTCGGCCGGCTCGACGATGTGGTCGTCGACCGAGATCACCGTGTACTTCCGCTCGGCCCGGGGCGGCTCGGGCAGGAACGTGACTGTCCGCTCCTCGCCGGTCTTGGCCTTGGTGAAGCTGAGATCGCTCTGCAGGTCTTCGAGGCTTCGCATCTAGTCCAGGACCTCCGGTTCCGCCTTGACCAGCTGCCGTACGGCACCGGCCCAGTACACATCGACCGCCCGCTCGAGCAGCGACTGCTTCATACCCTTCACGGCGCCCGCGGGCATAACCAGCGGGTCCTTGCCGAGGAGCATCACGTCATACGCCGACCGGCAGACCCGGTCGAGGGATGCGGCCCGGTAGGTGGCCTCGGCCACCGTCGCGCCGGTGACGATCACGCCGTGGTTGGCGAGGATGGCGACGGTGGCGTCGCCGATGGCCTCAGCCAGCTCGGCGCCCAGCAGTGGGGAGTCGACCTCGCCCCCGTACTCCTCGACCATCTTCAGGTCGCCGGAGAAGAGCGCGCCGGTCTGGTTGACCAGCTCCGGGAGGATGCCCACGGCGGCCAGCACCGTGGCCCAGTACGGATGGTTGTGGATCACCACCCGGGCGTCGGGCCGTGCTCGGTGCAGCTCGGTGTGGATGTGGATCGCCGGCGTGACGTCCCACTTGCCGCCGACGACCTTCGCATCCATGTCGACCTCGCACACGTCGGAGGCCGCCACCTCCCGCCACCACAGGCCCCACGGGTTGACCAGCAGGTTGTCCTGGCCCGGCCGCTGCCAGGTGATGTGGCCCGCCAGGTTCTCCGCGAAGCCGTCGATGGCCAGGATGCGGAACGCGCACGCCATCGCCTGCTCGTCGGTCAGCTCGATCCCCGGTGGCGTGATCGACGGGGCCCAGACCTCGAGCCCCCCGCGCCGTTCTTGATTCGCCATGGCCCCGATCTTACGACCGAGGCGGGATCTTGAAGACGCGCATGGCGTTGTCCCGCAGGAACTTCGGCCACACTTCGTCCTTGAACGGGACGTTCGGCATGTCGGCGAACTGGCGCTCGAGCGACAGGCCGGCCGGGAAGTAGCCGCAGTACATGATCTTGTCGGCGCCCCGGGTGTTGGCGAAGTTGATGATGTCCTTGGGGTAGTGCTTCGGCGCGAAGGCGCTGGTCATGTAGTGCAGGCCCGGCCACTTGAGCATGAGCTTCACGGCCAGGGCGGTCCACGGCTCGCCGCCGTGCATCATCACCATCGTCAGGTCGGGGAAGTCGTAGAGCACCTCGTCGAAGTGCTCGACGTGCTGCGGCCAGCTCGGCATCCGGGGCCCGACGATGCCGCCGTTGATGCAGATCGGGATGTCGAGCTCCACGCACTTCATGTAGACGGGGTAGAGCTTCTTGTCGTTCACGGCCGCCTGCGGCACCAGGCCGGACGGGAAGATCATGGCCGAGACGATGTCGTGGTCGGCCTTGGCCTTCTCCATCTTGCGGAGGGCGTCGACCCCCTCGTGCGGGTTCACGCCCATGCTGAGGAAGAAGCGGTCCGGGTACTGCTCCTTGGCCCGGATGCCGTTGGGCGACAGGCCCGTCTTGGCCATGTCGATGTTGAAGGCGTCCATCTTCTCGACGATCCACTGGACCGGGTCGGTGTCGGGCGACACGACGTCGGGGACGTCCTTGAACATGTACTGGGCGGGGAACTCCATCTCCTCGAGGCTCTGCTTGTCCTTGAGGTTGGCCTTGAAGAAGTCGTAGGCCCCCTTCTTCTCCTCGATGCTCTGGTACGGGAACCCGATGCCCAGGTCCACGATCCCGATGTCGGTCGGCATACCCATATCTGTCTGACTCCCCCACTTGGCGACGCCTTCGATCATGCCTGACGTAGCGTCAGCGGCGTGCACCCGAGCGTCGAGCGCGTCCTCGCCAAAGGCCTGAACCTCCACCAGTGGCTCTACGACACGAGCGACGGCCGCATCGGCCGCAGCCTCAACGGCCGCCCCATGCTCCTGCTGCGCACCACGGGGGCGAAGACCGGCCGACCTCGCACGGCGGCGCTGCTCTACGTGCCCCACGGCGACGCCTTCGCCATCATCGCCTCCACCGGTGGCGGCCCGAAGCACCCGGGGTGGTTCCACAACCTCCAGGCCCAACCCGACGTCGAGGTCCAGGTGGGCCGGGAGCGGATCCCCGTACGAGCCCGCGTGGCCGAAGGCGACGAACGGGCCCAGCTGTGGACCGAGGCCAACCGCATCAACCGGGGTGGCTACGACGGCTACCAGGCCAAGACCGGCCGCACCATCCCCGTGGTGGTCCTCGAACGGCGCTCGCTGTAACCGTCGGAGCGGGCCATGGGTGTCATGGCACACGAAAAATGGGCAGTCGCAGATGATCTTGCTGCACTGCCCCTGACCTACCTTGCCGGCACGACGGAGCATTGAAGCGCGGACTGAGTTGGTCGCCGGGTCCGAGCGGAGCTAGGGCGAACCCGAACGTCGAGATGGCACGCGCCGTCGTCTTGACGTAACCCTCGATTCGGGAGAAGCCCCACATGGCTCGTTCCTTCCGCGCGGTCCTTGCCGCGCTCCTCGTCGTCTTCGCGCTGCCGTTGGCCGCGCTGATCACGACCGCGACCGCCGCACAGGCCACCACCGCGTGTCCCGCCGGGATGGCGCCGTCCAACGGCTTTCCCTGCGCGGCCACCGGCTTCACCACCAAGCTCGTCGGCGTCAGCCCGGCGGCGAACTGTGGGTGGGGCGGCGCCTACGGCTCCGTCGCCTTCGCTCCGAACGGTGACCCGATCGTGGTCGGCCCCGAGAGCACCGGCTGCTCGCAGCGCTTCGATCACACCCAGACCACCGGCGCGTACGGCACCTACCCCCCGACGCCCGGCTACCACGCCGAGGTC
>JAOBWJ010000141.1 GCA_025463335.1 Acidimicrobiales bacterium
CGGCCGCCACTTCTGCCTGGGCGCCCACCTGGCCCGGATGGAGGTCCGGGCCATCTTCCGGGAGCTGCTCGGCCGCCTCGACTCCATCGACCTCGACGGCGACGTCACCTTCGTCCAGTCCCGCCTGGTCAGCGGGCCCAAGGTCCTGCCGGTGCGCTACTCGCTGCGCTGAGGTCAGAAGCTGGCCATCGGGACATCCATGCCCTGCTCGACCTGGAACGGCCCGTCGGCCGACGGAGCCACGTCGAACCCGAAGATGGCCGTCGGGATGTACACGGTCGAGCAGGAGTTCGGGATGTCCACCACCCCGGAGAGCCGCCCTTCGATCGGAGCCGCGCCCAGGATCATGTAGGCCTGGATTGGGCTGTAGCCGAACTTGGTGAGGTAGTCGATCGCGTGGAGGCAGGCCCGCTGGTAGGACAGATGCGAGTCCAGGTAGTGCTGCTCACCATCGAGCGTGACCGAGGTGCCGGAGAACGCCAGCCACTCGCTGAACTGCGGGGCAACGTTGCCCGGCATGAAGATTGCGTTCTCGGACACCCCATAGGTCTCCATGCCTCCCTTGATGAGGTCGACATGGAGATCCATGAAGCCGCCCATCTCGATGGCACCGCAGAACGTGATCTCGCCGTCGCCCTGAGAGAAGTGCAGGTCACCCATGGAGAGGTTCGCCCCGGGCACGAAGACCGGGTAGAAGACCCGCGTTCCCTTGGTGAAGTTCTTGATGTCCTGGTTGCCGCCGTTCTCCCGGGGCGGTGCCGTCCGTGCCGCCTCGGCCGCGGCGCGGTCGAAGTCCGCGCCAACGAGGTTGCCGAGGATGGCGTCCTGGGGCAACGGAGGCAACGCCAACGGCGGCACCCTGTCGGGGTTGGTCGCGATGAGCGCCGCTTCGCGCGCGTTCCACTTCTGGAGCAGAGCATGCGACGGCGCAGTTCCCATGAGACCCGGGTGGACGATGCCCGTGAACGACACCTGCGGAATGTGGCGCGACGTTGCAGTCCCGCCCATGAAGTCCCAGATCACCTTGTACGCATCAGGAAACTGCTCGGTGAGGAACCCGCCACCGTTCTGCGTGGCGAAGACTCCCGTGTAGCCCCAGCCCTGACCGGACAGCGGGCCGGAGTCCTCCTGGGGAATCGGGCCGACGTCGAGGAGGTCGACGATGAGCAGGTCTCCTGGCTCCGCACCTTGGACGGCGATCGGTCCACTGAGCACGTGCACGGTGCTGAGCGGCGCATGGAGCACGTCTTCGGCTGAGTCGTCGTTGTGGATGGCGCCGTCGAACCACTCACGGCAGTCGACCCGGAAGACTTCGCCGGGCCGCACCTCTACGTTCGCAGGGACGTCGGGGTGCCACCGGTTGTGCCCGACGTACTTCTGGTCGGTGAACTTCCTCGTGGAGTCGAGGGGAAAGACGTCGTGTGGCATCGGGGTCTCCTTCTGGGCCGCTCTTCCAATGGTTGATTCGTTGAGGCGACGAGCCTCCTGACGTCAGGTAGGGCTACCGAGCGGGACGCCGGCGCGCGCGGCGCGTCGGCGCGATGGCATGCCACGCAGCTGGGGGAAGAAGAAGTACAGACCGGCGTACGCCACCACCGAGAAGATCGCGAGGGCGACGCCATACCAGTTGTTGTTGTCGTCCCAGTTGCCGGTGAGCAGGAGGAACGCCGGGATGGTCCCGGTCACCCACCCCTGGATGGCCGCGACCGCTCCCGTGTATCGGGTGATGCTGTCCACCTTGAGGCCGAGCAAGATGAAGAACAGGGTCCAGAGGAACGCCCAATTGAGCCAGATGACACCGAACGCGCCGTCACCGAAGCCGTCGCGCCAGAAGTTGAGGCCGGCGAAGACCACCGCACAAACGGCGACGAAGAGAAAGAAGAACCCGCCTCCCGTGCTGTCGAGGCCTGCGAGCAGGTTGATGGCGACGTAGAGATAGGTGAAGCCGAACAGGTAGAGCCCCGATGCGGCGAGGATCTGATTGGTGTTCCCGTTCGCGGTGAAGATCAGGTAGGTCGGTGTCACCACCTGCAGGGCCCCGACGAAGATGTTCAGCGGCGCGGCTGACTTGGCGTCGACCCATCCCAGCAGCATCACCCCGTTGACGAAAAGCACGGCCCCTACGAAGAGCAGCCCAACATTTGCCACGGAACCGCCACCCCCCTTCTTGTCGGCGATTTGAAGCTTCTTCGGTGCAACCTCGGCGATCGTTGTCAGGGTCTGGGAAGACGGCGGAAGGCCGGATTCGGTGGAGCGCTCGGAGTTCGCTTCCTCGGATCGCGCGGGGGCACGGCGGTCACCACCTCCGGCTCGTGACCGCTCCGCTCGGCGCGATCGATGGCCGCCACGATGTCCCGGGGAGCGGTCGAGACCATGGGAGCCGAGAAAACTCTCACCGCGCTGTCGTTGCACACCGGGCACGCCACCGTGTCGGGCGTCTGCCCCATGGGCAGCCGGACCACTTGGGGTCCATGTCGGCGACAGCGGTACTCGTAGGTAACCAAGGCACACCCGGAACGAGCGCACGTGCGCGGGGCGCGCACACTTGTTTTCGGTGTACGCCCGGCGTAGGGGCCCTGTCAATCGCCCTACGTGGTTGGTCTTCGAGGGCTCACGCGAGACCGATGCCGGCCGCCGCGGCGAGGATCCCCAGCGTCAGGGTGGCCGCCGCGTAGCCGAGCGCCAGGGTGGCGCGGCGCAGCTCGAGCGCGGCGACGATGTCCCGAGCGAAGCTGGAGAAGGTCGTGAACGCGCCGAGCGCGCCGACGCCCAAGATGGTGACGCTCGGTCCTGTCCAACCAGACAGCAACCCCAGCAGGAACGAGCCTGTGGTGTTGACGACGAGCGTGCCGGCGGCCAACCCGGCGGGGCGGTTCCATCGGCGGCCGGCCTCGGCACGAGCGAGCGCTCCGGCGGCGGCCGCCAAGGCGAACGCCGTCGCGGTGATCATGGTGCCTCGTCGACGGGTCGGCCGGCGGCGCGCCAACTGCGGAGCGCCCAAGCCCCCGCGAGGACGGCGACAAGGGTCGCGAGAACCGAGGCAATCGTGTAGATCGCGGCCGTAGCGACGCGATGGCGGTCGAGGAGATCGACCACACCGACGGAGTAGGTGGAGAACGTCGTGAGGCCACCACAGAAGCCGATGGCGCCGGCGTCGATGAGGAGGAGACGTAGGCGGGGGTTCCGCCACTCCTCGGCGAGAAGGGCGCCGAGAATGAGCGATCCGGCGACGTTGACGACGAGCACGTTCCACGGGAAGGAACCGCCGCGGGGGACAGCAGCGAGGAACGCCCATCGGCTCGTGGCGCCCACCGCACCGCCGCCGGCGATCGCCACGACGCGAGGCAAGGGCCAGGAGCGATCGGCCACGCCGGCCAGTCTCGCGAGCATCGTGCTGACGTGGCGAGACCACGCGACAGCGGGGTGCGGCAGTTCGGCGCGATGCCTCATGCTCAGTGCCGTGACCGTGGATCCAGCGGAGTCCAACGCCGCGGAGTTGGCGTCACTCACGGAGACACCCGACCTCGACGGGGCGTTTCCCCGGTTGACCGATCAACAGATCGAGACGCTCGCCCAGTTCGGCCATCGGCGCCCCACGAAGGCTGGCGAGCTCCTCTTCCGAGAGGGCGATCGCACGTGTGACTTCTTCGTCATCCTCGACGGGAAGGTGGCGATCGTCGAGGGATACGGGGGCGAGGAGCAGGTGGTCAGCGTCCACGGCCCGCGTCGCTTTCTCGGCGAGCTCAGCTTGCTCACCGGGCAGGCCGTGTTCGTGACCGCGGTCGTGTGCGAGCCAGGCGAGGTGCTCGTCGTGCCGGTGGAGCGGATGCGCAGCCTGGTCGCGCAGGACCCGATGCTCGGGGACGTCATCCTGCGGGCCTACCTCCTCCGTCGTTCGCTGCTCATCGAGCTCGGGACAGGGTTGAGGATCGTCGGCTCACGGTTCTCGCCCGACACGCGCCGGCTGCGGGAGTTCGCGGCCCGAAACCGGCTGCCGCACCGATTCATGGACCTCGAGGAGGACAAGCGGGCGGAGACCCTGCTGCGTCGGCTCGGGGTCGGCCCCGATGAGACACCCATCGTCATCTGGCGCGGGGAGCAGGTGTTGCGCAACCCGAGCACTGCCGAGCTGGCCGGGATGTTGGGCCTCCGGCTGCCGACCCCCGACAGCGCCGTCCGCGACTTCATCGTCGTCGGGGCGGGTCCGGCCGGGCTCGCCGCCGCGGTCTATGCCGCCTCGGAGGGCCTGACCACCGTCGTCTTCGACGCCGTGGCCACGGGCGGCCAGGCGGCGATGTCGCCGCGGATCGAGAACTACCTCGGCTTTCCGTCCGGGATCTCGGGCGCCGAGCTGGCCGAACGGGCGGTCATCCAAGCCGAGAAGTTCGGCGCACGGATCGCAGTTCCCGCCGCGGTCGTCGCGCTCGAGCACCACGACGGCCACGACGCCGTCCGCCTCGATGACGGGAGCGTGGTCTCGGGCCTTGCCGTCCTCATCGCCACCGGCGCCCGCTATCGCAAGCTGGACGTGCCCCGCCTCGAGGACTTCGAAGGAGTGAGCGTGTACTACGCGGCTACCCCGGTGGAGGCGCGAATCTGCGTGGGCGGCCCGGTGATCGTCGTCGGAGGTGGCAACTCGGCCGGCCAGGCGGCGCTGTTCCTGGCGCAGCAGGCGGCGCGGGTGCACCTGCTCATCCGCGGCGACGACCTGGACGTGGACATGTCCCGGTACCTCGTCGACCAGATCGACCGGCACCCCCGGGTGGAAGTGCTTCGCCACACCGAGGTGCGCGAGCTGGTGGGGGACGGGGCCCTTCAGGCGGTCGTCGTCGAGGACAACCGGACCGGCGAGCGGAGCACCCTGGAGGCACGGGCCCTGTTCGTGTTCATCGGCGCCGAGCCCCAGGTCGGCTGGCTGCAAGACCAGCTCGCGCTGGACGACCACGGCTTCATCCTCACCGGCCCCGCGGCGGCCGAGACGGCCGGCGAGAGCCTGCGATGGGACCGCAGTCGCCCGCCCTTCCTGCTCGAGACCAGCCGCCCCGGCACCTTCGCCGCCGGCGACGTCCGCAGCGGCTCGGTGAAACGGGTGGCGGCGGCCGTCGGCGAGGGGTCGATGGCCGTCCGCTTGGTGCACCAGCACCTCGAGGACATCGGCGTACCGGCGGTCGCATCCCGCTGAGTGCGACCTCCTTCAGGTCCTTTGGAGCGTCCTACCGGCTGGCGCGGGCCGTCGAGTGCAGGGCCTCGAGCATCCCGTGCAAGTGGGCGATGGCGAGCTCGATGTCGAAGTACTTGCGCTGCCCGGCCCGTGACTCGGCGGCCAGGAGGCCGCAACGGTGCACCTTGGCGAAGTCGCCGTACGGGAACTTGTAGTGGCCCTTGGTGTCGTCGCGCGCTTCGTCGTCGATGCCGAGGTACCAGCGTCCGTACTCCTCGTACCCGTGCTCCTGGATGAAGCGGTTCTCCTCGGCCGCCGACGGCTGATGCTCGCTCCACGCATCCCGCTCGTCGTAGACGAAGCGCCCCTCCGCGACCAGGGTCCTGGCGTGCGCGAAAGCCCTCTCGTTCAGCTTCACTCCCATGGTCCTGCGTCCTCCTCGTGGCTCAGACGGCGTGCGGGAACGTCTCGGGCACTTCGCCTTCCTCCCACCGAGCGGAGCGTTCCAGCGGCTCGACGGCGCGCGTCTCGTCGATGTGGATGACTGCGTCGAACTGGTCGGCCAGGCGCGCATGGAAGTAGTGGCTCTGGCGTTCGGTGCGGGGCCGGTAGATGACGCCGATCGCTCGCTCCAGCCGCGGCGAGCGCAACAGCTCTGTCGCTTCCGGCGCCTGGCCGAAGGCGATCCAGAACGCCTTGTCGTCGGTGTCGTGGAGGAGCCGCTCGGTGCTGTCCCGAAGCGCGGGTCGGACCCGCTTGCGTTCGGCGGCGCCGCCCCAGTCGTCGGCCGCGGTGACCGTGCCCGTGAACGTGCTGAAGCCGATGAGCCGGCAGTCGCCGGCGTGCCGCTCGCGCACGAGCTGGCCGACGGTGAGCTGGCCCTGCCCCGAGACCTCCGTGGCCCGGGCATCGCCCACGTGGGAGTTGTGGGCCCACACGACGACCTTGGCCGGCTCGCCTCGCTGCTGACTGAGGTGGCCGACCAGCGCGTCGAGCGTGTCGACCATGTGCTCGTCACGGAGGTTCCAAGACGACGCTCGATCGCCGAACATCGACCGGTAGTACTCCTCGGCGTTCTGCACCGTTCGAGCGTTCTGCTCGGCGTAGAAGAGCTCGTCGGCGGCGATGACGTCGCCGGAGCCGGCGTAGTCCGCCCCGTGGCGGTGGAGCTCGACGAGTTGGTCGACGACCTGCTGCTCGCACGATTCACCCGCACCGAACGCCGCCGCGAAGCCATAGTCCTGGGCCTCACCGCGGTAGTGGTCGAAGCACGAGTAGCGCTCCCGGGCGCGGGCCGCGGCGAGCGGATCGACACGCTCGAGGTAGGAGATGACCTCCTGGATGGAGCGGAAGAGGCTGTAGAGGTCCAAGCCGTAGAAGCCGACCTTGGCCTCCTCGTCGCGGCCGAGGCGATCGTTGTGTTGGCGGAGCCAGCCGACGAAGTCGAGCACGACCGAGTTGCGCCACATCCAGGTCGGGAACCGCTCGAAGTCGCGCAGCGCCTCCTCGGCATCGCCATCGTCGCCGCGGGCACGGACATAGCGGTTCACCCGGTAGGCGTCGGGCCAGTCACCCTCGACGGCGACGGCGCAGAAGCCCTTCTCCTCGATCAGCCACCGGGTCATGCGCGCCCGGGCCTCGTAGAACTCGTGCGTGCCGTGGGACGCCTCCCCGAGCAGCACGAAGTGGGCGTCGCCGACGAGGTCGAGAAGGGCCTGCCGGTCCTGCACGCCCTCATCCAGGGGGGCGAGCACCGACCGGAGGACTGATGGTCCGGCCTGGCCGTTCCCGCTGGCCCGGACCCGCGGCGAGGACCGGGCCTGACGCAGGAGGTCGCGCACCTCGTCGTCGGTGACCTGGGCGAAGTTCCAGTAGTGCTGGCCGACGGCGAGGAAGGGCGACGGCGTGGTCGCGCACACGACCTCGTCGACCTCGGCGGCCAGCTCCTGGCAGGTCGAGTCGGGCGCGGCCGGTACGGCCACGACGATGCGGGCCGGCCCTCTTCGGCGGAGCGCCAGGATGGCGGCCCGCATGCTTGAACCCGTGGCCAGTCCGTCGTCAACGAGGATCGCCACCTTGCCGGTGACGTCGATCGGCGGCGCGTCTTCGCGGTAGGCGCGTTCCCGCCGCTCGAGCTCGCGGCCTTCTTGCGTGGCGACCTGCTCGATGACCTCCGGTGGGATCTGCATGCCGCGCACCACGTCGTCGTTGAGCACGACGACACCCCCGGTGGCGAGCGCCCCCATGGCCAGCTCCTCGTGGCCGGGGATGCCGAGCTTGCGGACGATGAACACGTCGAGCGGTGCGCCCAGGGCCTCGGCGACCTCGTAACCCACCGGCACACCCCCACGAGGCAACGCCAGCACCACGACGTCATCGTGGCCCCGGTAGTGCGCGAGCAGCGCGGCCAGGGCCTGGCCGGCCTCCCGACGATCGCGATACAGGGGTTCCGTCACACCAACGGCGTACCGCTGGTGGAGCCCATTCCGCATCACCTGACTGCGTAGTACTGCGCACCACGCGATCACGTGGCATCGAGCTGATGGCCCCAGGGCAAAGGAGCGGCGCCCGTCAGCAACCCGGCCGGAGCACACGATGACCGTCGTCCAGGACAGCTTGGCGATCCCGGCCGCGGGCGTCGTGCTCGCCGCGGACGTGGTCGTGCCCGAGTCGGCCCACGGGGCAGTGCTGTTCGCCCACGGCAGCGGCAGCGGCCGCCACAGCCCCCGCAACCGCTTCGTGGCCGGCGAGCTGCAGCGCGCCGGTCTGGCCACGGTGCTGGCCGACCTCCTCACACCCGAGGAGGAGCAGCGCGATGCGGCCACCGGGGCCCTCCGGTTCGACATCGGTCTGCTCGCCACCCGCGTCATCGCGCTCACCGACTGGGCGACCGGCTACGAGCCGACGACTCGCCTGGCCGTCGGCCTGTTCGGCGCCAGCACCGGCGCGGCAGCGGCGCTGGTGGCCGCCGCCGAACGACCGCAGACCGTGGCGGCCGTCGTCTCCCGTGGAGGTCGGCCCGACCTAGCCGGCCAACACCTGCTCTCCGTGCATCAACCCACCCTCTTGATCGTCGGAGGGCGCGACGAGGGCGTCATCGAGCTCAATCGCCAGGCCATGGAGCACCTCGCGGGACATTCGCTCCTCGTGATCGTCCCGCGAGCGACGCACCTGTTCGAGGAGCCCGGCGCCCTCGAGCAGGTCGCCGACCTGGCCCGCGGCTGGTTCCTGCACCACCTGCCGCCGCCGTCCGCCGAGGAGCTTTGAGGTCCGCTGCCGGCCACGCTGACGCCGTCCGATAGCGTGCGCCCACGTGCCGGGCACGGTTGTTGTAGGAACCCAATGGGGCGACGAGGGCAAGGGCAAGCTCACCGACATCCTCGCTGAGGAAGTCGACATGGTGGTGCGCTACCAGGGCGGCCACAACGCCGGCCACACCATCGTCGTAGGCGAGCAGTCCTTCGCCGTGCGCCTGGTGCCGAGCGGGGTGTTGCACCCCGGCACGGTGAACGTCATCGGCAACGGCGTCGTGGTCGACCCCCGCATCCTGTTCGGCGAGATCGACACCCTCGAAGCCCGCGGCATCGACACCTCGAACCTGGTCGTGTCGGGCAACGCCCACCTGGTCATGCCCTACCACCAGGAGCTCGACGTCCTGTTCGAGCGCCACCTGGGCAAGAACAAGCTCGGCACCACCAAGGGCGGCATCGGCCCGACCTACGCCGACAAGGCGCTCCGGGTCGGGCTCCGGGTGCAGGACCTCCTCGACCCCAAGATCTTCCGGGAGAAGCTCGAGGTCGTCCTCAAGGAGAAGAACGCCATCTTGGCCAAGGTGTACAACCGCCTCGGCCCGACCGCGGACGACATCTGCGACGAGTACCTCGGGGAGATCGCCCCCCGGCTCAAGCCCCGCATCGTCGACTCGGTCAACCTCATCCACGAGGCGCTGGAGGCCGGCAAGGACGTCATGTTCGAGGGCGCCCAGGCCACCTTCCTCGATCTCGACCACGGCACCTATCCGTTCGTGACGTCGTCGAATCCGGTGGCCGGCGGCGCCTGTGCCGGGGCCGGCGTCGGGCCTCGCCACCTCGACCGCATCATCGGGATCACCAAGGCCTACCTGACCCGGGTCGGTTCGGGCCCCTTCCCCACCGAACTGTTCGACGACATCGGCGACGGCTTCGTCGACCGAGGCCACGAGTACGGCGTGAACACCAAGCGCCGCCGCCGCCCCGGCTGGTTCGACTCCGTGATGCTGCGCCAGGCGGCCCGGCTCAACAGCCTCACCGAGATCTTCATCACCAAGCTCGACATCCTCGACCCGCTCCCCACCATCAAGGTGTGCGTGGCCTATGAGATCGACGGCAAGCGGGTGACCCACATGCCGTACCACCAGTCCGACCTGCACAACGCCGTCCCGATCTACGACGAACGGCCCGGGTGGCAGTCCGACACCTCGAGCTGCACGACGATGGAGGAGCTGCCGGCCGCGGCGCGCGACTACATCCTCTTCCTGGCCGAGCAGGGCGGGGTGCCGGTGAGCTACGTGGGCGTGGGCCCCGAGCGCAAGCAGACCATTCGGGTCGCGTAGTGCGGGTCTGCGTCGTCGGCGGCGGAGGCCGTGAGCACGCGCTGGCCACCGTCCTCGGGCGAACGGCCACGTCGGTGGTGATCACGCCGGGCAACCCGGGGATCCCCGGGTCGGTGGCCATCCCGCCCGAGGAGATCGAGGCCGACCTCTGGGTGATCGGTCCTGAGCAGCCCCTGGTCGACGGCCTGGCCGACCGCCTTCGGTCCGCCGGCAAGCTCGTGTTCGGCCCCGGTGCGGACGGCGCCCGCCTCGAGGGCTCGAAGGCGTGGATGAAGGAGCTGCTCGTCGATGCCGGCGTGCCCACCGCCCGCCATGGCGCGTTCAACGACGAGGCGCCGGCGATGGCCTTCCTCGACACGTTCGGCGACCTGTTCGTGATCAAGACCGATGGCTTGGCTGCCGGCAAGGGCGTGCTCGTCACCACCGATCGGGCCGAGGCGATCGACGACGTGCGGGCCAAGCTGCGAGACGGCGGCGTCGTCATCGAGGAAGGCCTGACCGGACCGGAGATCTCGGTGTTCGCCGTGTGCGACGGCACCAACGCCGTGGCCCTGGCCCCGGCCCAGGACCACAAGCGGGTGGGCGACGGCGACACCGGCCCCAACACCGGCGGCATGGGCGCCTACTCGCCGGTGCCGGCCGCGACCGACGACGTGGTCAACCTGGTCATGGAGTCGAGCGTGCTGCCCACCCTGCAGCAGCTCACCAAGCGAGGCGTCGACTACCGGGGCGTGCTGTTCGCGGGCCTCATGCTCACCCCCGAGGGTCCGAAGATGCTCGAGTACAACGTGCGCTTCGGTGACCCCGAGACCCAGGTGGTGCTGCCCCGGATGACCTCCGACCTCGTCGAGCTGCTGGCCGGGGCGGCGGCCGGCGACGTGCGAGGCGAGCCCACGTTCTCCACCGACGCCGCCCTCACCGTGGTGTGCGCGTCCGAGCACTACCCCGCTGCACCCCGCCTCGGCGACCCGATCCAGGGCATCGCCGACGCCGAGCTGGTCCCGGGTGTGACCGTGTTCTGCGCTGGGGTGGGTCCGGGCATGGTGACGTCCGGCGGGCGCGTCTTGAACGTGACGGCGCTGGCCCCCACCATCGGGGAGGCTCGGGAGCGGGCCTACGAAGCTGTCGGTCGCATCTCGTGGCCGGGCATGCATTATCGAACCGACATCGCAGGGAGCGTCCTGTGAGCGAGCTTGTGAGCGAAACATCAGCATCGTGGTTCCCGAACCGCGACGGGCAAAGGAGTCGACAGACGTGTTGAAGGTTGCCGTGCTCATGGGGTCAGCGAACGACGCCGAGAAGATGGCGCCAGCGCGGGAGACGCTGGAGAAGTTCGGCGTCGAGCACGAGGTGTGGGCCATGAGCGCCCACCGCAACGCTGAGGCCGTCCGCGAGTTCGTTGGCGGCGCCCGCGACAACGGCTTCGGCGTGGTCATCGCCGCCGCCGGCATGGCCGCCCACCTTGCGGGCGCCTGCGCCGCCAACACCACGCTGCCGGTCATCGGCGTGCCCGTCTCCGGCGGTGCCCTCGACGGCGTCGACGCCCTCTACTCCACGGTGCAGATGCCGCCCGGCATGCCGGTGGCCACGGTGGCCATCAACGGCGCCCAGAACGCGGCCCTGCTCGCCATCCAGATCCTCGCCGTCACCGACGAGGGTCTCGCCAAGAAGCTGGCCGAAGCCCGCACCGAGTGGAAGCCGAAGCAGCTATGAGCGAGCGCAGCGAGCGACCAATCAGCATCGCGATCGGGGGCGCGCGGAGGGTGAAGGTTTTGGCAGGACTGTCTGCCTCTTCCAGCGCAGGCGCCAGCCTGTGATGGGGGTCCCGAACGTCCTGGCCGGGCGGTACGCCTCCAAGGACATGGCCGAGCTCTGGTCGCCGGAGCACAAGGTCGTGCTCGAGCGCCGGTTCTGGATCGCCGTGCTCCGGGCCCAGCAGGAGCTCGGCGTCGACGTGCCCGCCGGCGTCATCGAGGACTACGAGGCGGTGGTCGACCAGGTCGACCTGGCCTCCATCGATGCCCGCGAGCGGGTCACCAAGCACGACGTGAAGGCCCGCCTCGAGGAGTTCTCTGCCCTCGCCGGCCACGAGCTCGCGCATGCGGGCATGACCTCGCGCGACCTCACCGAGAACGTCGAGCAGCTCCAGCTCCGCCTGGCCGTCTCGCTCGTGCGCGACCGCATGGTCGCCGTGCTGGCCAAGCTGGCGGAGCGGGCCGCCGAGCACGAGGCCACGGTCATCACCGGCCGCAGCCACAACGTGCCGGCCCAGGCCACGACCCTGGGGAAGCGCTTCGCCACCGCTGGCGAGGAGCTGCTGCTCGCCCTCGAGCGGGTCGAGGAGCTGCTCGAGCGGCTGCCCCTCCGCGGCGTCAAGGGCCCGGTCGGCACCAGCCAGGACATGCTCGACCTGCTCGGTGACGGCATCGACGAGCTCGAGCGCCGGGTGGCGGCCGAGCTCGGCTTCGCCCGCACGCTGAACAGCGTCGGGCAGGTCTACCCCCGCTCGCTCGACCTCGACGTGGTCAGCGCCCTGGCCCAGGCCGTGGCCGGCCCGTCGAGCCTGTGCACCACCATCCGGCTCATGGCCGGCCAGGAGCTGGTGACCGAGGGCTTCGCCCCCGGACAGGTGGGCAGCTCAGCCATGCCCCACAAGATGAACAGCCGCTCGTGTGAACGGGTCAACGGCTTCATGCAGATCCTTCGCGGCCACGTGACCATGGCCGCCGGCCTGGCCGGCGACCAGTGGAACGAGGGTGACGTCAGCGACTCGGTCGTGCGCCGCGTGGTCCTTCCGGACGCCTCGTTCGCCGCCGAGGGCGCCCTCATCACCACCCTCGCCGTGCTCGATGGCTTCGGCGCCTACCCGGCGGTCATCGACACCGAGCTGCGCAAGTACCTGCCGTTCCTCGCCACGACCAAGTTCCTCGTGGCCGCGGTGAAGGCCGGCACCGGCCGGGAGCAGGCGCACGAGGTCATCAAGACCCACGCCGTGGCCTACGCCCTGGCCCTGCGCGAGAAACCCGACGAGGCCGAGGACCTCCCCACCCGCCTCGGTGCCGACGACCGCTTCCCGCTCTCGGAGGCCGAGGTCCGGGCCCTGCTGTCCGAACCCCTCGACTTCGTGGGCGACGCCCGCCGCCAAACGGCCACCTTCGTGGCCCGGGTGGCTGACGTCATCGCCCGCCATCCCCAAGCCGCCACCTTCATCCCGGAGCCCATCCTGTGAGCGAGCTTGCGAGCGAACCATCAGCATCTCTTTCGCGATCCATCGCGACGGTCTAAGGAGTCGTCAGAAACCGTCATGACTGACCTCAACCACCTCTACAGCGGCAAGGTCCGCGACATGTACGACGCCGGCGACGGGCTGCTGCTCATCGTGGCGTCCGACCGCATGAGTGCCTTCGACGTGGTGATGGCCGAGAAGATCCCGGACAAGGGCCGAGTGCTCACCGCCTTCTCCGCCTTCTGGTTCGAGCACCTGTCCGACGTGGTGCCCAACCACCTGGTGGCCACCGACGTGCCCGACCTCCCCGAGGAGTGGGTGGGTCGGGTCCAGCTGGTGAAGCGGGCCGAGATGCTCCCCGTCGAGTGCATCGTGCGGGGTCGCCTCACCGGCTCGGCGTGGAAGGAGTACCGGACGTCGGGGACCATGCACGGCCAGCCCCTGCCCGCCGGGCTCCAGGAGTCGGCCGAGCTGCCCGAGCCGGTGTTCACGCCGTCGACCAAGGCGGCCATGGGCGACCACGACGAGAACATCAGCTTTGACGATGCCGTCGACCTGGTCGGCAAGGAGCTGGCGGAACGGGCCAGGGACGTGTCGCTGGAGCTGTACCGGCGCGGCGCCGAGTGGGCCGCGGAGCGGGGCATCGTCATCGCCGACACCAAGTTCGAGCTCGGCATCGTCGACGGCGAGCTGGTGGTGGCCGACGAGGTGCTCACCCCCGACTCGTCGCGCTTCTGGCCCGCCGACCAGGTGACGCTCGGCTCGACCCCCCCGTCGTACGACAAGCAGCCGCTGCGCGACTACCTGGAGACGCTCGACTGGGACAAGACGCCGCCGCCCCCGCCGCTGCCACCCGAGGTCATCGAATCCACCCGCTCTCGGTACGTGGACGCCTATCAGCGGATCACCGGGCTGGACTTTGCCCAGTGGCCGGGTGTGGGAGCCTGAGGCCGTGAAGAAGTTCAACGTGCTCGTCGAGGTCACCCTCCAGCCCGGGATCCTCGATCCGCAAGGCACGACCATCGAGCGGTCGCTCCCGCACCTGGGCTTCGACGGCATCAGCGGTGTCACCGTGGGCAAGGCCATCCGCTTCACGTGCGAGGCCGCCGACGAAGGCGCAGCACGGGGTGAGGTCGAGGAGCTGTGCAAGCGCTTCCTCACCAACCCGGTGATCGAGGACGCCACCATCACCCTGGAGCGGGCGTGACCGCACGGGTCGGCGTCATCCTGTTCCCGGGCTCGAACTGCGAGCAGGACGCGGTCGAGGCCATCCGGGCCCTGGGCGGCGACGCCGAGGTCCTCTGGCACGGTGACGCCACGGTGGGCGACGTCGACGCCGTCGTCGTCCCCGGCGGCTTCGCCCATGGCGACTACCTCCGTCCCGGTGCCATCGCCCGCTTCTCGCCGGTCATGGGCGCGGTCGCGGATTTCGCTGGGTCCGGTGGTCCCGTCGTCGGCATCTGCAACGGCTTCCAAGTGCTCACTGAGGCCGGATTGCTCCCGGGTGCGCTGCAGAAGAACCGCGGGCTGAAGTTCTTGTGCACGACTGTCGATTTGCGGGTGGAGACGAGCCGTTCGGTGCTCACCTCAGGAGCGGAGGTCGGCGCTGTACTGCGGGTCCCGATCAACCATTTCGAGGGCAACTACACGTGCTCGAGCGAGACGTTGGCCCAGCTCCGCGGGGACGATCGGATCGTGCTTCGCTACGTCGAGAACCCGAACGGCTCCATCGACGACATCGCCGGCATCTGCAACGAGGGCCGCAACGTGGTCGGCCTCATGCCCCATCCCGAGCGGGCGTGCGACGTCCTTCTCGGCAGCGAGGACGGCAAGCCGCTGCTGCGGTCGCTGTTGACCGCAGCAGCCAACGCCAAGGTCTAGTTGGCCCGGGAGATGCCGGCCTGCTTGAGGATGGCGGGCGGCACGCCGAGCTCACGCCAGGCGGCGTAGCTGATGCCCTTGCGCTCGCTGTAGCCCTTGGCGGCGGCCACGAACTCGGCCTCGAACGCCGACAGGTCGACGTTGCCCTCGAGCGACTCCTTTTCGTTGAGGAGATCGAGGCGCTCCTGGATGAGCGACAGCCGCTTGATGGGGTTGGCCGTCTCGAGGGACTTATCGATGGCGGCGAGCCGCTTGTCGATCGAGTCAGGGGTGCGCTTGCGGCCGCGCTTCGGCTTGTGGGTCTCGAGCGCTTCGAGGTAGGAGGCAATGGCACGGCTCTGCGTCCGTCCTTCGGCCATTGCGGCCTTGTGCTGGTCGGTAACCGTCCGCTTCTTGCGTTGTGCCATATGTCAAATGTCGCACGCTTCATTTGGCACAGCAAGCCGAGCAGTAGCGTGAAGGGCATGGCCGAGCCCCTCCATCGCGCCCTGGGACTGACCGACGACGAGGCTGGCGACATCGAGCGCATCCTCGGTCGGGAGCCGAACCACCTCGAGCTCGCCATGTTCTCGGTCATGTGGTCCGAGCACTGCTCCTACAAGTCCTCCCGACGCCACCTCAAGCGGCTGCCGACCGAGGGCGACGCCGTGCTCGTCGGCCCCGGCGAGGGCGCAGGCGTCCTCGACGTGGGCGACGGCATCGCCGCGGCCATCCGCATCGAGAGCCACAACCACCCGTCGGCCATCGAGCCCTACCAGGGGGCGGCCACCGGCGCCGGCGGCATCCTTCGCGACATCTTCAGCGTGGGGGCCCGGCCCATCGCCCTCATGGACCCGCTCCGGGTCGGACCGCTCGACGAGCCCCGCAACCGGTGGCTCCTCGACGGGATCGTGAGCGGCGTGTCCGGCTACGGGAACTCCGTCGGGGTGCCCACGATCGGCGGCGAACTGGTCTTCGACGAGACCTACGCCGAGAACCCGTTGGTCAACGTGCTCTGCCTCGGCCTGCTGCCGACCGATCGGCTGGTGTTGGCCCGGGCTTCCGGCGAGGGCAACCTCGCCGTCCTCCTCGGCTCGTCCACGGGGCGTGACGGCATCGGCGGCGCCAGCATGGCCAGCGAGGGCTTCGGCGACGGTGAGGAGCACGCCAAGCGGCCGGCCGTCCAGGTCGGCGACCCGTTCGAGGAGAAGCGCCTCATCGAGGCCTGCCTCATGCTGCTCGACGCCGGCCTCGCCGTCGGGGTCCAGGACCTGGGGGCGGCCGGCATCACCGGCGCCACCAGCGAGACGGCCGGCAAGGGCGGTGTGGGCATGGACGTCGACGTCAGCGCCGTGCCCCGCCGGGCGCCCGGCATGGACCCGTGGGAGGTGATGATCAGCGAGAGCCAGGAGCGGATGCTGGCCATCGTCACGCCCGCCGACCTCGACCAGGTGCTCGCCGTGTGCGCCCGATGGGAGGTGGAGGGCACCGTCATCGGCCGTGTCACCGGCACCGGTCGGCTCCGGGTGGTCGACGGTTTCGGGGGCGAGGTGCTCGCCGACATGCCGGCCTCGGCCCTGAGCGACGACGCGCCCGACTACGACCGGCCGCTCCGGGCGCCGGCGCCCCGGCCGGCCGCCGACCCGCCGGCGATCGCCGACGCCGGCGAGACCCTCCTCGGCTCGCTGCTCGACACCTCGTGGGTCTCCAGCCAGTACGACTCCCAGCTGTTCCTCAACACCGTCGAGGGCCCGGGTGGCGACGCCGCCGTCCTCCGGCTGAAGCACCCGACCACAGGGGTCGACACGGGGCGTGGCCTGGCCGTGACCACCGACGGCAACCACCGCTGGTGCGCCGTCGCGCCACGGCGGGGCACGGCCATGGTCGTGGCCGAGTCGGTGCTGAACCTGGCGTGCGTGGGTGCCCGCCCGCTGGCGCTCGTGAACTGCCTCAACTTCGGCAACCCCGAGCACCCCGAGGTGATGTGGCAGCTGTCGGAGTCGATCGATGGCATGGCTGACGCCTGCCGGGCGTTCGGCATCCCCGTCGTCGGTGGCAACGTCAGCCTCTACAACGAGAGCCGGGGCAAGGACATCGATCCCACCCCGGTGGTCGGCCTGCTCGGCGTGGTCGACCGACTCGACCGCCGCCCGCCCGGCGTCGGCCTCGTCGACCAGGGGCGACTCCTCCTTCTCGGCGAGCGGTCGTCGCACGTCGGCGGCGCCCGGGTCTGGAAGGACGCCCCCGAGCTGCCGCCGTTCGACCCGGCCGCGGTGACCGCGGTGGCCGACGTGGTGCGAGGGCTCGTGGCCGACGGCCTGCTGGCCGGTGCCCACGACATCGCCGACGGGGGACTGGCCGGCTCCTTCGGCGAGCTGGTTGCCCGTTCGGGCCTCGGCCTCGAGGTCGGCCTCACCGACACCGGCGAGCTCTTCTCCGAGGCCGCCGGCCGGGTGGTCGTGTGCGTGGCGCCCGAGCATGTCGAGGAAGTCGTTCGTCGGGCCGGCGAGGTGCCGATCGTCGACATCGGCGGCGTGGGCGGCGACCGCCTGGTGGTCGCCGGCATGGTCGACCTCTCCGTCCCGGCCGTGGTCTCGGCGTTCCGCGACACCCTGCCCGCCGCCATGTCGGCCGGCGCCACCCACTAGTCCGGGCGCCGCCGGTGACCGTCGTCCTCCACGTCCTGGCCGTGGTGGCCGGCGCGTCGATCGTGCTGGCCACCGTGCTCTCGGCGGTGGCCACGTTCGTCGTCCCGCGGGGCGTGGCCGCTCGCCTCACCCGGGTCGTGTTCCGGGTCGTGCGCCGTCTCTTCGATGTCCGGGTGAAGCTGGCCCGCACCTACGAGCGGGGCGAGTCGATCATGGCCTGGTACGCCCCGGTCACCCTGCTGCTCCTGATCACCACGTGGATGGTGATGATGATCATCGGCTTCACGCTCGTGTTCCGTGGGCTCGGGGTGCCGTCGTGGGAGCTCGCCATGGAGACGGCCGGCTCGTCGCTCACCACCCTTGGGTTCGTGCCGGTCACCGGCCTGGCCCGGCAGCTCGCCGCGTTCCTCGACGCCGGTCTCGGGCTGCTGCTGCTCGCCCTCCTAATCACCTACCTGCCGACGATCTACGCCTCGTTCCAGCGCCGGGAGTCCCTCGTCACCCGGGCGGCCATGCAGGCGGGCTCGCCGCCCAGCGGCGTCAAGCTGCTCGAGCGCTTCCACCAGATCGCCGGGCTCGATGCGCTCGAGACCCAGGTGTGGCAGCCGTGGACCACCGGCTTCGTCGACATCGAGGAGTCGCACACCACCATCGGCGCCCTGTCGTTCTTCCGCTCGCCCCGCCCCGACCGCCACTGGATCACCGCGACCGGCGCGGTGCTGGATGCCGCCAGCCTTCGGGCCAGCATGCTCGACCTGCCCCGGCAACCGTCGGCCGAGCTGTGCATCCGGTCCGGGTACCTCGCCCTGCACCACATCGCCGACTTCTTCTCGATCCCCTACGACCCTGACCCCCACCGCGGCGATCCGATCTCGATCACACGGGAGGAATGGGACGAGGCCTACGCCCGACTGGCGGCCGAGGGCGTCCCGCTCCGCCGGGACGTCGACGAGGCGTGGCTCGACTTCATGGGCTGGCGGGTGAACTACGACGCCGTGCTTCTTGCCCTGGCCATCCTGGTCCTCGCGCCCTACGCGCCGTGGATCTCCGACCGCGGGACCATCCGTCGGTACCGTCCGCCGATCATCGGCAGCCGCAGGGCGCACTGAGACGTCAGCTGGACGTGGGGTTGGGCTCGACCCGTGGCACGATGGTGCCCGTGTTCGACGCCGACGACGACCTGGCCGCCGACGTCGAGGGGGACCCCGACGCAGACAAGCCCAAGGAGGCGTGCGGCGTCTTTGGCGTCTACGCCCCCGGACAACCGGTGGCCCACCTGACCTATCTGGGCCTCTACGCCCTCCAGCACCGTGGCCAGGAGTCGGCCGGCATGGCCGTCAGCGACGGCGAGACCATGCTGATCGACAAGGACATGGGGCTCGTCTCCAACGTCTTCAACGACCGCCGGCTCGCTGCCCTGTCCGGGCACCTGGCGATCGGCCACACCCGCTACTCCACCACCGGTTCAAGCACGTGGCGAAACGCCCAGCCCGTCTACCGGAGCGTGGCCGCCCGCCAGTTCGCCCTCTCCCACAACGGCAACCTCTCCAACACCGACGCCCTGGCCGAGGAGGCCGGCATGCTGCCCGGCACGGTGGCCAGCGACAGCGACCTGGTCGCCGAGCTGGTGGGCCGCGAGATGCTGGCCCACGGCGCCGACCGCGGCGACGGGCGCGACCTCGAGCACGCCCTCGAGTCGGTCCTGCCCCGCTTCCAGGGCGCCTTCTCGTTCGTGCTCATGGACGAGTCCCACCTGATCGGCATCCGCGACCCCAACGGGTTCCGGCCCCTGTGCCTCGGCAAGCTCGACGGCGGCTGGGTCCTCGCCTCGGAGTCGCCCGCCCTCGACACCATCGGGGCCCACTTCGTGCGGGAGATCGAGCCGGGCGAGATGCTGGTCATCGACGCCTCCGGCACCCGTTCGTACCGCCCCTTCCCCGAGGATCGCATCGACCCCCGGCTGTGCGTGTTCGAGTTCGTCTACTTCGCCCGGCCCGACGCCAAGCTCTACGGCCAGAGCGTGCACGTCGCCCGCCAGCGCATGGGCGAGCAGCTCGCCGAGCAGGCGCCGGTCGAGGCCGATCTGGTGATCCCGGTGCCCGAGTCGGGCGTCCCCGCCGCCCAGGGCTATGCCCGGGCCTCGGGCATCCCCTACGGCGACGGGTTCGTGAAGAACCGCTACATCGGACGTACGTTCATCGCCCCCAGCCAGGCCCTCCGGGCCAAGGCCGTGCAGATGAAGCTCAACCCGCTGCGCGACAACGTGGCCGGCAAGCGCCTGGTCGTGGTCGACGACTCGATCGTGCGGGGCACCACCTCCCGCGAGATGGTGCGCATGCTGCGGGAGGTCGGGGCCGCCGAGGTCCACCTGCGGATCATGTCGCCGCCCTATCGCTGGCCGTGCTTCTTCGGCATGGACACCGGCGACCGGGCCGACCTGCTGGCCGCCAACATGAACCTGGGCGAGATCCAGGACTTCCTGGCGGTCGACTCGCTGGCCTACCTCACGATCGACCGGCTGTTCGAGGCCACCGGTGCCCGCGGTGCCGGCTTCTGCTCGGCATGCCTCACCGGCGAGTACCCGGTGGAGGTGTCCGTCGGCGCCCGCAAGGACGTGCTCGAGAGCAACGACATGCCGGCGTCCAACCTCGACCGACTGCTGCACGAGGCCTAGGCGTGGGGGAGACCTACGAAGGGGCCGGCGTCTCGATCGACGCCGGCGAACAGGCCGTCGAGCGCATCAAGGACAAGGTAAAGAAGACCTACCGGCGCGAGGTCATCGGCGACATCGGCGGGTTCGGCGGCCTGTTCGCCCTCGACAAGGGTCGCTACCGCAACCCAGTCCTGGTGGCGAGCACCGACGGCGTCGGCACCAAGGCGCTCGTGGCCCAGGCCACCGGCCGGTTCGAGACCATCGGCATCGACCTGGTCGCCATGTGCGTCGACGACCTGGTGTGCCAGGGCGCCGAGCCCCTCTTCTTCCTCGACTACGTGGCCGTCGGCCGCCTCGACCCCGACCACATCGCCGAGATCGTGGGCGGGGTGGCCGAGGGCTGCCTGCAGGCCGGCTGCGCCCTGATCGGCGGCGAGATGGCCGAGCACCCCGGCGCCATGGAGCCCGGCGAGTTCGACCTGGTGGGCTTCGCCGTCGGCGTGGCCGAGCGCGACGGGCTCATCACCGGCGAGCACGTGGCGCCCGGCGACGTGCTGATCGGCCTGCCCTCGCCCGGCCTGAGGTCCAACGGCTACTCGCTGGCCCGCCGGGTCCTGCTCGAGCTCGGCGGCCGGTCCTACGACGCCCCCGCCTACGACGGCTCGCCCACCTCGCTGGCCGACGAGCTGCTGCGGCCCTCGGTCATCTACGCCCCGGCGATCATGCACCTGCTGCGCGAGGTCGACGTGCGGGCCGTGTCCCACATCACCGGCGGCGGCATCGTCGGCAACCTGGCCCGGGTGCTGCCCGGCCACGTCGACGCCGTGGTCCACCGCCGGGCCTGGGAGGTGCCGCGGATCTTCACCGAGATCCAGCAGCTCGGCGAGGTGTCCGACGACGAGATGGCCAAGGTCTTCAACCTCGGCATCGGCATGATCGTGGCCGTGCCCGCCGGCGACCGGTTCAAGGCCATCGACACCCTGCGGGCCGAGGGCCACCTGGCCATGGACCTCGGTGAGGTGGTGGCCGGCCACGGCCACGTCCACATCGAGGAGCGGTAGCCCCATGGCGAAGGTGCTGCTGGTCGACGACGAGCCCGACATC
>JAOBWJ010000168.1 GCA_025463335.1 Acidimicrobiales bacterium
GGGACGAGGAGCGACCCCTCGACCTCCGGGTCCAGTCCCGCCAGGCCGCGGAGGAAGGTGCTCTTCCCCGAGCCGCTCCGGCCGAGAAGGGCGACGAACTCGCCGGGCTGGATGTCGAGCTCGAGCCGGTCGAGCACGACTCGGTCGCCGAAGGCCCGGCGCACGTTGCGAGCGATGACCGCGCTCATGCGCCGCTGAACCCCCGTCGCCAGCTGAGGAAGCGGGCCTCGAGCGCCCGCACGATCAGGTCGGACGTGATGCCGAGGATGCCGTAGATGAACAGGCCGACGACGATCACGTCGGTGCGGAAGGCCATGCGGGCCTCCATCATCAGGTAGCCGACGCCGCTGGTGGCGTTGATCTGCTCGCTGATGACGAGCACGAGCCAGGCCACGGCCAGGGCGTAGCGGAGGCCGACGAGGAAGCCGGCGAGGGCGCCGGGGAAGATGACGTTCCGCACGAGGCCCCAGCGGCCGACGCCGAAGACCTGGGCCGTCTCGACCAGCTTGGCGTCGACGCCGCGGATGGCGCCGTAGGTGTTCAGGTAGATCGGGAAGGTCACGGCCAGGGCCACCATGGCGACCTTGGGCTGCTCGTTGATGCCGAGCCAGATGATGAGGAGCGGCGTGAGGGCCAGGACCGGCACGCCCCGGAGCAGCTGCACCGTCGAGTCGAGGAGGTCCTCACCGAGCCGGGAGGTCCCGGCGACCACGGCGAGGGCGAGGCCGGCGCTGACGCCGAAGGTCAGGCCCCAGAGCACCCGCTGGAGCGAGACCCAGAGGTGGGTCTGGAGCTCGCCGTCGGCGAAGAGGTGGCGTCCGGCGGTCAGCGCCTCGGCCGGCGAGGCCAGCGTGCGGCTGTCGAGCGCACCGGTCGAGGACGCCAGCTGCCAGAGGGCGATCAGCAGCACGGGACCGGCGAGGCGGCGGGCCCAGCGAGGGACCCGCCGCCGGCGGCGGGGGTCGGCACCGGCGGCCACGTCGACGAGGGGGGTTCGTGCAACGACTGCCGGGCTGCCCGGGGGGAGGACAAGGGGGGAATCGAGGAGGGTCACAAACAACTCCATAAAGCTGATCGGGTAAGTCAGCTTTACCCGGTCGGATGCCACCGTCAATGGCTAATCCCTACTTTTTCTATCGGGATTATTCGGGAGGAGGCGTCGAGCGCCCGACACGCCTTCGGGCCGACCGCAGCGCGCCGGTCGCCACGTTGCCACCCTTCTGCGCCATGCCCTTGGCCCGCTCGAGCGCGGTCGCCGCCCACACGTACTCGGTGGCCAGCACCACGAGGCCCAGGAGGATCACGGCGATGCCGGGCCCGGGGAGCACCATCATGACGAGGCCGGCCCCGACGAGCACGGCACCGAGGACGGTGACGGCGATGCGCTTCGAGCTGCGCCAGATGAAGCGGACGACCGAGCGCGGTGACGGGGCCATCGCCGCACGGTAGTGAACCGTCAGCGGCGACGTCCTCGTCAGTCGCCCACCCCGGTGACGACGAAGGCGGGGACGCCCTGGTCGGCGAGGCCGAGGGCGGCCGACAGGGGGATGGCCCGTACGTGCGGATGCCGGGTCGTGCCGGCCAGGCGGGCGATGGGCGGGGCGACATCGAGGTGAAGGCGCACCCACTGGAGGCGCCAGAGCCCGGACGCGGCGACCACCGCGGCCACCCGGTCGGGGGCGACCGGGAGGACGAGGTCCCGCAGGCCCTCGAGGCCGTCGACGGTCACGATCGTCCGGCCGCTCGCACTGGTGATGCCGAGGACGCGACCCAGTCCCCGAGTGCTGGACACGTCTGATGTCGTCGACCACGACTGCATGTCGTTAGGTTTCCCTAACGACATGCGCCTGTCAAGCCGTCAGATGAAGGTGGGGATCCCCCTCTGCTTACAGGCGGTCGGCGGCGATGGCGAACAGGTCGCCGGCCCCGGCCGTGACCGCGGGCAGCAGGCCTCGGGCCGCCGGGAGCAGCTGCTCGGCGTAGAAGCGGGCCGTGACCACCTTGTCGGCCAGGAAGGCGAGGTCGCCTTCGCCACTGGCCAGCAGCTCGCGGGCGGCGACGGCCGAGCGCGCCAGCAGCCAGCCGCCGGTGACGATGCCGAACATGCGGAGGTACGGCGTGGCCCCGGCGAGGGCGTCGACCGGCTGCTCGAGCCCGTTGGCCAGCAGCCAGTCGGTTGCCTCTCGCAGGGCGGCCACCGCATCGGCAAGCGGCGCCCGGAGCGCGGCAAGGTCGCCCGTCAGCTCGCTCTCGATGCCGGCCATCTCGCCGAGCAGATCGGCCACCGCCCCACCCATCCGGATCGGGAGCTTGCGACCGACCAGGTCCATGGCCTGGATGCCGTTGGTGCCCTCGTAGATCGGCGTGATGCGAGCGTCGCGGAAGTGCTGGGCCACGCCGGTCTCCTCCACGTAGCCCATGCCGCCGTGGACCTGGATGGCGAGCGACGTGACCTCGACGCCCATGTCGGTGCTCCACCCCTTGGTCACCGGCGTGAGGAGATCGGCCCGCTCCTGGGCCCGGGCCCGAACCTCGTCGTCGGGATGGTGCCGGGCGAGGTCGATGGCCTCGGCGTTCACGTAGGCCAGCGCTCGCATCGCCTCGGTGGTGGCTCGCATGGTGAGCAACATGCGGCGCACGTCGGGATGCTCGACGATCGGCGAGCTGACACCGGCGGGCGCGCCCGGAGCCCGGCCCTGGCCGCGCTCGCGGGCGAACTCGACGGCCTGCTGGTAGGCCCGTTCAGCCAGCGACAGACCCTCGACGCCCACCGAGACGCGGGCGTTGTTCATCATCGTGAACATGTAGCGCATGCCGGCGTTCTCGTCGCCGATGAGCTCGCCGATGGCGCCGTCGTACTCGAGCACGCACGTGGGGCTGGCCTTGATCCCCATCTTGTGCTCGATCGACGCACAGCGGACGGCGTTGCGATCGCCGTTCGCCAGGACCTTGGGCACGATGAAGCACGAGATGCCCTTGGTGCCGGGAGGGGCGCCGGGCGTGCGGGCCAGGACGAGGTGGACGATGTTGTCGGTCAGGTCGTGCTCGCCGAAGCTGATGAAGATCTTGGTGCCCGAGATCTTGTAGGTCCCGTCGCCGACAGGCTCGGCCCTGGTGCGCAGGGCGCCCACATCGGAGCCGGCGTCGGGCTCGGTGAGGTTCATGGTGCCGGTCCACTCGCCCGTGATCATCTTCGGGAGGTAGGCCTGCTTCTGCTCGAGGCTGCCGTGGTGCGACAGCATGTCGATGGCGCCCTGGGTCAGCAGCGGGGCCATCGAGAAGGCCATGTTGGCCGAGCTCAGCAGCTCCTGGAGGGCCACGGCCACCAGCCACGGGAAGCCGCCGCCGCCGTACTCGGGGTCGAAGGGCACGGCGCCCCAGCCGGCGTCGACGTACTGGGCGTAGGCCTCCCGGAACCCGTCGGGCGTGACGACCGTGCCGTCGGGCTGGCGCTGCGAGCCCTGCTGGTCGCCCACTTGGTTGGTCGGGGCCACGACCTCGGCCATGAACCGCCCGGCCTCCTCGAGCAGCCCGATCGACGTGTCGGCGTCGGCGTGCTTGTAGGGCTCGAGGGCGGCGAGTGCGTCGAGATCGACGACGTGCCGGAGGACGAAGGCCAGGTCCTCCAGCGGGGGCGTGTACTCAGGCATGGGCCTCACGTTACCGACCGGTAACCACGGGCCGCAGTTCACGTCCGCGGCGTGCCCCGAAAACGACGGATGGGGCCCCGCAGGGCCCCATCGGAAAGCGTGTCGTGTGGCGAGCGTCAGCTCGGGAGGAGCTCCCGGGCGCCGATGTCGACCGAGGGGTGCCGCAGCTTCGACATGGCCCGGGCCTCGATCTGGCGGATGCGCTCGCGGGTGAGCTTGAACGACTCCCCCACCTCTTCGAGCGTGCGGGGCTCGCCCCGGTCGAGGCCGAAGCGCAGGCGCAGGATCTCGCGCTCGCGGTCGTCGAGCGGCTTGAGGAGACGGTTGATCTCCTCGGGCAGCAGGGCCTCGGCGGCGGCGTCGAACGGCGCCACGGCCGACGGGTCGGCCACGACATCGCCGAGCTCGGCGTCGCCGTCCTCTCGCAGCGGATCGGAGAGCGACAGCGTGTCGGCGGCGTAGCGCACGATCTCGCTGACCTTCTCGATCGGCATGTCGAGCTCGGTCGCCAGCTCGGCCATGGTGGCCGGGCGCCCGAACTTCACCTCGAGGGTGGCACGGGCCTTGCGCAGCCGCGTCAGCTGGTCGCCGGCGTGGACAGGCAGGCGGATCGTGCGGCCGGTGTTGGCGATGCCGCGGGTGATGGCCTGGCGGATCCACCACGTGGCATAGGTGGAGAACTTGAAGCCCTTGCGCCAGTCGAACTTCTCGACGGCGTGGATCAGGCCGAGGTTGCCCTCCTGCACCAGGTCGAGCAGGGGCAGCTCGGACGCCTGGTACTTCTTGGCGATCGAGACGACCAGGCGCAGGTTGGCCTGGATGAAGGTCTGCGTGGCATCTTCGCCCTCACGGACCTTGTTGCGGAGCTCGCGCTTGCGGGCGACCGTGAGCTTGGTGCCCTTGGCCTCCGACTCGGCGATCTCCAGTCGGGCGGCGTTGCCGTCCTCGATCTGCTGTGCGAGCCGGGCCTCATCGGCCTTGGTCAGCAGCGGGTGCTTCCCGATGTCGCTGAGGTAGAGCCGGACGAGGTCCTCTTCAGCCCGCTCGGGCCGTTGCTTGGGCAACTTGGTTCCGTTCCTTCGCGCGGTTTCCGACTCTCGCACCTGTGTTTCAGGCACAAAGAGAAGATCAGTGTACGACGGAATCCCTCAGTTCCGCACCCCCCGAGTCGGAATGCACTCTTTGGGCGGTTGCGCCACCGTACACGGGCGGCTTTCGGCTCGGTCGGCAGGTGAGGAATACCATGGCTCCCTTGCTGCGGGAGGTCCATCCGTGATCGTCGACTGCGCCCTCTACATCGACGGGACGCGCGTCCCCGGCGATCATGACTTCGAGACGGCGGTGGCGGAGGCCCGGCGCAAGCCCGGCGCATTCGTGTGGGTCGGGCTGCATGAGCCGTCCGCCGAGGAGTTCACCGACCTGGCCCGGGAGTTCGCCCTCCACCCGCTCGCCGTCGAGGACGCAATCCACGCCCACCAGCGCCCGAAGCTCGAGGTCTACGGCGACAACGTCTTCGTGGTGCTGAAGACGGCGACGTACGTCGATCACGAGGAAGTGGTCGAGCTCGGCGAGGTGATGGTGTTCGTGGGCGAGCACTTCGTCGTGTCGGTGCGCCACGGGCAGCACGGCGCGCTCAAGGAGATCCGTCACCGGCTCGAGGGCGACCCGGAACGCCTCTGCTGCGGCCCAACGGCCGTCCTGCACGCCATCGTCGACGGCGTCGTCGACCATTACGCCGTGGTGGGCGACGCCCTCGACGTCGACATCGACCAGATCGAGGAGCAGGTCTTCTCCGGTGACGTCCGTGACCA
>JAOBWJ010000170.1 GCA_025463335.1 Acidimicrobiales bacterium
TGGCCGACGGCGTCGATGACGGCGTCGGGCCACGGGCGCACGTGCAGGTGGTCGGCGGTGAAGCGGGGCAGGGTGGCGCGCATCGGTGGCGTTCCTCCGGGCAGCGGGATGCTGGCTTGGGCGGGGAAGCGTTTCAGGCAGGTACGTGCACTTTCATGCCTTGTCACACACCTTGTCAAGAGACCGAGCGCGCGGTCCGGCGAGACTCCCCGGAGATCGGGCGCTCCGGCGGCCAAGGACAGGACGCTCCCAGGGGGCAGGCGCCATGGAGTCGCCGGGGAGACGGCCGGCGCTCCACGTGGTTCCGGGTCCCAAAACCGACCGGAACCTGGTCGGTTTGGGACCCAGAACGCTCAAGCCGAAGGGGCGCCTCCGTGGGAGCGTCGACTCGGGACCGGCCGGGACCGGGTGCTTCTGTGTCGCGTTGACCGTGTCCCACACGGAGAACGCGACACAGAACCAGCGTCGTAGGGACCGGCCGCCACAACAGGGTCGCTCGGCCACGAAGATGTGGTGTCATCCGGCGTGATCACCCCGGCTGGGACCGCACGTTGGAGAGGCATCCCTGGAGGGGCTCCACCACGTCCGGCAAGACCTGGCCGCCCCCGTGGTTGCATCCTTTGCCTTTCACCGACCCCACCACAGGGGGGCGAACTGCTGGGCCCGGCCGCGCTGCCTGGTCGCTACGTCTTGATCACTACGGCGCCACGCCGGGTGGAAGGGCGCTGGGGTCGACGGGGCCGGCGACCATCACGACCGTGAAGTGGGGCGTCTCGACCAGGCGGCTGGGCTCGTTGACGGCCGCCCGCAGGCGCTCGATGCGACCGTCGCCCCGGGGATAGAGAAAGGCAGGGGTCGGGTCGGCGGCCACCGCCCGGTACACGGTGGGCTCCCGAGCCGACACGTAGGACGTGGCCGTGAGCCACCCGCCGCTCACGAACGCCAACCGGTAGGCCATCCAGTAGTCGCCCCACGCCGTGTCGACCCCCGCCTGCCGCAGGGCCGTCAGGTCGCCGGCGACGCGGCGCGGCTGCTCGTAGCCGATGTGGCTCAGGGTCACCACCGACAGGATGGCGCTGGCCGTGACAACGCCCAGTGCCGCCCATGGCCGCCCGATGACGACGGCGACACCGAGGGCCAGGAAGGGCAGGGCGAAGAGGGCGTAGCGACCTTCGCCGACGAACCAGGCGCCGGGGAAGTAGGCGTAGATGAGCGGGAACGTGAGCAGGGCAGCCGTGAGCAGGGCCGGCGGCCGCCGCGCTACGAGGGCGATGCCGAGGCCGACGTAGACGGCGACGGCCAGCCCGGGCACGACCCACCGTCCGTCGAACGGGAAGCGGAGGTTCAGGGCCATGGGAAGGGTGCGCCACAGGAGCCGGCCGATGCCGGTCGCGTAGGTGACGTGCTCGGGTTGGGGAGGCCGGTCGAGCGACGGCCAGTCGTGACCGACGTTGTGCCACAGCCATGGCCCGGCACCCACGACGGCCGCCGGCACGGCGGCCCACAGCCAGCGGAGCGGCGGCCGGCGGCGCACGACGATCCAGAGCCCGGCGGGCACGGCGAAGTAGAGGACCGTCGGCGAGGCCCAGAACCCGAGCCCGGCCGCCAGGCCCAGGACGGCACCGTCGAGCGGCCGGCCGCCCCGTTCCACGATCCGCTGGGCGGCCAGGACCAGCACCAGTCCCAGTACCAGCGACACCCAGTAGAAGCCCCGCTCCTTTGTCGACCACCAGACATACGCGCCGGGCCCCACCCACACGAGCAGGCCGGCGGCCTGCGCCAGGCGCTCCTCGACCAGCCGTCGGCCGACCCGCCACGTGAGCACGGCAGCCACCGCGCTCAGGGCCACGGGCACCAGCTTGAGCGCCGCCGTCGACGCCCCAGCCAATGCGACCAGCGCCGTCTCCTGCGTGCCGGCGTAGTGCTGGCCCCAATAGAAGGCCCGCCAGTTCCCATGCCGGAAGCCCCGGGCCATGAGGCCGACCACCGCTTCGTCGCTGTCGACGGTGCCCCAGTGGCCGAGCAACATGACGATCCGCAGCACGAGCCCAGCTCCGGCGAGGGCGGCCACGGCCAGCGGCCAGGGACGTCGTCGCATTCGGACGAACCTAGGCTGCCGGCATGGAGGACGCGGTGCTTACCGTGGTCGTGCCCTGCTTCAACGAAGCGGCCACGATCGCCACGACCCTGAAGCGGGTGCTCGATTCGCCCTACACCGGCGAGGTGCTGGTGGTCGACGATGGGTCGACCGATGGCTCGGTCGAGGTGGTGGAACGTGTCGACGATTCCCGTGTGCGGCTGCTGCGCCAACCCGAGAACCGGGGCAAGGGTGCCGCCCTTCGCCGGGGCTTCGCCGAGGCATCCCGACCCTTCGTGCTCGTGCAGGACGCCGACCTGGAGTACGACCCGTCCGACTATCCGGCCCTGCTGGCGCCCCTGCTGGCCGACGAGGCCGACGTGGTGTTCGGCTCTCGCTTCATGGGTGGGCGGCCCCACCGGGTCCTGTACTTTTGGCACAGCCTGGGCAACCGCTTCCTCACCCTGCTGTCCAACGCCCTGACCAACCTGAACCTCACCGACATGGAGACCGGCTACAAGGTCTTCCGCCGGGAGGTGCTCGAGAGCTTCGAGCTCGAGGAGGACCGGTTCGGCATCGAGCCCGAGCTCACGGCCAAGGCGGCGGCCGGCCGGTGGCGCATCTACGAGGTCGGCATCTCCTACCGGGGCCGGACCTACGCCGAGGGCAAGAAGATCGGGTGGCGCGACGGCGTGCGCGCCGTGGTCAGCATCGTCCGCTATTCGCCCATCGGCGAGCGCCTGCGGAGGCGCTGACCTACCAACCGAGGTTGCCCTCCACGTAGTCGAGAGCGAGGTCGAGGTCCTCGAACTCGAACACGGTGGGGCCGTGGGCCTCCTCGGGATCGGGCGCCGGCGACGGGCCCGTCTCGTGCCGGTACACCCGCGCCACCCAGGCGCCGGCCTCGTCGCTGAGCACGCCGGCCAGGCGGCCGCCGTCGGCCTCGGCTCGCCAGTCGCCCGACTCCATGCGACGCCAGTCCCGGCCGTGGGGCCGACCGGCGAGTGTCGCTTCCATCGCCTCGTCCATCGCCTCGTCCATGCCGGCCCCCTACCCGGCGGCGGGGTTGAGCCGTCCAGCGGACGGGCAGTGGCAGGGCATGCCTGGACCACCTCCCATTCCGCGCTCTCCCGGAACCGACCGCCCGGCGGATCCTGGCGCCGAGGACATGGCCGTGGTTGACCGGGGGCAGATCGCCCCCGGCGGGCAGCCGCCCCCGCCCGACGACGTCGCCCTGCCGTCGGAGATGAAGGGCCACGTCGACCTCAAGACCCTCCGTCGTCTGGACGCCGCCCATCTGATCTGAAGCGCGCGAACCTGGGCGTCGTGCTCACCGACGTCCGCCGCTGGATCGCCGAGGCCGAGCGCCTGGTCGTGCTGACCGGCGCCGGCATCTCCACCGACTCCGGGATCCCCGACTTCCGCGGCCCCAACGGTGTGTGGACCAAGAACCCCGAGGCCGAGAAGGCGTCGACGTTGTCGCACTACGTGTCCGATCCCGAGGTGCGTCGCCGGGCATGGCGGGCCCGGGCCGACTCCCCGATGTTCGCCGCCGAGCCCAACGCCGGGCACCGGGCGCTGGCCGAGCTCGACCGGCAGGGCCGGCTCCACCTGCTCATCACCCAGAACATCGACGGCCTGCACCACGCCGCCGGCGTCGATCCCAGCCGCATCGTCGAGGTCCACGGCAACGTGCGCGACTGGGCGTGCCTGACGTGTGGCGCCCGCGGCCCGATGGCCGATGCCCTCGAGCGGGTGCGGCAGGGCGAGGACGACCCGCCGTGCCCGGCCTGCGGCGGGATCATCAAGTCGGCCACGATCTCGTTCGGCCAGTCGCTCGTCCCCGACGACATCCAACGAGCCGAGGAGGGCGCCCTCGAGGCCGACCTGCTGTTGGCCGTGGGCAGCACCTTGCAGGTGTACCCGGTCGCCGGAGTGGTCCCGTTGGCCAAGCGGGCCGGGGCCCGGCTGGTGATCGTCAACGCCGAGCCCACGCCCTTCGACGGCATCGCCGACGTGGTCCTCCACGAGCCCATCGGTGAGGTGCTGCCGGCACTCGTTGAAAGCTGACTGCGCAAGTAGACTTTCGGGCATGGCCAGCTTCCGCGAGCTCCTCAACGAGACCAAGAGCCGCATCCGCGAGATCGACACCGCCGAGGCCGAATCGGCCGTCGCCGTCCCGGGCACCGTCGTGCTCGACGTGCGCGAGCCCGACGAGTACGAGCAGGGCGCCCTGCCCGGCGCGCTGCACATCCCGCGCGGGCACCTCGAGAGCCAGATCGAGAACAAG
>JAOBWJ010000257.1 GCA_025463335.1 Acidimicrobiales bacterium
GAACTACTTGATGTCCACCTGCTTCTCGGTGGCGTACTTGCCGTCGGCACCGAACTCGTAGATGTCGTAGGTACCCGCGCCGGGCTCACCGGCCTTGGTGAAGTTCAGCGGGCCCGCGGCACCGTCGTAGTCGATGTCCTTCTTGTCCTTCAGCAGCTTCACGCAGTCGGCGACCGTGGTGCACTTGGTGCCGCCCTTGGTGATCCCGTCCATCTGGTCGCGGATGGCGGTGGGATCGTCGCTGCCGGCAGCAATGGCGGCCAGGGCGATGGTCACGGCGCAGTCGTAGGCGTGGGCCGAGTAGATCGTGTCCACCCCAGGGGCGAACTTGGCGAACGCCGCCGGGAAGAAGGCTGCCCCGTTCTTCGGCGCCGACGAGGCGGCGGTGCCCCGCACGCCCTGGGTCACGGCCGGGTTGTTGGGGTCGATCTTCTTGTACAGCTCGTTGGTCTGAAGACCATCGGTCACGTACACGCCGACGTCGGCCGGGCCGATCTTGTTGGCGATCATGGCCGAGAAGACCTGGCCACCGGTGTCCGGGTAGGCGATGACGGCGACGGCGTCGGGCTTCGCGTCGGCGACCTGCTTGGCCTCGGCCGAGAAGTCGCTGCCGTTCGGGTCGTAGAAGGCCTCCGACGCGATGGTGGCGCCGTTGCTCTCCAGCCGCTTCTTCAAGTCGGCCGAGAAGCCCTTCCCGTAGTCGTTGTTGATGGCGATGATCCCGACGTTGCTCTTCCCGTCGTCGGTGATCAGGTCGCCGATGGCCGCGCTCTGGAGGTTGTCGGGCGGGGCCGTGCGGAAGTAGTAGCCGTTGTCTTTGTAGGTGGTGAGGTTCGAGCCGGTGTTGGACGGCGAGCACTCCACGACCTTGGCGCCGGTGATCTTGTCGATCACGGCGAGGGTGACGCTGGTGGCGGCGGCGCCGATGACGGCGTCCACCTTGTCGGTGTTCAGCAGCTTGTCGACCGCGGCGCTGGCCACGTCGGGGTTGGTGCCGTCGTCGGCCTGGGCCAACGTGACGTCCTTGCCGTTCACGCCACCGGCGGCGTTGATGTCACGGATCGCCATCTCGACGCCCTTGATCATCGGTGGACCGAGGAACGAGAGGTCGCCGGTCTCCGGAAGCAGGTAGCCGAGCTTGAGCGTGCCGTCGCTCGTACCCGTCTGCTGCGCAGGCTTCTGGGTGGTGTCGCTGGCCTGTTTGTTGTCGTCGCTACCGCACGCGGCCGCCAGCAGGGCAGCGGCGGCGAACAGCACCGTCACCACGCGCCACAACGGGTTCCGTCGGGTCATGCGTCGTCTCCTCGATCTACGGATTGTGGGTGTCCGTCCCCCCCAAGGGTGCGGAGCTACCCGATGGTAACCCTGCGCCGGCGGCTAGGCCCGGGATGCAAACTGGCGACGTGGGAACCGACCTGCTCTACCTCCGGGACGCCCAGCTGCGTTCGTTCACGGCCACCGTGATCGCGGCCTCGGAGGGGGCCGTGGTGCTCGACCGCACCGCGTTCTACGTGACCGGGGGCGGGCAGCCCCACGACACCGGCCGGCTGGGCGACGCCACCGTGGTCGACGTGGTGAAGCGGGACGGCGACGTGTGGCACGTGCTCGAGGGCCCGGTGCCGGCCGTCGGCACGGTGGTCGAGGGCGAGCTCGACTGGGAGCGGCGCCATGCCCTCATGCGCACCCACACCGCGCTCCACGTGCTGTGCGGGGTGATCTGGAACCACTGGGGCACGGCCGTCACCGGCGGCAACATGGAGCCGCTCTCGGCCCGCATGGACTTCGAGTTCGATCCCCTGCCGGAGGGTTTCGGTCAGACCGTCGAGCAGCTGGTCAACGCCGAACTGGCCGCCGCCCGACCGATCGAGGTCACGTTCCTCCCTCGGGACACGGCAGTGACCGACGAGGACCTCATCCGCACCAAGGTCAACCTCATCCCCGAGGCGGTCAGCGAGATCCGGGTGGTCGACATCGTCGGGCTCGACAAGCAGGCCGACGGTGGTACCCACGTGTCGTCGACCGATCAGGTGGGCCGCATCCGAGTCGTCAAGACCGAGTCCAAGGGCAAGGGCAACAAGCGCATCCGCATCGAAGTGCTGGACGCCTGACCACCCTCGACGTGGCCCGAGCTACCCGAGCATCAGTCCGAGGACTGCGCCGAGGAGGACGATCCCGCCGAGAAGCCTCCGGAACGGGCTGTCGCCGCGGATGATCTCTTCGACTGCCCACCACACGATCGCCGCCGTCGCGACCACGGAGACCGTGGTGCCGACCGTGCCCGTCGGATGGAACACCAGCCTGGCGATCGTCGCGACCAGGAAGATGGCCAACGGGAGGTTCGGCACCTGGACGACCGCAAGGTCTCCGGTCTCCGGGTTCCGGAAGAACCGGCCGACCGCAGACCGGGAGTGAGCCGGCATCGTGTTCGGGGGCATGCCGGGGCCAGTACCCAGGACCTCCGCCGTCCAGTCGGTACCGCAGCGGCACGAGCTAGGTGGCGAGCTGAAGCTCGCAGTTCTTGAACGTCGGCTTGGTGACCGCGGGAGCGACACAGACGTCGGTCCCGGCTCCGCCGTCGATCGTGTTGGTCGTGCTGCTACCGCCCCCGGCGACGACGCAGTCGTTGCCACCTGCGCCGTTCAGGCTGTGCTTGCCGGAGTCGCCCTGGCCGAGGATCAGGTCGTTGGCGGCCGTTCCCGTGACCGTCGCGCTGGCGGCCACGAGCAGGCTGGTGGGCACGAGAGAGGAGCAGGAGCCCGGCGCGAGCTGGCTCACCACCACCGGATGCTTCGAGACGCCGGCGTAGCTCGTCGGCAACACGCTGGTCGCGGTGAACGACATGACGATCGACCCGGCCACTACGAGCGGGAGCAACAGCGGCGCGAACTGGAGCGCGGCGCTCCCGATCTTCGGCAGCCGGACGTTCGGGGTGGGTTGACGGGCCCCGCCGGGTTCCGCCTCGCGATGTGGACCGGTGGCCGGAGGAGGGGGCTGGGATCCGGGCGGAAGCGCGAACGGCGCATGGTGGGGCACCGGTTCGTGGAGGAACACCATCGACTCCGTGACGACGGCGTAGCGCACGAGCGCCCCGGTCGTCTCGACGAGCAGCGGTGCCTCCAGATCTCCGGCGAGCTTGGCGAGGACCTCGAAGTCGGCAACCGGCACGGTCGGCAGGGAGGTCAGCGCGTCGAGGGAGCCGACGGGGACGAGGAGGTTGCCGTAAACGGCAGCGATCGCGGCGTCGTCGAGCAGAGCGCGCCTCCGACGGGCGAGCACCGACACGGCGATGATCCAGGCGCCGAAGAGCACGATGGCCAGGAGGCGGATGGTGCGCACGGCGACGTGGTAACGGGCGATGACGAGCGTGTTCGGCCCGGTGACTCGGGCGCTCTCCTCGAGCGTGGGGTGGAAGACGTCGGCCTGGGCGGCGGTGGTCGTCCCCGGCACGGCGATGGTGTTCGCGGAGGCAACCTTGAGCAGCGTCTCGGTGAGGGAAACAGGGATCACGGGCGAGAACGTCGACTGGATGGCGCGGCCTTGGACCGTCCCGGCGACCGTGACCACCGGCTGGAGGTACAACGGGTACTCGGCGCCGGGCAGCCCGGAGTTGACGGCCAGCTGGGCCACGAGGGCGCGGAGGTCACTCAGCGGGAACTGGCCTCCGATGGAGGCATGGTCGCTGCCGTCGAAGGCGACCGGGTCGCTCACATCGAGGACCTGGTGCCAACCGGTCGAGTCCGAGATGAGCGCCTTCAGCGCGACGGTGCCCTTGACGTCGTGGGCGTAGCGGGACACGAAGCGGTAGTCGAACGTGAGCCGCAGGGAGTCGGAGAGACTGAAGAACACCGGCTGACCGGTCTCCGCCACGCCGGAGGGGTACGCGGGGTTGGGATCCCGGATCTTCGCCGCGTAGGAGAAGGTTCCTTCGTGCCGGAACGCGCCTGCCTCGGAGAGGCCCGTGGTCAGCGGCTTCGTGAAGCCGGCGCCGGCGACGGCGACGATGACGACGAGCGACGCCGTGGCGGGCGCCCAGAGGTTCTGGAACCGGGCATCGCCGCGGCCGATGGCGTGACTTGGTCGAGTGTGACGCCGCCTGCGGGGCCGGGCTCCCAACCTCGAACCGAGTGCGATCGCGGCAGCGACGGCGGCGATCATCGCGGCACGCCAGGGTTCCCTGATCCAGGTCATCACGCTCCCGACGTGGCTCCCGTGGAACCACAACCGGCCCACGAGGGCGGTGGCAGGGACGGTCTCGGGATCGACGAAGTCGTTGTTGTCGCCCTTGAACGTGTAGGTCCCGTCGCCGACGGTGAGGATCCGGTGGAGCACTCGCTGCCCCTTCAGCGCCTCACTCTCGTACAGGGCGACATCACCGACGCCGTACGACTTGCCCTGTCGAACGGCGGCCAGGTCGCCCTTGTGCAGCAGCGGCTCCATGCTGTTGCCCGAGACCACGGAGTACGCCGTGGCCCCCCCGAGCTGCACCGGGCCGAGGAACAACCACATGAGGGTCGTCCCCAGCACGATGAGCAGCGCGAACAACGGATGGGGACTGGGCGATGGCGATCGGTCACCCTCGGACCGGCGGCGCCGACGGGTCATCTCGTCGGCCTACTGGGCGGCGACGACGGTGAGCCCGTTGAGCTTGTCCGCCGTCAGCTGGGGGGAGGTGGTCGCGCACGTGACCGTGTCGCCCGTGGTGTTGCTGGTGCAGTTGTAGGAGGTGGGACCGCCCACGGACAGGGTCGCCGAGACCACGACCTTGCCGGTGCCGGTGCTGGGGATCACCGGCGCGACCGTGAAGCTCAGGGAGTCGATGTTCACCGGGGTCGTGGTGTTGAGCGTGTAGTGCACGCTCGACACGGTGTAGCCGGACACCGTCCCGGAGCCGGCGCCGACCGTGGTCGCCGGAACGGTGTTGGACGCCGTGAAGGCGAACGCGGCGAGGCCGATGGCGCCGGAGACGCCGACGACCAACCCGACCACTGCAACTCGAGACATCCGCTTCCTCTGCACGACAAAGCCCCTTCTCTGGGCCGCTGACGCGCGTCGGGATCGACCGGGCCAACCGCCTTACGAGATGAGTGTCTTCGTCATGCCGCCGTTGAAACAGAGTCGAAAGACCCTTTCGGTCGGATCGCTCCAGTTGAATCGCCTTGGCGCGCTAACCGCTCCCGGGCAGGAGCCGGTAGGCGTCGTAGACCGACTCGATGCGGCGGATGACGCCGAGCAGCGAGTCGAGGTGGCTGGGGTCGGCCAGCTCGAAGTCGAAGCGCATGCGGGAGATGCGGTCGGTGCCGGTCTGGGTGGCGCACGCCAGGATGTTCACGTGATGGTCGGCCAGCGAGGCCGACACGTCGCGCAGCAGCCGTGACCGGTCGAGGGCCCGGACCTCGATCGACACCACGAACGTGTCGTTGCTCTGGTTCTGGTCCCACTCGACGTCGATGAGCCGGTCGTCCTGGCTGGAGGCCAGCGACACGGCGTTGGCGCAGTCGGCCCGGTGGATGGAGACGCCACGACCACGGGTGACGAAGCCCATGATCTCGTCGCCGGGCACCGGCGTGCAGCACCGGGACAGGCGCACCATGACGTCGTCGAGGCCCTCGACGTGGACGCCGGAGGTCGGCTTGCGCCGGCGGGGCGCCCGAGCCGTGATCGGGAGCTGCTCCTCCCCCTCGCCCGACCGCAGGTCGCGGCCGATGCGCTGGGCCACCGACTGTCCCGACACGTGGTTCTCGCCGATGGCGACGTACAGGGCGTCGAGGTCGACGTACGACATGGCCTTCGCGACCTCGGCGATGGCCGGGCCCGACAGGAGCTTCTGCACGGGCAGGCCCTCGCGCCGCAGCGCCCGGACCAGCTCGTCCTTGCCCGTGTCCAGGGCGTCCTCCCGCCGCTCCCGGGAGAACCACTGCTTGATCTTGTTGCGGGCCCGGGGCGTGACCGCGATGTTCAGCCAGTCGCGCGACGGCGAGTGGTCGACCTTCGACGTGAAGATCTCGATCGTGTCACCCGACTGCACCTTGGAGTCCAGTGGCTGGAGTCGACCGTTGACGCGGGCGCCGATGCAGGCGTGGCCCACGTCGGTGTGGATGGCGTAGGCGAAGTCGATCGGCGTGGCCCCGTCGGGGAACGTGATGACATTGCCCTTGGGCGTGAAGACGAAGACCTCGTCCTGTTCGAGATCGACCCGCAGGGTCTCCATGAACTCGTTGGGGCCGGTCTCGGACTGCCAGTCGACGATCCGGTTGAGCCAGGCCATGTCGGCCCCGCTGAGGTCGCCCTCCTTGTAGGCGTAGTGGGCGGCCACGCCGAGCTCGGCCCGGGTGTGCATCTCCCGGGTGCGGATCTGGAACTCCACCGGCTTGCCCTGGGGCCCCACGACCGTCGTGTGCAACGACTGGTAGAGGTTGAACTTCGGCATGGCGATGTAGTCCTTGATCCGACCCTGGACCGGCTTCCATGTGGCGTGGATCGAGCCCAGCGCCGCGTAGCAGTCCTCGACACGGTCGACCACGACCCGGATGCCGACCAGGTCGAAGATCTCGCCGAACTCCTTGCCCTTGACGACCATCTTCTCGTAGATGGACCACAGGTGCTTCGGGCGCCCGGTGACCTCACCGCTGATGCGCAGCTCGTGCAGGCGCTCGCGCACGGCGGCCACCACCTGGGCCAGGTAGATGTCGCGCTCGGGGCTGCGGGTCGACACCATCTGCTCGATCTCGGCGTACCGCTTCGGGTACAGCGAGGCGAACGCCAGGTCCTCGAGCTGCTGCTTCATGTCCTGCATGCCCAGGCGGTGAGCCAGCGGGGCGTAGATGTCGAGCGTCTCCCGCGCCGTGCGCTCCTGCTTGAACGTCGGCATGGCCGCGATCGTCCGCATGTTGTGGAGCCGGTCGGCCAGCTTGATGAGCAGGACCCGAAGGTCCTTGGCCATGGCCACCAACATCTTGCGCATGGTGGC
>JAOBWJ010000390.1 GCA_025463335.1 Acidimicrobiales bacterium
GCGGCGTGCTGGAGCTGCGGCTCCGGCGGTGCCAGCGCCACCGCGAGTTTGCCGAGGACCTGGGTGTGCGAGTGCAGGGTGTCGCAGGTGGCACTCCACGCTTCGTAGGGAAGCGGCGGCCAGGTCGAGGACACCCCAGCCAGGCTATCGACGAGCGTCTCATTGGGCGAAGGTGACGCGGCCGCCTACCACAGCGTGGACGCCGGGGCTCGGGAGCCGTGGGACGGGCGACCCCGACACCTCTGACACTTCGCCGGGCGCACACCTGGCGGCCAACTCCAGGTCACCGTCCGATCACGCGTGCTCGCAAGCATGCGCACGACCCACCCCCCAATCCCCGGAGGAGCCCGTGCGCTCTCGTCCCCGTCGTCGCACCACTCTCGTCGCTGGTGGCGGCTTTCTGGCCACCACCGTCCTCGCGGCGGGCGTCGCCTTCTCGGCGCCCAACGGCCTGCAGCTCACTCGGCTCGTGGTCTACGACTGCAGCACCACGTCGGACACGTCGCGCTCGACGGCGACGTCGCCTGGACGTCCGTACCACCACGAATGGCGGATTCGGCCCGGCTCCGGCATGGATACGACGACCTTCATCGGAAATGGCGCCGGCTCGTCGCCAACCTCGAACACGCCCGGATCGGTCTCCCTGAGGATGGCCACCGACTCGGCGTGTGGGTGGCCGATCACCATCACGGTCCCGCCGCCGTGCGTGCGAGCGATGATCGTGTGCTCGACGTGGCTGCGACCGTTCTCCGGTGTGGCGGCGCTCACGACTTCGTAGTCCAACGTCACGCCGGACCGGCCGGGCAACGGCGTGACCACGATGCGGGCCACACCGGTGTGATCGGTGCCGGCAAGGCGGTCGGCGCCCACGTACAGGCCAGGATTCGCCAGCAGGTCGTCCACCAGAGCCATCCCGCGACCGTAGACCGCCCGGTTGCTGGTGGCACCGCTCGCGTAGACGTTCAACAACGGCCCGCGTAGGCGGCTGTCCCGAGCAGCTCGTCGAGGCGAACCGGCCGGAGGTGGCGGTCTCGGAGTCCTTGGAGGATCAGCGGCAACGCCGTCGAGACGGTTCCCGCGGTCCGGGGGTGGGCCCCGGCGACGAGCGGGAGCCCGATGATCGATCCGGGTCGCACCGAGGACAGCACGGCCGCCGCCAGATGGGCGCCGTCGTTCTGGGTGTGCGCGAAGTGGCCGACGTCCCAGGTCACGACGGTCATGGATCGCCCCCGTGCCAGACGAGTTGTCAACGGGGTGTGCACGCCGCGAGGGGGACGGACGTACGAAGGGCACACACCGAGTGCTTCGTTGATGGCCTGCTGGGACTGATCCAGCTGCGTGGGGTGGGATTCGAGCAGCAGCGCAGGCTCGGAGCTGTAGCCGGCGTTCCCGATCAGCTGACCGTCGCGGACGAGCTCCCGGCCGAGGGATGGATCGGACCGGACGGTCTCACCGTTGGTGAAGAACGCAGCCCGTACGCCGTGTGAGTCGAGGACGCGAAGCACGGCGCGCGTCTCCACCGACGGCTGTCCCTCGAAGGTCAAGGCAACCGCGTTGCTTGCTCGAGATCCGTGGGCCACGACGGGCCCGAACCAGCTTGCACTCGCTGATGTCGCGCCGACGCACGCGCCGACGAGTCCAGTGGCGAGGACCGTGCCCACCGACCAGCGCACGGACGTCGAGGGTCGCCGGTGACGAACGGACTGGAAGGAGCTCGCCGCGACCAGGCCGGCGGCGACGGCGACGGCACCAGCCCAGAGGGTCCAGGTCGGCCGCACGGCCTCGATGACCGCCAAGCATCCGGCCGTGGCGAGGCCAGCAGGAAGCGCATCCCGAGTCGACCGGATGACCGACACGGTCCCCATGACGATGACCACCAAGAGGCCACCCAGGACGACGAGCTCCCAGGAGTAGGCCGCCTGGGAGACCAGCCAGAGCACCGCCAGCGCGGCGGCAACGCCCACCGGGACCGGCGTCCGCGAGCGAGACATCCGTGCCCTCCATCGGAGCTGGAACCCGGCGATGACGCCGAGCCCGACGACGAAGGCCAGGAGCCCGATGGCGTCATCCACCGACGAGCCGTACTGGCCGGTCGCAAGGAGCGGGATGACGGCCGTTCCAAGCGCAACACCGACGGCAACGGAACGTCGGCGGTCGGTCGGCGACGCCAGGACGGAGACGGGGTCCGGAGCCGCGACAGGCACCACCGTCGGATCCCGCCCCACCGCCTCCTGCGCGAGGTGCCACTCGACGTAGCGCCGCAGCCCGTCGTCGAACGACACCATCGGACGCCACCCGACCAAGGACTGCGCCTTCTCGGCCGAGATCGCCCGCCCCTCGTAGTCCCCGGCACGGGCGTCCCCGTAGGCGACGTCGACCTTCCGGTCGAGCGCGGAGGCGATGGCGTCGACGAGGTGGCCGACGGTGACGGGCTCGCGGCCCTCGAGGTTCAGCACCTGGTTCGCGGCAGCGTCTTCCAGGGCCAGGACGTGGGCGGCGGCCAGGTCCTCGACGTAGACGTAGTTCCGGAACTGGGAGCCATCGCCGTGCACGATGATCGGCTCGCCGGCCAGCGCCATGGTCACGAACGTGGGGATGACCAGCGACGGGCGCATGCGAGGCCCGTAGGGGATGCCGTAGCGCAGGATCGTGAAGTCCAGGCCGTACAGCTCCTGGTAGCTGTGGGCGACCAGCTCGGCGGCGAGCTTGGAGGACGTGTAGAGGTGCCCGACGCTGGCCAGATCGAACGCGGCCGACTCGTCGAGCACACCGTCGCCGGACGCGCCGCCGTAGACCCACACGGTGCTGGCCAGAACGGCCCGGCGCACGCCGTTGCGGCGGCACGCCTCCCAGACCTTGGCCGTGCCGACGACGTTGGTGTCGGTGGCGCCGACCGGGTCGAAGCTCACGTCGTGCACATCGGCCACGGCGGCGAGGTGGAAGACGACCTCGGCGCCGGAAATCGCCCGCACGAGGCCATCGAGGTCGCCGATGTCAACCCGGTGATGGCCGACGTCGGGCCGGTGCGGCGGGCAGAGGTCGATCACGTCGACCTCGTGGCCGGCATCGACCAGGTGGTCGACGACATGCGATCCGATGAACCCGCACCCGCCGGTCACGGCGATCCGCATGAGAAGATGCTACTTAGGCCTTACGTCCGACCCTCTGAGCGCTCTGAGAGCCGAGAGGATGGCACCGTGTCCGGTACGGAGTCCCCGAAGCGCATCGCGGTCGTCCCGGCCTACAACGAGGCGCCGACGGTGGCGGCCGTCCTCGAGCGGCTCCATCCCTTGGTGGACGAGCTCGTCATCGTCGACGATGGTTCGACCGACGGCACCCGTGGGGCGATCGAGGACTGGCTCCCCGGCCACGACCGGGCCCGACTGCTCGCCTTCGACCAGAACCGGGGCATGTCCGCTGCGTACTACGCGGCGTTCACCGACCTGACGAACCGGCTCGGCCGCGACGAGCTCTCGGCGGGCGACCTCGTCTTCACCGTGGATGCCGATGGACAGCACGAGCTGGAGGCGTTCGAGCGGCTCCACGCCATGATGGTCGCCCAGGACCTCGACGCCCTGCTCGTACGGCGGGATCTCTCGACCTACCCGTGGCACAAGCGGCTCGGCAACTGGCTGGTGAGCGCGTGGGCCAGCCTCTGGGCCGGGCGCCGCCTGCAGGACGTGGAGTCGGGCTACCGGGTGTTCCGCCTCGGCCCGCTCGCCGACGCCCTCCGGTACTACCGGGGCTACAAGTACAGCGAGACGGTCGAGGTCGCCGTGGTCCTCTGCCGCCTTGGCTACCGACTGCGCAACGACGAGCTGGTCGCCGTGCCCCTCTACCGATCGCGCACGAGCCTCACCGACGCCGCCATCGATCTCGGCGCCATCCCGTTGGCCGCCGCCCGGGTCTGGACCCGCCGCCGGGCGGTGCAGCCGGCCACGTAGCCGGGTCGTCGCAGGAGCACGTCGAGACGGACGGGCCGCAGCCCCCTCGCCTCGAGACCGTCGAGGATCAGCGGCAGGGCGCCGAGCAGAACCGTCCGGTCGACGGTGCGCTTGCCATCCAGTCCGTCGTGCAGGTCAATGATCGAGCCGCCTCGGCTGCGGGCCAGGATCCGGCGGGCGAGGGCGGCGGCATCGTGGGAGCTCCAGTCGGAGGAAGACACGTCCCAGCCGACCATGACCATGTGGTGGTGCCGGACGACGGCGGCCATGAACGGCGTGTGCTGACCGTGCGGCGCCCGGAAGAAGGCCGGGCAGACGCCGACCCGGTCACCGATGGCCCGCTGCGCCTTCCCCAGCTCGAGGTACCGCGGGTCCAACCAGTGAGTCGAGTCGTGGTGGTAGGAGTGGTTGCCGATGAGGTGGCCGTCTGCGGCCAAGGCGCGTGTGATGTCCGGCCTGCGGTTCACCGCCTTGCCCACGGAGAAGAAGGTCCCCTTGGTGTGGTGGGCCTCGAGGATCCGGGCGATGGCCAGGGTGGCGGAGACGTTGGGGCCGTCGTCGAAGGTGAGCGCCACCTCCCGGCGGTCTCGACCGACGTGGCCGACCTGGGAACCGAACCAGGTGACCTCGGCCGAGTTGGCGCCGATCCACGACCCGGTCAGGGCCACGGCTGCGACGGTGAGCACGGCGACGACGGACGCCGACCGCTGACGGTCGGGGCTCCGCAGCGCGACGGCGGCCACCACCAGCTCGAGGACCAGCGTCACGAGGGCCAGCCGGAGGACGGGTTCGGCCGTCTGCGTCAGCAGCCATGCGGCGACCGGGACGGTCATGATCGTCAGCAGCCACCTCACGGTCGCGAGGCGCGAGAATCGCTGACGGTGACCGTCCGAACGACCGCTCCATCGCGACCGGACGCGAAGCTCGGCACCGTCGTCGCCTGCGGCATGACCGCCGCGTGGGCCGTCTGCATGGTTCGGGTTCTGCAACATCGGATCTTCGTGGGTACCGACAGCCTCATCAGCTATGCCCACGTCTGGTACATCAGTCAACGGCTGTGGCACCACCACTGGCTGCCGATGGCCATGCCGGTGCTCGACCACGGCGCCGCCTTCGCCTACCCCTACGGCTTCCTCCCCTGGACCACCGCGGCGATCCTCCGGCCCGCCCTCGGCGACTGGGCCGTCACGCTCATGCTCGTGGTCGGCACCGCCGCCCTCATCGTCAGCACCTTCCTCGCCTTCCCCGAGCTCCGCCGAAACTGGTGGGCTGCCGCAGTCCTGGCCAACCCGGCGCTCATCGCCGGCATGCTGCTCGGCCAGCTGCCCTTCGTCTGGGGTGCGGCCATGCTCCTCGGCGCGGTGGCGTGCTGGCGCCGAGGGCACCGCAACTGGGCGACCCTGCTCCTGGCGCTCGCCCAGACCACCCACGTCGCCGTGATCGGGCCCATCGCCCTCGGGCTGGTCGCGCTCCAGCTCCGCCGCGAGCCACAGCGGCGAGCCCCCATCGCCCGCTACCTCGCCTCGCTGCTGCCGGCCATCCCCGCCGCCGTGATCGTCCTTCGCTCACCCGTCTACACCGACAGCCCGGTGCTCGTGCGGGCCTGGGGCTTCATCAACACCGTCGGGCCTCGGAGCCTCGTGGTGGTCGTGCCGCTCGTGTTGCTGGCCATCGCCGGCCGGCACGAGACGTGGGCTGGCGCGGCCTCGCTCCTCGCCGTCGGCGCCCTCGCCGCTGCCATGTGGGGCCCGATCGGGATGCCGTGGGCCTGGCGGGGCATGGATCGGGTGCCGGACCCTGCCGTGGGCGCCTTCGCGGCGTCGCCGGCGTTCCGACCCGGCGCCACCTACCGACTGCTCACCGGGGGCGACGGCAACGTCGGGCTCTACGAGCTCATCCAGGCGGGGGGGCGGTCGGACCGCGAGTTCTTCCGCGAGAGCGCACTCCGTCGGAGCTGGCCGTCCGACGCGGCCTACTCCGCGATGCTGCGCGCCCGCCACGTCGACGTCGTCGTGCTCTGGCGCATCTACGCCCTCAACCACACGAACGAACAGGCCGTGCTGGACCACCTGGCGGCCCATCCACCCCAACGCTGCGACGGCCGGCTCGTCTGCGTCCGGCTGGTCGAGGCCACGGCGCTGCATCGGCTCTACTCGGTGACGAGCTCGGCGGCCACCTGACGAACGCCGGCGACGACCTGGTCGATCTCCTCGTCCGCGATGTCCGAGTGCACGGGCAGGCAGACGTGGCGCGCGCACACCTCCTCGCTCACCGGCAACGGGCCGTGCGAGATGGCCCCGAACACCGGCTGGCGGTGGAGCGGCGCGGCGTACACCTCACCGCTCATGCCGACGCCGTGGTCCTCCCGCAGGCGACGCTTGAACTCGGCCCGGTCGATGCCCGGCGCCAGCATGGCGAGGTACTTGTAGTGGTTGGGCTCTGTTCCGGGCGCCAGTTGCACCGAGGTGATCCCGGTCGCGCCGCCGAGACCCTCGTCGTAGCGGCGCCCGGCGTGCCGTCGGACGGCGAGGAACTCCTCGAGCCGGGCGAGCTGCACCTCGCCAACGGCGGCGTGCAGCTCACTCATGCGCCAGGCGGACCCGAGCCGGACGTGGTCGCCGCCCAAGAAGCCGGCCTTGCCCTGGTCCCGGTACAGCCGCGCCTCGGCAGCAAGGTCGGCGTCGTTGGTCACGATCATTCCCCCCTCCCCGCTCGTCATGACCTTGGTGGGATAGAACGAGAAGCCTGCTGCTCGTCCGAAGGATCCGGCCGGGCGTCCGTCGAAGCCCGCCCCGTGGGCGTGAGCCGCGTCCTCCAACAGCACGACACCGTGCTGCTCGCAGAGCCGGTCGAGCTTCTCGACCGCCGGCGACACCACGCCCCCGATGTGGACCAGGAGCACCGCAGCGCAGGTTGTGTCGAGCAACTCGGCCACCGAGTCCGGCGACAACGCGAACGTCGACGCATCGACATCGGCGAAGCGAGGCGTGCCCCCTGCGTGCAGGACGGCCGCCGCCGTCGCGAAGAACGTGTTCGCCGGGACCACGACGGAGCGGCCCTCCACGCCGATGGTTCTCAGGATGATCTCCAACCCAGCCGTACCGCTGCTGACGGCGACGCCGTGCTCGCAGCCGTGCCGCGCCGCGAACGCACGCTCGAACCGCTCCGTGACGGAGCCCAAGGTCAAGGCACCGCTCACCAACACCTCGTCCATGACGCGACCGATCGCGGCACGGTCGGCGGGCGAGAAGACCGGACGAGCAGGCGGTACGAACGCGGCCACGAACACGACGCTACAAACAGGGTCGACTACGGAGACCGGCCTGGGCCAGGCACCCCCACGGGACAACACCGATATTTCTCCGGGCGCACACCTGACGGCCAACTCCGGGCCATCGTCCGATCACGCGTGCTCGCAAGCATGCACACGACCCACCCCCGAATCCCGGAGGAGCCCGTGCGCTCTCACATCCGTCGTCGCACCACCGTCGTCGCCGCTGGTGGCGGCTTCCTGGTCACCACCGCCCTCGCCGCCGGCATCGCCTTCTCGGCGCCCAACGGCCTGCAGCTCACCAACGTGAACCCCAACCCCAAGGCTCCCGGCGTGGTTGCCGCCGACGTGCTGTCCCCGGAGTTGCAGCAGGTGGCTCGGGCCCAGGGCGCGATCGCGCTCGAGAACCCCACCACCCAGGTGCCGTACTACGGCTACGACGGCGACAAGCCGAACATGGTGCCGTTGCCGTCGTCGCCCACCTCCGAGGCCCACAAGACCGAGCCCGACAAGAACACCTACCTCGTGTTCGACAAGAGCCTGCCGGGCGCCGACCCGACCTATGACTACGGCACCCACTTCCTCTTCCAGGGCCACGAGTCGGGCACCCCGGGCTACATCACCCGCATCAACCTGGACGCGGACACCAAGCACCGCGTCACGCTGCTCGCCACCCAGGACGTGACCGGCAAGAACCTGCCCGACTTCGACGGTTCGACCTGGGATCCGTTCGCCAAGCGCCTGTTGCTCACCTCGGAGGGCAGCGCGACCAGTGGCGGCGTGTGGGCATCTGACCTCGGGGTCCCGGCCAAGGTCGAGGACGTCTCGGGGATCACCGGCCGCGGTGGCTACGAAGGCATCCAGACCGACGACCTCGGCAACCTCTACCTCGTCGAAGACAGCGGCGGGAAGGCCGGCCCCACCACGCCGAACGCCAAGCAGGCCAACTCGTTCGTCTACCGGCTCCTGCTCACCGACCCGGCCGACATCAGCAAGGGCGGCCGGCTCCAGGCCCTCCAGGTCACCAACGGCGACCACCCGATCACCTTCCACGCCGGCCAGGCCGACGCCGACATCCTCGGGCAGGACATCGCCGACCTCCACACCTACGGCAAGTCGTTCACCACGAAGTGGGTGACCATCCATGACACTGCCGTGGACGGCTTCACCCCATTCGACGCCAACACCAAGGCCAAGGCGGCCTCGGCCACGCCGTTCAAGCGGCCCGAGAACGGCGTGTTCCGCCCCGACGGGAAGTTCGGTGAGTTCTTCTTCACCGAGACGGGTGACACCAATGCCAACACCGAGGCCGGTGCCCTCCACGGCGGCTTCGGCGGCATCCTCAAGCTGAACCAGAACCCGCGCTCCAACGACGGGGCCCTCAGCCTCTTCTACCGGAGCGACGTCGCCCACACCGGCTTCGACAACATCCAGTTCCTCGGCAAGGACGCCCTCGCCGTGGTCGAGGACGCCGGCGACGGTCTCCACACGCAGCGCAACGCCTTCGACTCGGGCTACCTGTTCGACACGGGCGCCGACTACTCGAACGGGCGTCAGCCGGTCCGGTTCCTCGCCCAGGGTCGCGACGCGTCGGCCACCATCGACTCCGCGTGCTCGACGTGCGGGAACGACGGTGACAACGAGATCACCGGCATCCACGCCTCGGACGGCGACCCGACCGTGAAGGGCGTGCTCGGCACCAAGGCGCCCTCGCTGTTCAAGAACGGCTGGCGGCTCTTCTACACCCGCCAGCACGGCGACAACGTCACGTTCGAGATCCTTCCCCAGAGCGCGAACACGTCGAACGGGAACGACCACAAGAAGTAGTCGCCCGGCCGCACCCCGATCCACCCGAAGAGCCCGCGGCACCGCGCCGCGGGCTCTTCCGCTCCCCGGGCCACCACTGGAAGCACGGGTCATCGTGGAGGCGGCCTCCCTTGGCTCTGGGCCTCCCAGAGATGTCCTTCGCCGACGTGCTGGCCCAGAAGCTCTAGCCCTCCTGACCCGGATCGGCGGGTCAGCGCGGCCCTCGGCGTTCGAACGAAGTGCTCGTACAGGGACGAGTCGGTCGATCGCGCGTGCCGACTGTCCCGAACGGCTCAGACCGCAGGGTCCCGCGTCGAAGAGGGACCACGGCGCCCCCCTCCGATCGAGGAGTCATGGAACGATCCAGCGGCGTCGACGTCGACACCAGCTCAACGGCATCAGGCGACCCGGAGTCTTCGACCACGGCAGTGGACCCGCTGCTCGCGGACATCACCCGAGCCAGCCGCGACGGGATCGCCCTCGTCGTCCGTGACCGCATCGAATGGGTGAACGGCCCGCTTGCCCTGCTGAGTGGCCGTCCGGCGGCGGAGCTCGTCGGTCAGGACGTTTCCGTACTTGCCGTCGAGCTGCTGACCGATGGCGAAGGAGCGCAGCTCGATCTCACGGCGCTTCGCCATCACCTCGGAACGAGGGTGACGGGGAACCTCCTCCGAGCCGGCTCGGCACCGGTGGCCGTGGCGGTCGAAGCAAGCCGACTCGGATGGGAGGACGCCGGCTGGGCCCTGACCTTCCGCGAGATCTCCCCCTTGTTGAAGGCGCAGGAGGAGCTGCGCGTTGCCGAGGCGCATTTCGAGGCGATCGCCTCCTACGCGTCCGACGGGCTCTTCCGGTCCGGCCACGGCGCGCAGCTCAGCTACGTGAGCCCGCGGTTCGCCGAGCTCTGGGGTGAGCGAGCGGACGCGCTGGTCGGCACGACCTGGCTCGAGCGGGTGCACGAGGACGACCTCGCCGACGTGTTCGCCGCCATCGAGCGCACCCTCGAGGGCGGCCACGCCGAGTGTGAGCTCCGGGTGCGCACGCCCGCCGGTGACCTGCGACCGGTCCGCATCCGCACGGCCCCCGTCGTGCGGATCGATCGGTCGATGGGGTTCGTCGGCTCGGTCGAGGATCTCTCGGAGAGCGCCGCACTGGAGGCACGCTTTCGCTGGCAGGCGGCGCACGACCCGCTCACCGGGCTCGCCAACCGCACCGCGCTCCTTGTCCGAATCGAGGAAGCGCTGGCCGACGACCGGTCTGGCACGGTGCTGCTCCACTTCACCGTCGACGGCTTCGCGCTGGTCAACGACGTGCTCGGCCGCGACCATGGCGACGGACTCCTGCGAGCGGTGGCCGAGCGACTGGTCGCCGGCTCACGCCTGCGTGACGTGGTCGCCCGGATCGGTGACGACGACTTCGGGCTGCTCCTCACCGGCGTCCTCGATTCCGATACCGCCGTACGGCTGGCGGCACGCCACCTCGACGACCTGTCCGAGGTCATCCGTCTCGACGACGAGCTCGTCCGGCTCACGGTCTCCGCCGGCGTCGTCGTGGGCACGACAGGGACGGCGTACGACCTGCTCCGTGACGCGGACATCGCCACCGGTCAGGCCAAGGCCAAGGGCCGAGCGGGCGTGGCCGTGTTCGACGAGGCGGTCCGGCGGCGACTGCGGCGCGAGCGCGACGTCTCCTCTGGCCTGCGCGCCACCATCGCCCGGGGCGAGGTCGCCGTCGCCTACCAGCCCATCCTCGCCACCGACGGTGGTCGCATCGTCGGCGCCGAGGCTCTCCTTCGCTACGGACACCCGACCCACGGACCGATTCCCGCCCTCGAGGCCGTCCAGCTCGCCGAGTACGGGGGCGACATCGCCGGCCTGGGCCGCCGCGTGCTCGCCACTGCGTGCCGCGACCTCGCCACCTGGCGACGCGAGCGCGGCCACCGCGCCCCCGACTACGTCGCCGTCAACCTCGCAGCCGCCCAGCTCGATGAGGACACCCTCGTCGGCGACGTTCTCGCCGAGCTCGAGCGGCACTGGCTCGTCGGTCCCGACCTGTGCCTGGAGCTGACCGAGAGCCAGCTCATGACCGACCCGGCGCGAGCTGCCAGAGTCCTCACCGAGCTGCACCAGCTCGGCGTGCGCATCGCCATCGACGACTTCGGCACCGGCTACTCCGCTCTCTCGCACCTCCGGCACTTCCCGATCGACATCGTCAAGCTCGACCGATGCTTCATCACCGAGACCGATGGCGACCCGGCCAGCGCTGCCGTCGTGCGAGCTGTCACCACGATGGCCGCGACGCTCGGCTTTGGCGTCACCGCCGAGGGGATCGAAACCCCTGACCAGCTCCGCTGGGCCAGCAGCCTCGGCTGCACCCTCGCCCAGGGCTACGCCCTCGGGCGCCCGACCACCTTCGACGCCTTTCCCCTGGAGACCCTGTGGACGTGACCTATCCCCCTCAACGCACGTTGTCCGAGACGCTCGCCGAGCGGCTGCAGGCCGTACCGGCCAGCCGACCAGCCGCCGTGCAGGTGCTCCAAGTCGCCGGGGACAAGCGAGCCTCCGCCACCGATCTCGCCGAGGTCCTCGCCACCGATCCCGCCCTGGCCGCCACGGTCCTCAAGCTGGCCAACAGCGCCTACTACGGCCTGGCCGGACGCATTCGCAACCTGCCCCTCGCCGTCACGGTGGTCGGCTTCGTCTCCATCCACAGCATCGCCGCCGCCCACGCCGCCGGCGCTCTCGGCAGTGGTGCCGCCGTCCCCGACGGCTTCTGGGACCGAGCCGCCGCGAGCGCCGCGAGCTGCTCCGCCCTCGCGCCCGGCCTCGGCGTCCCCCGGCCCGAGGGCCTCTGCCTCGGGCTGCTCCACGAGCTCGGGGACTACCTCCTCCTCCAGGCCGACCCCGACGCCCACGCGGAGATCGACGCCACCACCGCCCACTGGGACTGCCGGCGCCGCGCCCAGGTCGAACACGAGATCCTGGGCGCCCACCACGGGGAGCTCCTCGCACACAGCCTCCACGCCTGGAACTTCCCGGCCGACTTCGTCGACGCCGTCCGCCAGCACCCCGACACGAGCCGCATGGCCGACGTCCTCCCCCGCACCCTGCTCGCCGGCCACGCTCTCAGCGCCCTCACCATCCGACAGGACCACGAGCTGGACGGCGTCGACGAGCTCGTCGAACAGCTGACCGACCCGCTCGACGTCGGAACCGTCCGCACCGACCAGGCGTGGACCCTCAGCCGCATTGCCCGTCACGACGCCCTGCAACTCGCCATGGCCTTCTCCGACGTCGCCTAAGGACCAGCCCAGAAGATCGGGCGCTATCCGGGGGTTGCGCAAAGACCAAAGACGCGCCCAGGGGGAGGGCGTCCCGACCGTTCTTTGTCGCGTTTGACGTCGTCAGGACGCCAAACGCGACAATGAACGGGTCAGCGGCACGTTCGACACGACCAGTCCGCACTCGGAGCGTCT
>JAOBWJ010000294.1 GCA_025463335.1 Acidimicrobiales bacterium
CCGGTGGCGCAGCGCGCCCCGGCGGCGGCGCCGGTCGTCCCGGTGGCGGCTACGGCGGTGGCCCCGGCAGTCGCCCGGGTGGTCCGCCGCCCCTGCGTCCCGGTCAGGTTCCCGGTGCCGGTGGACGTCCGGGCGGTCCCGGTGGCCGCCCCGGTGGTCCCCGTCGCCCGCGTCGCGGCGGAGGCCGTCGTCGTCGCAACCGCGAGGAGCTGCTGCCGCAGGACCTCATGACCTACACGGCGACGAACGCGCCCGTGCCCGAGGGCACGATCGTGATCGAGCGCGGCGCTACGGCCAAGGACGTGGCCCCCAAGCTCAACCGCTCCGTCGCCGACATCGTGCGCTTCCTGCTCCAGCAGGGCGAGATGGTCACCGCCACCCAGACCCTGTCCGACGACATGATCGAGCTCTTCGCCGCTGAAGTGGGCGCCGAGATCCGCATGGTCGACCCGGGCGAGGAGCAGGAGGTCGGTCTCCTCGAGCTGCTCGACGTCATGGACGCCGAGGACGAGGACGAGACGCTGCTGCGGTCCCGTCCGCCCGTCATCACGGTCATGGGCCACGTCGACCACGGCAAGACGCTGTTGCTCGACAAGATCCGCGAGGCCAACGTCGTCGCCGGCGAGGCGGGTGGCATCACCCAGCACATCGGCGCCTACCAGGTCGAGAAGGACGGGCACCTGCTCACGTTCATCGACACCCCGGGCCACGAGGCGTTCACCTCGATGCGGGCCCGCGGCGCCGATGCCACTGACATCGTCATCCTCGTGGTGGCGGCCGACGACGGCGTCATGCCCACGACCCTCGAGGCCCTGGCCCACGCCAAGGCTGCCGAGGTGCCGATCATCGTGGCCATCAACAAGATCGACCGCGAGGGCGCCCAGCCCGACCGCGTCCGCCAGCAGCTCTCCGAGCAGGGGCTCACCCCCGAGGAGTGGGGCGGCGACACGATCATGGTGGAGATCTCCGCCCTCCAGAACCTCGGCGTCGACGACCTGCTCGAGCAGATCCTCGTGGTGGCCGAGCTCGAGGATCTCCGGGCCAACCCCGACGGCCGGGCCTACGGCGTGGTCCTCGAGGCCAAGCTCGACACCGGCAAGGGCCCCGTGGCCACCGTGCTCGTGCAGCGCGGCAACCTCAAGGTCGGCGACCCGATGGTCGCCGGTCCGGCCTGGGGTCGGGTGCGCGCCCTCGTCAACGACAAGGGCGAGCAGGTCAAGGAAGCCGGGCCGTCCACGCCCGTGCAGGTCCTCGGCCTCTCCGACGTGGCCGACGCCGGCGACGACTTCGTGGTGGCCCCCGACGACAAGACGGCCCGCAAGGTGGGCGAGCGCCGCGGCCAGTACGCGGCGATCCGAGACCGGGCCGCCGATGCTTCGCCGATCAAGGCCGGCGTGAAGCTCGAGGACATCTTCGAGCAGATCCAGAAGGGTGAGGCGGCCACGTTCAACGTGGTGCTGAAGGCCGACGTCACCGGCACGCTCGAGGCCCTGACCGAGTCGCTCCGCAAGCTCGAGCGCGACGACGTGAAGATCCAGTTCGTCCACCGGGCCGTCGGCGGCATCACCGAGAACGACGTCCAGCTGGCGGCCACCACCGGCGCCACGATCATCGGCTTCAACGTGCGACCGGACCGCAAGGGCCGGGCGCTGGCCGACACCGAAGGCGTCGAGATCCGGACCTACGAGGTCATCTACCAGGTCCTCGAGGACATCCAGAGCGCCATGCTCGGGATGCTGGCGCCGGAGTACGAGGAGATCGTCACCGGTGACGCCGAGGTGCGGGAGATCTACTCCGTGCCCCGGGTCGGCAAGATCGCCGGTTGCTACGTCCTCAACGGCGTCATCACGCGGAACTCGAAGGTGCGCTTCATCCGCGAGGGCACCATCATCTGGAAGGGCGCCGTCCAGTCGCTCCGCCGGTTCAAGGATGATGCCCGTGAGGTCCGCGAGGGCTTCGAGTGCGGCATCGGCCTGACCGACTTCCAGGACCTCCGTCCTGGCGACATCATCGAGACGTACGAGGACCGCGAGATCCCCCGGGTTTAGCCATGGCTCGCATGAGGCGAAACCGAGGCCAGAGCAACGAGCGGTACCCGCGCATGGCCCGGGTCAACGAGCTGTGCCGGGAGATCCTGGCCGACGAGCTCGAGCTGATCGAGGACGAACGGCTCGAGCTCGTCACCATCATCAACGTCGACGTCGATCCCGACCTCCGGCGCGCCCGCGTCGACTTCTCCTCGCTCGGTGAGGGCGAGGAGGAGGCGGCTGAGGCGCTCGACGAGCACCGGCACCGCCTCCAGTCGGCCATCGCCCGCCAGGCCCGGCTCCGCAACACGCCCGAGCTGCGCTTCACGGTGGACACCGTCATCGCCCACGCGGCGCGGATCGAGGAGCTGCTGGCCGCCCAGCCGCCGATCCCCGACCGGGACGTGGACAAGGACAAGTACAAGGGCGACGATGACTGACGGCTTCGCCGTCGTCGACAAGCAGCCGGGCTGGACGTCGCACGACGTGGTGGCCAAGGCCCGCGGCATCCTCGGCACCAAGAAGGTCGGTCACGCCGGGACGCTCGACCCCGATGCCACCGGCGTGCTGCTGCTGGGGGTGGGCAAGGTCACCCGGCTGCTGCGGTTCTTCTCGTCGCTGCCCAAGACCTACATCGGCGAGGTCGTGCTCGGCACCGAGACGTCCACCCTCGACGCGTCAGGCGAGGTCACCGCCCGCTGGGAGATGCGGTCGGTCACGCCCGAGGAGTTCCGAGAGGAGGCGGCCGCCTTCGTGGGCGAGATCGAGCAGATCCCGCCGATGGTCTCGGCCGTCAAGGTCGGCGGCAAGCGCTTGCACGAACTGGCCCGGGCCGGCATCGAGGTCGAGCGCGAGCCGCGGCCGGTCACCATCCACCGGCTCGAGGTGGAGCCCACCGACGACCCGCTGGTCTACCGCATCGAGGTGGAGTGCTCCTCGGGCACCTACATCCGCACCCTCGCCGCCGACATCGGCCGTGAGCTCGGCGGCGGTGCCCACCTGCGGAACCTTCAACGCACGGCCATCGGCCCGCACACCTTGGCCCACGCCCACCTGCTCGAGGACATCCAGCTCCTGCCCCCGGCCGCGGCCGTGGCGCATCTGGCGTCGGTGACCGTGGATGCGGCGACGGCGGCGCTGGTCGCCCAGGGCCGCAAGCTCGACCTGGTGCCCCACGGTCACCCGGTGGCCGTCCTCTCCGATGACGGCGAGCTGCTCGCCGTCTACGAGAAGGGCAAGCCCGAGGTCGTGCTGATTCAGCCCGCGGACGTAGACCCCCAGTAGCGTCGACCGGCAGTGCAGGTCATCCGCGACGCCGACAGCTGCCCGCGCCCGGAAGAGGGCACCGCCGTCACCATCGGGTTCTTCGATGGTGTGCACCTCGGGCACCGCGTGGTGATCGGCGAGGCCCGCCGGCTGGCCGCGGAACTGGGCGCCCGCAGTGCGGTGATCACGTTCGACCAGCATCCCGCCACCGTCGTGCGACCGGAGTCGGCTCCGCCACTGCTCACCGACCTCGAGCAGCGACTCGAGCTGCTGGCCACCACCGGGATCGACTACGCCGTCGTCGTCCACTTCGACGAGGAACGGTCGCTCGAATCGGCCGAGGACTTCGTGCGCCATGAGCTGGTCGACTGCCTCGGCGCGCGGGCCGTGGTCGTGGGCGCCGACTTCCATTTCGGTCACGGCCGCAAGGGCGACGTCGACCTGCTCGAACGCATGGGGGCCGAGCACGGCTTCGAGGTCGACGGCATCGAGCTCGTGGCGTCCGGGTCGGAGGGGGCCCGCTCGGTCTCCTCCACCGCCATCCGCGACGCCCTCGCCGCCGGCGACATCGACGGGGCAAACCGCATGCTGGGCCGCCCGCACGAGGTCCGCGGCATCGTCCAGACCGGCGACAAGCGAGGGCGCGAGCTCGGCTTCCCGACCGCCAACGTGGCCGTACCCGACGGCATCCAGCTCCCGGCCGACGGGATCTACGCCGGCTGGTACGTCCGGCCCGACGGGACCGAGCACCCCGCGGCCATCTCCCTGGGCCGTCGGCCTACCTTCTACGAGAACCAGCCGTATTCGCTCCTGGAAGCTCATCTCCTGGGCTTCTCGGGCGATCTCTATGGCCAGGGGGCGTCGGTGCGATTCGTGGCCCGCCTCCGCGGGGAGGAGAGGTTCGAATCGGTGGAGGCGTTGGTGGAACAGATCGGTCGGGACGTGACGCGCGCACGGGAAGTGCTCCTCCCCTGAGCGCCGCGGTCCGCCGGTCCGAGCTTCCCCTGGAGGGTCCCGAACCGGATGCCGACCTCGGCACCGTCGCCGTCCCGCGCCTGGCCCGCCACACGCTGCACCTCGACGACGGCCATCAGGTCCAGGTCGCCATCGCCGGTCGGGGTGTGCCGCTGGTCGTGGTCCATGGCTTCACCGCCGAAGGCTTCCTGTACGCCCAGACCCTCTCGCGTCTGGTGTCGAGCGGCTTCAAGGTGGTGGCCATCGACACCGCCGGGCACGGAGGGACAGCGGGCCTCACCGGGGGTGGCGGTGGCGACCTGGCCGGCTACTCGGAGCTCCTCGGGCGGGTCATCGACCACCTCGGCATCAAGCGCGCCATCCTCGCCGGACACTCGATGGGGGGCCGGCTGGTCACCGAGTACGCCGCCAACCATCCCGAGCGAGCCATCGCCGTGCTCCTCGTCGACGCCATCGTGGGCGAGGCCTGGGACCGGCGGGTCGCCGCTTCCCGCGTGGCGCCGCCGCTCATGCTGGCGACGGGCGCCGTCCTCCTGGCCGACACGCTCACCACGCTGCCGGTCCTCAAGGATCGGACGCAGGCGATCAAGCTGGGCCGGCTGTGGGCGCCCGTGTGGCTGCACAACATGCGCCGCCCATGGGGCATCCTCGGCGCCGGCGTGTCGATCCTGCGGTCGGGGCCGAGCCGCTGGATGCTCGAGCGGTTGGCCGAGCATCTGGTGCCGGTCATGGTCATCCACGGCGACCGGGACGTGGCCGTCCCGCTGCAGACGGCCAAGGACGCCGCCCGGCGGGCCCGGGGCGAGCTGATCGTCGTCCACGGCGCCACCCACTCGTGGCCGCTCAAGGATCCCGACACCATGCCGGCGATCGTGGCCGACCTCCTCGCCGACAGCCTGGGCGAGGCGTGCCGGGTGGCGGTCACCCAGGAGGGCCTGCCCCTCGACGTCGACGACCTGGGTCAGATCGAGGGCGTCCTGTGCGAGCGCGGCGCCCTCGTGATCGAGCTGACCCCCGAGATCCGCTTCGAACGGGTCCGGGTTCGCAAGGGCACGCCCCGGTACCGTTGGACCAGGTCCTGGCCGCGTTAGCGAGTTCCGCCGGTCACCGCCTATGCTTGCAAGCTGCTCCGGCGAAGTGTCGGCGCGCTCGAAGAACAGCTCGAAGGAAGAGAATGGCCGACAAGGCAGCGACGATCAGCGACCACCGCCTCCACGAGTCGGACACCGGCTCGCCCGAGGTCCAGATCGCGCTCCTGACGGCGCGCATCAACGAGCTCAACGAGCACCTCAAGGTGCACAAGAAGGACCATCACAGCCGGCGCGGCCTGCTCAAGCTGGTCGGCCACCGCAGGCGGCTTCAGACCTACCTGCGTGACAACGACGTCGAGCGCTATCGGGCGATCAACGCCAAGCTCGGCCTCCGCCGGTAACAACCTGTCGACGAGCAGCCCGCGGGCTGCTCGTCTGGCTTTTCAGACGCCTGCGGCACGGGAGCGGTCAGCTGCCAGTCGCCTTCTACTCGGCAAGACGGTCGGGTGGGAGCCAACTGACAACTGGTCGCCGGTGCCGCTCATACAGAAAGTGAGCGAGCATGGCTGACGCCATCTCCGTATCCCGGCAAGTGTCGGGCACCGACAAGACCCTCTCCTTCGAGACGGGCAAGCTGGCCCCGCAGTCGCAGGGCGCCGTCGTCGTCAAGATGGGCGACACCGCCGTCCTGGTCACGGCCAACGGCGAGAAGACCACCCGCGAGGGCATCGACTTCTTCCCCCTCACCGTCGACGTCGAGGAGCGGGCCTACGCGGCCGGCAAGATCCCCGGGTCGTTCTTCCGTCGTGAGGCCCGCCCGCCGGACACGGCCATCCTGACCTGCCGGCTGATCGACCGCCCGCTGCGGCCGAGCTTCGCCGAGGGCTACCGCAACGAGACCCAGATCGTCTGCACCGTCCTCGGTGCCGACTTCGTGAACCCCTACGACGTGCCGGCCATCAACGGCTCGTCCGCTGCCCTCATGCTCTCGGGCCTCCCGTTCGAGGGCCCGATCGGCGCCGTCCGCCTGGCCTTCAGCCAGGAGGGCACCTGGATCCCGAACCCGACCTACGAAGAGGGCGACGAGTCCACCTTCGAGATCGTGGTCGCCGGCCGGGCCGCCGGTGACGACATCGCCATCATGATGGTCGAGGCCGGTGGCACCGAGAAGGCGTTCGACTACTACGACGACGGCGCCCCCTTCGTCACCGAGGACGTCGTCGCCGACGGCCTCGAGCAGGCCAAGACCTGGATCCGCGAGTCGATCGAGCTCCAGCTCGAGCTGGTGAAGCTGGCCGGCACCAAGGATCCGATGCCCTTCGAGTCGGGCACCGACTACGGCGACGACGTGTTCGCCGCCGTCGAGAAGGCCGGCAAGACCAGTCTGGCCAAGGCCCACAAGATCGTCGACAAGACCGAGCGCAACGCCGCCGACAAGGAGGCCGTGGCCGCCATCGTCGAGAAGGTCGGCGCCTCGTTCGAGGGTCGTGAGCGTGAGGTCAAGAGCGCCATCAAGGCCCTGACCAAGAAGATCATCCGCCAGCGGGTGGTCAACGAGGGCATCCGCATCGACGGTCGTGGTGTCGCCGACCTGCGCCCGGTCACCGCCGAGGTCGGCCTCATGCCGACGGCGCACGGCACCGGCCTGTTCCAGCGCGGTGAGACCCAGGTGCTGAACGTCCTGACCCTGGGCATGCCCCGCATGGACCAGATGCTCGACACGCTCAGCCCCGATGACCGCAAGCGGTTCATGCACCACTACAACATGCCGCCCTACTCCAACGGCGAGACGGGCCGCGTGGGTGGCACCAAGCGCCGCGAGGTCGGCCACGGCCTCCTCGCCGAGCGGGCGCTGCTGCCCGTGGTCCCCTCGCAGGAGAAGTTCCCGTACGCCCTGCGCCTCGTCTCCGAGGTGCTGTCGTCGAACGGCTCGACCTCGATGGGCTCGGTGTGCTCCGGCTCACTGTCGCTCATGGATGCCGGCGTGCCCACCCGTGGCCACGTCTCGGGCATCGCCATGGGCCTCATCTACGAGGACGGCAAGTACACGACGCTGACCGACATCCTCGGCGCCGAGGATGCCTTCGGCGACATGGACTTCAAGGTGGCCGGCACGGTCGACGCC
>JAOBWJ010000303.1 GCA_025463335.1 Acidimicrobiales bacterium
CAGGTAGCGGGCCACGGCGAGGCCGAGGATGTTGATGGCCACGCCGGACACCACGTGGTCGACGTTGAACGTCACCGTGGCCACGGCGTGCAGCAGCCCGCCCAGGGCACCACCGAGGATGCCGAGGGCCACGCCCCACCACGGTCCGAACCGCACCCCGCCGTAGGCGCCGAACCAGGTGCCGAGGATCATCATGCCCTCGAGCCCGATGTTGACCACGCCGGCCCGCTCGCAGAACACGCCGCCGAGGGCCACCAGGGCGATGGGCACGGCCAGGCGCAGGGCGGCGCTGAACGTGCCGGCCGACGTCAGGTCGTTGGCGCCGGTGAGGACCCGAACGACGGCCAGGAGGATGACGGCGCCGGCCACGATGACCACGGCGCGCGGGATGCGGGGCAATGCCCGTCCGGGCGCCTCCGTGCGGTCGGGGGCGGTGATCATGCCGGCACCGGCGCCGCAGGTTCGCGCACTCGATCGTGCTCGGCCGCGGCCCGCACCTCGCCGGCCGCTCGGATCCGGCGCACCACCTCGTAGGCGACCACGACCGACAGGAGGATGACGCCCTGCATGATGCCCACGATCTCCTTGGGGACGTCCTTGAGGTCGAGGATCTGGGCGCTGCTGCTCAGGAAGCCGAACAGCAGAGCGGCGACGGCCATGCCGACCGGGTGGTTCCTCCCCAACAGCGCCACGGCGATGCCGGCGAACCCGAGCCCGGTCGTGAAGTCGAGGGTGTAGCGGTGGAAGAAGCCCAACATCTCGGGGAGGCCGACCAGCCCGGCGATGGCGCCGCTCAGCAGCATGGTCCGGACGATCATGCCCTTGGCGTTCACGCCGCTGGCCTGCGCGGCGAACGGGTTGAGGCCGGTGGCCCGCAGGTCGAAGCCGAAGCGGGTCCGCCACACGACGACGTAGAAGAGGATGCCGACCACCAGGGCGCCGACCAGGAAGCCCTGGAGGTTGGCGCCGGTCGGGACGCTGCCCAGCAACCGGTTCAGCGACGGCACCCAGCCCGAGGTGGGGATCAGCTTGGTCTTGGTGTTGAGGCTGTTGTCGCGGTCCTGGAAGTAGTTGGCCAGCAGGTAGGCGCCGATGCCGGTGGCGATGGTGTTGAGCATGATCGTGGCGATCACCTCGTGGACGCCCCGGGTCGCCTTCAGCACGCCGGCCACGCCCGCCCAGGCGGCGCCGGTGACCATGGCCACGAGGATGATGAACGGGACGTGGAGCACCGGAGGCAGCGACACGGCGGCGCCGGCGGCGGCGGACATGACGGCGGCCAGCCGGTACTGACCTTCGACGCCGATGTTGAACAGGCCCATCTTGAAGCCGATGGCCACGGCCACGGCCGAGAGGTAGAGCGGCACCGCCAGGTTGACGGTCGTGATGAGCGTGCGTTCGCGGGTGCCGTACTCCCACATGGCCGAGAAGGTCGTCCACGGGCTGTTCCCGCTGAGCTGCAGGACGATCGACGAGATGGCGAGGGCGAAGAGCAGGGCGGCGGCCGGCGGCAGCAGTCCCCATCCGATGCGGCGCAGGATCTTGCCTCCACCGCTCATACCACTGCCCCCGTGGCGCCGGTCATGTGGGCGCCGAGCTCCTTGGGGGTGACCGTGGCCGGGTCAAGGGTGGCCACCATCCGGCCGCGCAGCATGACGAGCAACGTGTCGGACAGACCGATGAGCTCCTCCAGGTCGGCGGAGATCAAGAGGACGGCGAGGCCGGCCTGGCGGGCGTCGCGCAACTGGGCCCACACCGCGGCCTGGGCGCCGACGTCGATCCCCCGGGTCGGATGGCTGGCGACGAGCAGCCTGGGACCGGCCGTCATCTCCCGGCCGACGACGAGCTTCTGCTGGTTGCCGCCCGAGAGAGCGTGGGCGGTCACGTCCACGCCCGGGGCCCGCACGTCGAACTCCTGCATGATCTCGGCCGTGCGCTTGCGGGCGCCGACCCGGTCGATCCACGGGCCCTTCGAGAACGGCGGACTGTCCTGGTGGCCGAGCATGGCGTTCTCCCACAACGGCGCCTGCAGCAGCAGTCCGTTGCGATGACGGTCGGCTGGGATCCAGCCGATGCCGCGGTGACGACGCTCGCGAGTCGACCAGCCGACGATGTCGTCGCCGCCGAGCCGGATCGTGCCGGCCCGCAGCTGGTGCAGCCCCATGATCGTCTCGACCAGCTCGGTCTGGCCGTTGCCCTCCACGCCGGCGACGCCGACGATCTCGCCGCGACACACCCGGAAGGACACGTCGGCGAGCAGCGGTCGGCCCTCGGGACCGTCGACGTCGACCCCCTCGAGCTCGAGCTCGACCACGTCGGTGACGGTCGAGCCGGTGATGATCGGCTTGGGCAGCTCGCTGCCGACCATCATCTCGGCCAGGTCCTCGGCCGTGACCTCATCGGGCTCGACCGTCCCCACTGTGCGCCCGGCCCGGATCACCGTGATGGCGTCAGCCACCTCGAGCACCTCGTCGAGCTTGTGGGAGATGAACAGGATGGTGACGCCCTCGCGCTTGAGCTCGGCCAGGCTGGCGAACAGGTCGTCGACCTCCTGGGGCACGAGCACTGCCGTCGGCTCGTCGAGGATGAGGATGCGGGCTCCCCGGTAGAGGACCTTGATGATCTCGACCCGCTGGCGCTCGCCCACCGTGAGCACCTCGACGAGGGCGTCCGGGTCGAGCTCCATGCCGTAGCTGTGGGCCAGCTCACGGATGCGGGCCCGGGCGGCATCGAGGTCGAGCATGACCCCCTTGGTCGGCTCGGCCCCGAGGATGACGTTCTCGGCCACGGTCAGGTTGTCGGCCAGCATGAAGTGCTGGTGCACCATGCCGATGCCGGCGGCGATGGCGTCCTTGGGCGACTTGAACCGGACTTCTTTGCCGTCGACACGGATGGTGCCCTCGTCCGGCGCCAGCATGCCGTAGAGGATCTTCATCAGCGTCGACTTGCCGGCACCGTTCTCACCGACGATGGCGTGGACCTCGCCGGTGTGCACCACCAGGTCGACGCCGTCGTTGGCAACGACGCCGGGGAACCGCTTTGCGATCCCCTGCAGCTCTACTGCGACCGGTGCGGACGTTCGACGCCTCCCCTTCGCGGGACGGGCCCGGGAGATGCTCCCGGGCCCGTCCGCCGACCACTTTCTGAACTGACGGGAACCCTACGCGGTGGGCACCTTGATGGAGCCGTCGATGATCTGCTTCTTCAGCGTCTCGATCTGGGTGACGACATCGGGGGCGATGTTGTCACCGCTGGTGGAGTAGCCGACGCCATCCGACTTGAGGTCGAAGATCGTCTCCTTGCCGCCAACCGTCTCACCCTCGACCATGGCCTTGACGGTCTGGTAGACGGCGACGTCGACCTTCTTGAGCATCGACGTCAGGATGAACGGCTTCAGGGAGGCGTCGACCAGGTTGTACTGGTCGGAGTCCACGCCGATGGCCCAATGCTTGGCCGCCGCGGTGGAGGTTGCCTTGGCCGCCTCGAACAGGCCGCCACCCGAGCCGCCAGCGGCGGCGTAGATCACATCGGCGCCGCCCGCGTACTGGCCGTTGGCGATCTCCTTGCCCTTGGCCGGGTCGTTGAAGCCCGAGAAGTCAGGCGGCTGGGAGATGTACTTCACGTCGACCGTGGCGTTCGGGTTGACCTTCTTGGCCCCGGCCACGAAGCCGGCCTCGAACTTCTTGATCAGCGGGGTCTCGACGCCACCGATGAAGCCGAGCTTGCCGGTCTTCGAGGTGAGGGCGGCAGCCGCGCCGACCAGGTACGAGCCCTGCTCCTCGGCGAACTTCAGGGAGGCCACGTTCGGGGCGTCGACGGTCTCGTCGACGATGGCGAAGGTGGAGTCCGTGAACTCGGGGGCAGTGGCCTTGACCGAGTCGGCGAACAGGAAGCCGACGGCAACGACCAGGTTGGTGTTGTCCTCGGCCAGAAGCCGGAGGAGCTGGGCCCGGTTCTCGCCGCCCTGGTTGGGCTCGAGCTCCTTGGGCTTCGACAGGCCGAACTCCTTGACGGCCTTGTCGAGGCCGGCAGCAGCGGCGTCGTTGAACGACTGGTCGCCGCGGCCGCCCAGGTCGTAGACGATGCCGACCTTCAGGTCCTTCGACGTGCCGCCCGTCGTGGTGTCGGACGACACCGAGCTGCTGTCGCTGCCGCAGGCCGCGGCGAAGAGCGCCAACGGCAAGAGCAGTGCGAGTACGCGGGTCCAACGGTGGTGGCGCAAGGCGTCTCCTTCTCTTCGCACCCGGGAAATGGTGTGGGGTCGTGCACCGGGTGACGAGCGGTCGACACGCTACGGGCCGCTCCTGGGCGGGACAAGCACCATGTCCCTCCGATCGTATGTCAACAATTTGTAGGAATGTCGTCTTGCGTCAATAGGCGACGGTGCGGGTGCGGTGGCGGGGCACGGCCTTGTAGCGCTCCCCGCCGCCCCGGTTCCAGAGCACGGTGTCCAGTCGGGCACTGGTCTCGTCCGGAAGCATGACCACCAGTCGCTCCACGGCGTCGACGGCGCAGGCTCGAAGCTCGACCTCGGGCTCGCTGCCCTCGGGCACCAGCTCCCCGGCGTTGATCAACGCCTCCAGCGCCGGGTCGAGGACGAGGACACCATCAACGCGGAGCACGTGGGGCACCAGGTTGTCGGCGAAGATCGTGAGCCGGTCGAGATCGGCGAACCGGCCCGGGCCGGTTCCCCCGAGGGCGGCGTCGAGGTCGGCGGCGGTGATCTGGGCCCGCTTGTAGAAGGGCACGTCGAGCCCCTGCCAGGCGCGTCGGTCGTCGAAGTAGGGCGCCTGGCGCAAGAGCTCGACCAGCGTGGCCGCTGAGCCACCGGCCGCCTCCACCAGATGGACGGCCTGCCCGTCGTAGCGGTCGAGCAGCAGCCGGCCCAGCTGGTTCCAGGCCTCGGCGAAGTGGGTCATGAGCTCGGCGGCAGCGCTGGTCGGGTCCTGGTCGAACAGCTCGCAGCACGCGACCGTGTCGACCTGAGCCAGCCACTCGGCCGTGGGCGCCCCGTGCTCCCGAAAGGCGGAGGCCACGGTGTGGTAGCCCGACGTGCCCGGCCGCTTGCGCAAGACCGGGAACCACCCGGAGCCGAAGTTGACGGCGTCGAGGCCGACCACGAACGCGACCGTGTCGGCCACCGAGCCGAGCCGCATGCGCCCCGGATCCTCGTCGACGGGGGCATCCAGGAGGGGCACCAGCTCCGCCGCGTACGCCTCCAAGCGGTCGTAGGCGATGTGCACCGATCCGGCGCCGTCGGCCACCAGCCGGCATCGGTGGCGGATCTCGTCGAGCACCATGGCGCCGATCGTAGGATCCGTCCGTGCCGCTCACCGTTGTGGACCATCCCCTCGTCGCCGACCGCGTCGCCCACCTCCGGGCCACCGCCACGGCGTCGGCCGAGTTTCGCCGGGTCACCGCCGAACTGTCGACGTTCCTCGCGTACGAGGCGACGCGCGACTTGGAGACGGTGGCCGGGACGGTGACCACGCCCCTCGATCTCAAGGCGCAGTCGCGCACGCTCCCCCAGCGGGCCCCGCTGCTGGTCCCGATCCTGCGGGCCGGACTCGGGCTGCTCGAAGGCGTGCTGGCGGCCATCCCCTCGGCCGAGGTCGGCCTCGTAGGTCTGGCCCGCGACGAGGAGACGCACGAGCCGACGCCCTACTGCATCCGCTTCCCGGCCGACATCGCCGGTACCGACGCCATCGTGCTCGACCCCATGCTGGCCACCGGCGGATCGATGGCATGGACGCTCAAGCTCCTCCGGGAGCGGGGGGCCCGGCGACTGACCGCCATCTGCCTGCTCGCCACCCCCGAGGGCGTGGCCCGGGTCGAGGCCGAGGTGCCCGACGCCCACATCGTCACCGCCGCCCTCGACGACGGCTTGAACGAGAACGCCTTCATCGTCCCCGGTCTGGGCGATGCCGGCGACCGGCTCTACGGGCGGGTGTAGCGACCGCGCCGTTTGTGCTCGAATGTGCGCCGTGCTCGAGCGAGGTGCGGGACGCACCCGCGGCAGCCGATCGTTCGTCGCCTTCGCCCTGGGCGTCGTGCTCTCCGTGGTGGCCGCCATCACGGTCAACGCCATCTGGGACGGCGCCGACCTCCTGATCCTCGCCCTGGTCATCATGGCCCTGGGCGCCATCGCTGCCCTCGACCAGATCTCGCGAGCGCGCGTCCGAGCCAACCGCTCCTTCGCCTCGCTCGACGCCCTGGTCGTCCATGCCCCGATCGGCATTGCCTTCCTCGACCGTGACCTGCGGTTCATGCGGGTCAACGCCGCCCTGGGCGACATCGCCGGTCGGGCGATCGACGAACACATCGGCCGCACCCTCGACGAGGTCATCGGTCGGCCCGAGCTGGCGACGCTCGCTCGTTCCGTCCTCGAGACAGGCACGCCTGCGCTGGACGTGTCCATCAGCGGCACGAGCCGGGCCGGCCGAGCGTTCCATGCCATCGCCGGCTACTACCCCGTGCCCGGCCACGACGGTCGCATCGAGGGCGTCGGCGTGGTGGTCCGCGACATCACCGACGTCCTCGACGCCGACCGGGCACGCGAACACATGGTCGACCGAGTCACCCGCCTCCAGCAGATCACGGCCGTCCTCGCCGCAGCCCGCACCACCGCCGACGTCACCCGAGCCGTGCTCGATGACGTGCGCCAGGCAGCCGAGGCCGACGCCGCCGCGCTCTGCTCCGTCGTCGGCGACGAGATCGAAATCATCGCCGCCTACGGCCATGGGAGCGAAGAGCTCCCGAACTGGTCCCACTTCCCCGTCACCGTCGAGGCGCCCTTCGCCGAGGCGGTCCGGACGGGCCGGGTCATCATCGCCTCGAGCCGGCAGGAGCTCGTCGAGCGTTGGCCGGATTTGTCCAGGTCCATCGCGCCCGATCGCCATGCCGTTGTGGCCATGCCCCTGCTCGCAGCCGGCGTGGTGCACGGCGCGATCGGGCTGACGTTCGACCGACCCATCGACATCGACGCCGGGGATGAGGGGTTCCTCACCGCCGTCGCCACCCAGTGCGCCGAGGCCTTCCTGCGAGCGCGACTGCTCGAGTCCGAGCAGGCGGCCCACGCCGCCTCGGACGCCGCCGCTTCCCGCCTGACCTTCCTGGCCGAGGCCAGCAACGCCCTGGCCGAGTCCCTCGACTGGGAGGCGACCCTGCACCGGGTGGCCGAGCTGGCGGTGCCGCACCTCGCCGACATGGCCGCCGTGTTCGTGGTCGAAGACGACACCATCGCCGCCCGGGCGATCGTCGACGTCGATCCGGCTCGCCAGGCGACGGTCCGCCGCATTGCCGAGCTGTGGCCGGCCAAGCTCGACAACACAATCGGGCTGGGGGCGGTGGCCCGCACCGGCGAACCAATCCTGGCCAACGACATCCTGCCCGAGCACCGCCGAGCGGTGGGCCGGAGCGAGGAGCATGCCGCCGCCCTCGTCGAAGCCGGGTACGGGTCCATCCTGGTCGTTCCGATGCGGGCCAACGATCAGGTCGTGGGCGTCATCGTGCTCGCCTCGGTCGCTCCCCGGCGGCTGACCAACGACGACCTCGCCCTGGCGTCTGAGCTCGCGACGCGGGCCGGACAGGCCATCGTGAACGCCGAGCTCTTCCGCGACCGATCGCGTGTGGCGGCCACCCTGCAGGCCAGCCTGCTCCCGCCGGCCACACCGACGGTCCCAGGGCTCGAGGTGGCCACCCGGTTCTTCGCCATCGGCGAGGGCATCGATGTGGGCGGCGACTTCTACGACGTGTTCCGCATGGGCACGAGGTCCGAGCCCCAGGACCGGTGGGCCGTCGTCATCGGTGACGTGCGGGGCAAGGGCTCCGAGGCCGCCAGCATCTCCGGCGCGGCTCGGCACGCCATTCGAGCAGCCGCTCTCCACGAAACCTCGCCTTCCGCCATGCTCCGCCTCCTCAACGAGCTGCTCCTCGTCATGACCGCCGACGGCGATCATGAGCCTCGCTTCTGCACGGCGGTGGTCGCCGTGGTGGAACCCAACCCGACCGGCGCCCGCATCGTGCTCTCCGTCGGCGGCCACCCGCCTCCCATGGTGTTGCGGGGCGGCGGCCAGACCGAGGTGGTGACCATCGGCGGCAGCCTCATCGGCGTCCTCCCCGATCCCGAGCTCGAGGACACGGTCCTCGAGCTGGCGGCCGGCGACGCCCTCGTCCTCTACACCGATGGCGTGACCGAGCGACACTCCGGCGACCGCTTCTTCGACGAGGAGGGGTTGGCATCGGTGCTGTCCCGATGCGCCGGGTTCACCGCCACCGTGCTGGCCGAGCGCATCGAGACGGCGTCGCGCGCCTACGTCGAAGACGCCCCCCGCGACGACCTCGCCGTGGTGGTCGTACGGGCGCCCGAGCGGGTGGCCACCGCCACGGCGGCCAGCACCGACCTGCCGGCCGACTCCACCGCCCCCACCCTCGGCCGGCGCTTCGTCCTCGCCGCCCTCGCCGCCCTCGGCCTCGGCGAGCAGGCGGACGTCGCCGCCCTGCTGGCCAGCGAGCTGGTGACCAACGCACTCCTCCACGCCACTGCCCCGTTCCGGATCCACGTCGAGGGCGCCGACGGCCAGATCCGGGTGTCCGTCAGCGACGGGAGTCCAGTCGGGCCCCACGTTCTCCAGCCCGACGCCGAGCGCACCCGCGGTCGTGGCATGTACCTGGTCGACACCCTCGCCAGCGCCTGGGGCATCCAGCCGGCGCCGGGGGGCAAGTCGGTCTGGTTCGAGCTGAGCCCGTGACCGCCCTGAACGAGGTCGTCTCCTGGCCGGCCGCCACCGCGTCGGTGGCGGTCGTGACGCCAGACGGCGTGGTGGACGCGACCGGTCCCCTCGACCGCTCGCTGCGGTGGGCGTCGGTGACCAAGGTGCTCACCGCCCTGGCCACATGGGTCGCCGTCGAGGAGGGCACGGTGTCGCTCGACCAGCCGGCCGGACCGCCGGGCTCGACCCTCCGCCACCTCCTCGCCCACGCCTCGGGCCTGGCATTCGAAAGCGAAGCCGTCCTGGCCCGACCGGGCACCCGCCGGATCTACTCGAACCGGGGCATCGAGGTGGTCGCCGAGACGGTGGCGTCGGCAGCCGGGATGTCCTTCGAGCAGTACCTACGGGAAGGTGTCCTCGAGCCGCTCGGCCTCGCCGGCACCCACCTCCGGGGGTCACCGGCGGCCGACGTGGTCGGGCCTGTCGCCGATCTGGCCCGGCTGGCCGCAGAGCTCCAGGGGCCCACGCTCGTCAGCCCGGCCACGCTGGCCGAGGCGACGTCGGTCGCGTTCCCGGGGCTCGCCGGCGTGCTCCCCGGGTTCGGTCGCCAGGACCCGAACGACTGGGCCCTCGGGGTCGAGCTACGGGACGGGAAGGCGCCCCACTGGATGCCGGCCTCGGCCTCACCGAAGACGTTCGGTCACTTCGGTCAGGCCGGCGGCTTCCTGTGGGTCGACCCCGAGGCCGGGGTGGCGCTGGCCTGCCTCACCGACCGCGACTTCGGCTCGTGGGCGGTGGACGCCTGGCCGAGCCTGGGCCAGCGCGTTCTCGCCGAACACGGCCGTCGCTGACCTCGACGCCTTCCGCCGCCAGCCGGCGGGCGTGTTCGGTCTCGTGACCGGGCACCAACCGCCCCGACGCGGTGATGACCCGCCACCACGGCACGCCCTCCGCTCCGCTCCCTCGCAACAGGTTCCCGACGGCCCGGGCCGCGCCCGGATAGCCGGCCTCTTCGGCGACCTCGCCATAGGTGACCACATCGCCCGGTGCCAGGTGGTGGAGCACGGCCAACACGTCGTCCTCGAACGTCACGAGGGTGATGCTGCCCGCTCGGGGGTAGGCCGCGCGCATGTCGGATGTTCCTGAGGACGCCCTGGCCGAACGCGAGTCCGCGGTGCCCGAGCTGCCACCGGATGAGCAGGAGAAGGTCGGTCTGGAGGTACCGGAGGCCGATGCCATCGAACAGGCCTTGCCGGCGGGTGATATCGAGGAGCCCGACCGGCCCCACCTCGGAATCGACGTCCCCGAGGCCGACGCCCTGGAGCAGGCCCAGCCGGTCGTGCTCGACGATGACGACTACGGGGCCTGATCCCGGGGCAGAACCTGGGACGTGCTCCTGCTGACCGTTCCCCTCGCCCTCCTGGTGGTCGTCGGCCTGCTGGCCCTGGCCTCCCACCTCGAGCAGGGCCGGGCGCGGGTGTTGGTGCGGATGACGGTGCGCTCGAGCGCGTCCCCCGAGGCCACCGAAGCGATCATCGCCAGCGAGCTGGCCCCGGTGCTCGCCGCCCGGGGCCTGACCGACCGCCTCCAGCAGCGTCGATCAGTCAGCGACGATGCGCTCGAGCGTGAGTTCAGGCCGCTCGCCAGCTAGGCGGTCGAGCCAGTAGGGGCTCTCGAACAGCGCCAGGATCGTGCCGTCGGCCCGCTTCAACACCCGCACGCCGGTGGTGCGCGACAGCTCGGCGGCCGAGGCGGCATCGGTGCGGCGGGCCACTGAATACGACGTGGGCGACAGCTCGACCGGCGCACCGAACTCGTGCTCGAGCCGGTGGGCGAACACCTCGAACTGCATGCGACCGACGGCGGCCAGCACCGGTGCGGTGTCGCCAAGGTCGTCGTCGCGCAGGACCTGGACGACGCCTTCCTCGTCGAGCTGCGCCAACCCGCTGCGGAACTGCTTGAACCGACCGGTGTCCTTGGGCCGGGCCACCACGAACTCCTCGGGGGCGAAGCTCGGGATGCGGGGGTACGCCACCGGCTCGCCGACGTAGAGGGTGTCGCCGATGTTGAGGTCGGTGGCGTTCACCAGCCCGATCACGTCGCCGGGGAACGCCACGTCGACCGTCTCGCGGTCCTGGCCGAAGACGCTGGTGGCGTACTTCGTGGCGAACGGCCGGCCGGTGCGCCCGTGGGTCACCGTCATGCCCCGCTCGAACTCGCCCGAGCAGATCCGGACGTAGGCGAGGCGGTCGCGATGGGACGGGTCCATGTTGGCCTGGATCTTGAACACGAACGCCGAGAACGGGGCGTCGAGCGATCGGGGCTCACCCTCGACCGCGGATCGCGGGGACGGCGCCGGGGCCAGGTCGACCACGGCGTCGAGCAGCTTGCGCACGCCGAAGTTGGTGAGGGCCGACCCCACGAACAGCGGGGACGTCTCCCCGGCGAGGAACGACTTCACGTCGACGTCGGCCCCGATGGCGTCGAGCAGGCCGAGCTCCTCCTGGGCCGCCTCCCACGACGCCCCCTCGCCGGCCGGGTCGACGATCTCCTCGGTTGCCTCGGCTGCACCTCGGGCGCTCCGGCCGAACTTGGTGAACACGCCGTCGCGCCGGTCGACGACTCCGCGAAAGTCGCCCGGGATGCCGACCGGCCATGTCACCGGCGTGGGCTGGATGCCGAGCTGCTCCTGGATCTCGTCGATCAGCTCGAGCGGATCGCGGCCGGGGCGGTCGTACTTGTTCAGGAAGGTGAGCAGCGGCACGCCCCGGTCGCGGCAGACCTCGAACAGCTTGCGGGTCTGGGGCTCGATGCCCTTGGCCACGTCGAGCACCATCACCGCTGCATCGGCGGCGGCCAGCACCCGGTACGTGTCCTCCGAGAAGTCGCGGTGGCCGGGCGTGTCCAGCAAGTTCATGGCGTGCTCGTGGTACGGGAACTGCAGCACCGTCGAGGTGATGGAGATGCCGCGCTGCTGCTCCATCGCCATCCAGTCCGAGGTGGCCGATCGCCGCCCGGCACGGGCCTTCACGGCCCCGGCCTGCTGGACGGCGCCGCCATAGAGGAGGAACTTCTCGGTCAGCGTGGTCTTGCCGGCGTCCGGGTGGCTGATGATGGCGAACGTGCGGCGGCGCGCAGCCTCAGCGAGGACGTCAGACATGTACCCAGGCTACGAGGAGAAACCAAGCCGCAGGAGCAGCGGCAGCGAGCGAGCCGAGTTCGAGAGATCGGGCGCTACTGCTGGGGTTAGAAGGACAAGGACGCGCCCAGGGCTGGCGGCGGCGAGTCGGCTCGGGTTCTGGACGGTTGTCGGGCCATGACCCCAACAACGGTCCCAGAACCTGCCGTCCCGCGGGACCGGGGCCCCGGTGGTTCGCAGGGACATCGCGCCTACTCGGGTCGCTGGGCGACGAAGGGGCGGTCTCGTCCGGGGTGATCACCCCGGATCAGACCGCACATTCGAGAGGCAGCCCCGCTGGGCCGCACGAACTTCCGCACGACGCGGGCCGACCTGGGTGCGTCTTTTGCCTTTCGGCGCCCCACGGGAAGGGGACCGTGGGTGTTTCGCCGGAAACGTGCCGCGCCGACGATTCCGCGGAATCGTTCGCGACCAGAACAGCCGGCCGGAGTCGCCCGCCCGAACTGGCGATGGCGAGTGGACAGATGTGTCCACCATTCATCGTCGCTTCGCCCGGCTGGCTGGCCGCACCGATGTTCGGGCACCCGCCATCGGCCCCATGGTTGCGTCCTTTGTCTTTCGCCCCAACAGAGGGGGGGATACCCGGGGCGCGCCGGAGAGCTAGATGAGACGCCGGTCGTTGGCCCAGCGCGTCAGCTCATGACGGCTCGAAAGTTGGAGCTTGCGCAGCACGGCGGAGACATGGGTCTCGACCGTCTTCACCGAGATCTCCAGTCGCCGGGCCAGCTCCTTGTACGTGTAGCCGCGGGCGATGAGGCGGAGCACCTCGCGCTCGCGGTTGGTGAGCAGGTCGAGCTCGGGGTCGACCACGGGCACGTCGTCCGACCCGGCGAAGGCGTCGAGCACGAAGCCCGCCAGGCGGGGCGAGAACACGGCGTCACCGTCGGCCACCCGACGCACGGCGTCGGCCAGCTCGTCGCCCGAGATGGTCTTGGTCACGTAGCCGCGGGCACCGGCCCGGATCACCGAGATCACGTCCTCGGCCGCGTCGCTCACCGACAGGGCGAGGAACAGCACCTCGGGGTGGGTGCCGGACACCGCTTCGAGCACGGCCTTGCCCCCGCCGCCGGGCATGTGCACGTCGAGGAGGACGACATCGGGCACGACCTCCCGGATGAGTCGCACGGCGCTGTCGACGTCGGCGGCGTCGCCGACCACCTCCACGGCGTCCCCGAGCTCGACCCGCACGCCGGCCCGGAACATCTGGTGGTCGTCGACGATCACGACCCGCGGTCGCGTCATGCCGATACCTGTTTCATGGTCAGCTCCACCTCGGCGCCCTCACCGGGGGCGCTGCGGATCGTGGCGTGGCCACCGTGGCGGTCCATGCGGCCGATGATCGACTCGGCGATGCCACGGCGGTCGTCGGGGACGGCCGTCGGGTCGAAACCGGCTCCGGTGTCGCGCACGAACACGGTGATGTCGTCGCCGTCCACCTCCACGAACACATCGACATGATCCACCCCCGAGAACTTGGCGGCGTTGACCATGGCCTCCCGGGCGGCCCGCACCAGCGACTCGAGGCGGTCGTCGAGGGGGCAGTCCCCCACCGTCACCACCTCCACCGGCATGTCGTGGCGGTCCTCCACCTCGGCCGCCGCCACCTCCATGGCACCGGCCAGCGTGCCCTCGACACCCAGATCCTCACGACGCGCGTACAGCCACGACCGCAGCTCGCGCTCCTGGCTGCGGGCCAGGCGCACGACATCGCTGGGTGAGTCGGCGCGGCGCTGGATGAGCGCGAGCGTCTGCAGCACGGAGTCGTGGAGGTGGGCCGCCAGCTCCGAGCGCTCCTGCGAACGGATGCGCTCGCGACGCTCGGCGGTCAGGTCGTTGACGAGGCCCCGCCACCACGGCGCCAGCGTGAGGGCCAGACCGGCCACGACCACGAGGATGGCCACCAGCCCGTCGCGCGCCGCCTGGAGCTCGTGGTTCGACGCGAGGAAGGCGGCCAGGCCGGCGACCAGGAGCACCACGCCGCCGGCGAGGCGCAGGTTGCGGGCCCGGTGGTCCTCCGAGCCGCCCAGCCACCGGGCCCGGCTGGTCTCGTCGGCCTGGCGCCAGACGAGGGCGATGCCGGCACCGACCACCAGCACGGGCCACAGGCCGGGGTCGACCGAGGACACGCCGAGCTGGTGGGCCAGCAGCAGGCCGCCGATGACGAGCGCCCCCAGGGCCGGGAGCTGCGACCGGTCGCGGGCCTTCGGCGGTGCCTCCTCCTCGGCCGAGCGGGGCACGACGGCCCAGAAGGCGGCGTACAGCAGGAAGCCGGCACCGTTCCCGGCGATGGCGAGGACGGCGAACAGGATGCGGACCTTGATGGTCGAGATCCCGAGGTGCCGGGCCAGGCCCGACGCCACGCCGGCGACGAGCGCGTCGTCTCCACCCCGCTCGAACGGGGGCCGGGTCGGCCGTCGGTCCATGGAGGCATGTTCACACGCCCCCGCACCAATCGGTATCGGGGATGACCTCAGGGTCGACTCGGGGGCATCCCCGATTGTGGCCGCGGTGCCGTGGTCGGATGATCAAGCCATGAACGAGATGACTGGCGCAGCCGCCGCCCCCCTGCGGCTCACCCGGAGCACCAACGACCGCATGCTCACCGGCGTCTGCGGCGGCATCGCCGAGTACACGGGCATCGACCCGACCATCGTGCGCGTCGCCTTCGCCATCATGGCCCTCTGCGGCGGTGGTGGCGTGGCCGCCTACTTCCTCGCCTGGCTGATCATTCCCAGCGCCGACCGCGACCGGAGCCGGGCCGACCTCCTCGTCGCCCGGGTCCGCCACCAGTCATGAGCGAACAACAGCAGCAACAGGCACCGCCTCGACGCCTGACCCGTAGCACCACCGACCGCATGATCGCCGGCGTGTGCGGCGGCCTGGGCGAGTACACCGGCATCGACCCCGTCATCTTCCGCGTCGTGTTCGCGGTGGCGACGATCATGGGCGGCGCCGGCCTGATCGCCTACATCGTTGCCTGGCTCGTCATGCCCGAGGCCGACGACGAGGAGAGTCACGTCGAGTCCCTGCTCCGCAACCGGCAGGTGCCCCGGCCCGTCCTCATCGCCGTCGGCGTCGTCGCGTTCTTCGTGGTGGCCGGCTGGTTCGACTCATGGGGCAACAACTTCGGCGGCGGCGGCTTCGGTCTGCTCGTGCTCGTGGGCCTGGGCGTGTGGTTCTGGATGCGCCACGACGGCGACGCCTCCCGGGTTCGGAAGCCTGCGTCGATGCCGAGGGCCACCACCGAGATCGTCGACGACGCCGTCGCCGACACCACGGTGGTGACGCCACCGGCCGATCGTCCTCTTCGAGCGCAACGTCCGCCGCGTCCCCCTCGAGTGCGACGTCAACGGTCACAGCTGACCGGCATCACGATCAGCGCGACGTTGCTGGCCGCCGGCATCCTCGCCGCCCTCCACGCGTCCAACGCCGCCACGATCGGCGCCGGCACCGCCCTGGCCATCTGCCTCATCGTGCTGGGGGCCGGGCTTGTCGTCGGCGCCGTCTACGGCCGGGGCCGCGGGCTGATCACCCTCGGCGTGCTCCTCACCGCAGCCACTGCGGTGGCGACCGTGGCCGACGTGTCGTTCGCCGGGGGGACGGGTGATCGAGCCTGGCACCCCCTCACGCCGGCCGCCCTCGAACAGCACTACGAGCTCGGTGCCGGTCACGGCGTGCTCGACCTGCGGGACCTCGACCTCAACGGGCAGACGCGCCGGATCGAGGCGACGTTGGGGATGGGTCACCTCCAGGTGGAGCTGCCTCCCGGCGCCGAGGCGACCATCGACGCCCACACCGGCTTCGGCGAGGTGGTGCTGCCCGGCACCGACAAGGGCCGGGGCGGGGTCGACGTGGACCGCCACGTCGACCTCGACGGATTCAACGGGCGGTTGGAGCTCGACCTACGGGTCGGCGTGGGTCAACTCGAGGTGAACCGATGAAGCGACATCCGTTCGACGTGCTGTCCTTCACCGCCGGCGCCATCTTCGTGGGTCTCGGCGTGGCCTTCCTCAGCGCCGGCGCCGACGTGGTCGACAGTGCCCGCTGGGTGTGGCCGCTCCTGCTGCTCGCCCTCGGGGCGGCAGGCCTGGCCTCCGCCCTCCGACGGGAACCGGATTCGGACGGCGCAGACTCCTAGAGCCAGGGCATGGGGTTGCGAGGGACGCCGCCGACGTGCACCTCGTAGTGGAGGTGGGGGGCGGTCACGTTCCCCGTGGAGCCCACCTTGCCGAGGAACTGGCCCTGGGTGACCTGCTCCCCCGTGCTCACGCCCAGCTTCGACTGGTGGGCGTAGAGGGTGCTGATGCCGTGACCGTGGTCGATGATCACGGTGTTGCCGTAGCCGTTCTTCCACCCGGCGAGGATGACGGTGCCGGCCTGGGCGGCGATGATGGGCGAGCCGGCGGGGGCGTCGATGTCGACGCCGGTGTGGGCTCGTCCCCAGCGCCGGCCGAACGGCGAAGTGATCGCACCCTGGGCCGGCCAGATGAACGACGTGGGCTCCTCGACCGCCGGAGGCGGAGGCGGCGGCGGAGTGGTGAGCACCTCGGCCACCGCGGCCAACTTGGCCTGCTGGGCGGCCCGGAGGCGGGCCACCAGCTGCGCCCGCTCGGCCATGCGCACGGTTGCAGCCGAGAACCAGCCGGTACCGGTGGCAACTGGTCGGGCATCGGCCGGCACGGCGGGCGCGAGGGCGAACAGCACGGCCGTGATCGTCAGGATGAGGGTGAGGCGCACTCGCACGATCGCTCCGTGTGGGTGGGAGCGCCCCCGGAGCAGCGGAACCGGCGCAAGGCACGGTGCCGCTCGACAGGGGCGGGCGGTCAACAGGTAACGGAACCGTAACGTGCGCCGTCACCTGTTGGCCACTCGTTCGTCATGATTTCGACAAATAGGTAACACGGACCATGACACGCCCCACCCTTTGTCCACTAGATTGGTGGAGAATGAGGGGAGCGCCTATGAGCCCCACCGGGATCGACATTCCGGCGCCGCTGCATGTCACCGTGGAGCTCGACTACGCGGTGCGGGCCCTCACCGCCCTGGCCGCCGGCGACCGCACACCGCGCACGGTCCACCGCCTGGCCGGCGACGGCATGTCGGTCGCCTTCCTGCAACAGGTGCTCGGGCGGCTGCGCCACGCCGGGCTGGTCGGGGCGCGCCGGGGCACCGGTGGCGGCTACTGGCTCCGTCGCCCGCCCGAGGGGATCTCGGTGGGCGACGTGGTCCGGGCCCTGCACCCCGAGCCCACGCTCCCGCCCGGCCCGCCCGGCTGTGGGATCGACGCCCTGTGGCTGGCCCTCGGCAGCCAGGTCCGCGACCGCCTCGACGCCACCACCATCGCGGACCTGGCGTAGCTCCCGTACCGCTGCGGTTACAGGAACTACGCCGATGGGGTCACTGGGCGGCCAGACCGGCGGCGCGGATCGCCGCGACCAATGTCTCGGGGTCGTAGGGGGCCGGCTCGCCGGGGACGTAGGTGACCGACCGCAGCGCGCCCGAGTAGGGGAACGCGCCGTGGCGCTCGTGGACCGACCACACCACCGGCGAGCGCCGGTCGATGCCGACGTCGATCCCCTGGAACGGGGCCAGGCCCACGAGCATCTCGGTGCCGGGCAGACTGGCCACTTCGGTGCCATCGACTTCGACCGACCAGTCCCACGTGAGGGCGGCAGCGGCATCGGCGCGCAGCACCACCGACCGCTCCCCCGACGGGAGCACGCCGGCGTCGACCTCGATCAGGTCGCCGTACTGGTTGTAGGCGAACCGCAGGTGGCCGTCGTCGACGTAAAGGGAGTAGCCCCCGCCCTGGTCGCCGTGGGCCACCAGCACGCCGGCGTCGGTGGCGCCGTGCTCGAGCCGCACCTCGACGGTGAACGACCGGAAGGCCGTGAGCTTCTGCGAGCGATAGCGCTCGAGCGAGGGCGTGCCCGGAAGCAGGGTGACCGGCTCCCGGAACGAAGCCTCGTCGGGCCGCCGGCCGACCAGCAGGCCGAAGCCGTCATCGAGCGGGAACACGGCGTTGTCCCACGCCGCCTGTTCCCACGCGTCCGACAGCTCCCGCACCTTGTCCGGCCGCTGCTCGGCCAGGTCGACCGTCTCGGTCGGGTCGGTGGTGAGGTCGTACAGCTCCCACTCGCCATCGTCGAACGGCGTGCCCGGCCCGTGGAGCGTCACCAGCTTCCAGCCGTCGCGGTAGAAGCTCCGGTTGCCGAGGCACTCGGAATACTGCTCCACGTGCGTGCTGCCGACCGCGGGATCGGCGAGCGATGGGGCGAAGCTGCGCCCGTCGCGATCCCCCGGGTCGGACACCCCGGCCGCATCGAGGATGGTCGGCAGCAGGTCGTTGACGTACTGATACTGATGGCGGACGGCGCCGTGCTCCGATGCGGGGATGCCCGCCGGCCACGACACCACGAACGGCACCCGCACGCCACCGGCGTGGGTGCTGGCCTTGTAGAGGCGGAACGGCGTGTTCGACGCCATGCCCCAGCCCTTCGGGTAGTGCACGAGGGTCTGGGGACCACCGATGAGCTCGGGATCCCGAGGCACGTCGAGTTCCCACCCGGCCGCGTTCCCGCCGCCGCCGAACTGCTTGAAGTAGCTGCGCGAGCCGCGCTCGCCACCCTCCTCGGTGCCGCCGTTGTCGGACGTGAAGATCACGATCGTGTTGTCGAGGTCGCCGAGCAGCTCGATGGTGCCGAGCAGTCGGGCCAGGTTCTGGTCGACGTTGTCGACCATGGCCGCGTAGACCTCCTGGTAGCGGGCGAACAGGGCCTGCTCGTCGGCCGCCAGCTCGGCCCACGGACCGACGTCGTGGCCGAGCTCGTGGTTGCGGGGCGACAGCGGCGTGCCCGCGGGGAACAGGCCGAGCTCGACCTGGCGGGCGAACCGGGCGTCGCGCAACGCGTCCCAGCCGTCGGCGTAGCGGCCGCGGTGGCGGGCGATGTCGTCGGCCTTGGCGTGCAGCGGGCCGTGCACGGCACCGTGGGCCAGGTAGAGGAAGAACGGCTTGGTGGCGTCATGCGCCCGGAGCGCCTTCAGGTACGTGATGGCCCGGTCGGTGATGTCGTCGGTGAAGTAGTAGCCCTCGGGGTACTCGTCGATCTCGACCGGCGAGTTGTCGCTCACCAGCCGGTGCGGGTGGTGGAGGTTGGTGAGCCCTTCGAGGATCCCGTGGAAGCGGTCGAAGCCGCGTTGCAGCGGCCACGACGACCGGGCGGCACCGTCGTGCATGGTGGCGTCGCGGGTGAGGTGCCACTTGCCCACGGCGAAGG
>JAOBWJ010000351.1 GCA_025463335.1 Acidimicrobiales bacterium
GGCCGCTCGCGGCGGCGAGAGCCAGCAGCTGCCGGACGAGGCCGCCAAGGCGTTGTCCGAGTGGCAGGACGTCATGAAGGTCGAGCGGTACCTCGACCTGCCGCAGCCCTGGCTGACGAAGGCCTGACCAAGAAACGACCTCACGCGTCCAGGGCACGACGGAGTCCCGGCGGTCGGGTCGCCCCATCGCCGGGGCTCAATGCCGCTTCACGCCGCCGTACTTCATCCTCGTGTCGCTCATGGCCGCCGGTCGGGCCTCGTCGTCGCGAATTCCGGCGTCGACCACCTCGCCCACGAACAGCGTGTGCGAGCCGAGCGCCAACCGATGGCGGACCTCGCAGTCCATCCACGCCACCGCCTCCTCGAACACCGGTGCGCCCGTCACCGCCTCCCGCACCCGACGGCCGTTGAGCGTGGTGCCGTCGTCCTCGGCCGGCTTGGAGAACTTGACGAACACCCGCGTGTCCTCGGCGTCCCACAGGTTCACGGTGAAGGCACCACTCTCGGAGATCAGGCGATGGGTCACGGCATCGTTGTCGACCCCGACGCCGACCAGCACCGGTTCCATGGACAACTGGGTGATCCAGCTCGTGGTCATGGCGTTGCGAACGTCGCCGGCTCGGGATCCCACCAAGGCGAGCGCATTCGGGATCTTCCAGGTGACGCGATTGAGCAGCTGATCATCGAGGGCCATGCCGCCGAGGCTAGAAGCCCGTCCCGCGCGCGAGCATGGGGTACGTCAGCACACGGGGAGGTCGGATGATCGACTACGCCGGACTCGACTCGGCCGTCGGCCAGAACTGGTACGACCTCGACCCGGAGCTGCGGGCCCGCATCGAGGCCGACTGCCCACCCGAGGACTTGGACTGGGCGCACGACACGCTCCACGACTTCGGTGCGCTGGTCGGCGGACGCGTCGCCCGCAATGCCGACGTCATCGACGCCAACCCACCGCAGCTGGTCCGGTGGGACCGCTGGGCGAACGAGGTGGACGAGGTCGTGCACCACCCGGCAACCCGCGACTCCAAGGCGGCGCTGTGGGAGGCGGGCTACGTGTCCGGCTTCGCCGCCCACGAGCAGGCAAGAGCGAGGCCGACCCCGGCGGTGGTGCTCGGCGCTTCGAGCTACCTGCTGGCCCAGGCCGACACCGGCATGGTGTGCAGTCTCGGCATGACCAGCGGAGTTGCCGGACTGGTGCAGGCGTACGCCCCCGCGGCGGTGCGCGACCGTCTCCTCGCCGGCCTGCGGGCATCGGATCTCGACGGCGGCGTCGACGGGTCGATGTTCCTGACCGAGCGCGACGGCGGGTCCGACCTCGGCCGCACGGTGCACTGCACGGCCCGCGACATCGGCGACGGCCACGTGCTGATCGATGGCGAGAAGTGGTTCTGCTCGAACATCGACGGCGCCGCCATCGTGTTGCTCGCCCGTCCCGAAGGTGCGCCCGAGGGGCCCGGCGGGCTCGGGCTGTACCTCGTCCCCCGGGAGCTCGACGACGGCAGCCGCAACAACGTCGTCATGCGCCGGCTGAAGCCGAAGCTGGGCACCAAGAGCGTGCCGACCGGGGAGGTCGAGTTCCATGGCGCGCTGGGCTACGCCCTCCGCTCGCAGGCCGCCGACGGGACAGCTGCAACCAGCGATGTCGGCGGCCTCAACCGCATGATGGAGATGGTCAACGGCTCACGGTTCGGCGTGGCCATGATGGGCCTCGGCATCGCCCGCCGGTCGTTCCTCGAAGCGGCGATCTGGGCCCATCACCGCACGGCGAAGGGCCGCCTGCTGGTCGACCTCCCGTTGGCGCGCGAGCAGCTGGTGGACGCATTGGTCGAACTCGAGGCGGCCATGGCGCTCGGCTTCGAGTGCGCGGCGGCGTCTCGGCGTGAAGACGGCACCCGCCTGCGTCGGATCGTCGTGCCCGCCGCCAAGGTGCGGTTGTGCCGGCTCGGTGTGGAGCTGGCGTCGTTCGCCATCGAGCTCCACGGCGGCAACGGCTACTGCGAGGACTGGGGGCTGACCCGCCAGCTCCGCGACGCCCAGTGCCACCCGATCTGGGAGGGGAGTGAGAACATCTGCGCCCTCGACGTGCTGCGTGCCGTCCGTCGCGACGCCGCCCACGAGGCCGTCCTGTCCCGCATCGACGCGTGCCTCTCGGTCGCCGCCGAGGCCCCGCCGTTCACCGCCGAGGCGGCCAAGGCGATCATCGCGGCGCGGGACGACCTGGCCGCCCACGTCGACGCCGTGCCGGCGATGGAGGGGGAGCGGGCCGAGGCCGGCGCCGGACGCCTCACGGCGATGCTCGTGGAGACCCTTTCCGCCGCGCTCCTGCTGGAACAGTCGGCCGGCGACGTGCGCAAGGGGCTGGTGGCCCTGCGCTACGCCCGGCGCCACCTCGACGGCCGGGCGCCGTGGGAGGATGCCATCGCCGTCGAGGCTGGTCGAGCGGTGCTGGCCTACGACGACATCACCGAGGCGCTCGGCGCCCGCGCCGCAGCCTGAGGATCAGCTCCCAGGTGGCTGGTACTTGACCTGGGCCTTGGCGGCTTCGTCGATCTCCTCCGGTGCCAAGAGCACCGTGGTGTCGACGGTCGCGCCTCCGCCTCCGGACACCGTCAAGGCGAGAGCCGCGGCGGCCGCGTTGCTCGGCATGTCGGCTACGACGTAGACGTCGGTCGTGCCGAAGGCGAAGTAGAACGATTCGAGCTTGCCGCCCGCGCTCTTCGCTGCCGCCGTCGCCGCCGCCTTTCGGGCCGAGCCCCCCTTGGCGAGCACTCCTCGGACACCGTCGAGCGTGTAGTTCACCTGCAGCAGGTATTTGGGCATTGCTTCCCCCTCGGGTTGTCAGGTGAGACAAAGGTACGACAGGTGCACTCGTGGCGGAAGGCTGTGAACCACCCAGGCGACGGAGCGAGGCGTTGAGCGCCAACGACACGGAACACGAGGTCGAGGCCGCAGTGACAGCGAGACGGCCACCGTCGCCCACGCTGACCAATCAAGTTTGCGATCCGCGAACGTGGCGCGAACCGGATCCTCCGTACCGTCCGAGCATCGACGTAGACCGAAGCGCGACGATGCAGGACGCCGCAGCGGGTGGCCAGTGGCCACGGATGGCTGCGGTCGCTGCCGTGGTGAGCGCCGCCGCCACGGCGGCCGTACTGCTTGCCGGGCCGGGTGCCTCGGCGGGGCCGGTCGTGGCCGCCCTCGCCGTCGCCTACGGCGGGCTGGCGGTGGCGGTGCTGTTCGGATCACCGCTCCGGCGACGGACGGTCCTCGGGCTCGGAGCCGTCCTGCTGCTGCTGGCGGTGGTCCGGCCGCCCACCGGCTCCCACGACGTCTGGTCGTACGCCATGTACGGGCGGATCGCGGCGCAGCACGGGGCCAGCCCCTATGTGCATCCGCCCGATCAGTTCCCGACCGACCCGATCCTCGCCCGGGTCGACCACAACTGGCGCAACAGCCGATCGGTGTACGGACCGTTGTTCACGGCGTGGTCGGCCGACTTGGCCCGCCTGGCGGGCAGCTCGGCCCTCCTGCTGCGGCTCGGGTTCCAGCTCACGGCTGCCGCCGCAGTGGGGGTGGGGGCCCTCCTGCTCGACCGGCGTACGAGAGGTGACCCGCGCGTGCTGGCCCTCGTCCTGCTCAACCCGCTGGTGGTCTGCAGCCTGGTCAACGACGCCCACGTCGACGCCGTCGCGGGCGTCCTCGTGCTGGGAGCCGTGCTCCTCGCCCAGCGTTCGCGTCACGGCGCCACCGGTGTCGTGATGGGCCTCGCCATCCTGGTCAAGGCCATCGCCCTGGTCCCGGCCGGGGCGCTCGGGCTCTGGCTCCTGGCCGGCCGCCGGTTCCGACCGGCGGTCCGGTACGCGGTGGCCGTCCTGGTGGTGGCGGCCGCCGGGTACCTGGCCGGAGGCGGCGCTGCCGCGCTACGTCCGTTGGCGGCGTCGTCCGACCACCTCACCCGGGCGTCGGTGTGGGGCCCCGCCCGCCAGGAGCTCGTCGAGGCTCAGGTCGACCGGGGGGTGGCACCCGAGCGAGCCCGCCAATCGGTGGGGCGGGACCTCGGCCTCGTCGCATCGCTGCTCGTCATCGGGGGCACAGTCGTCCTCGTGCTGACCAGTGGGTCGCGGGCCGGGCCGGCTGCTGTCGCCGGCGGCGCCGTCCTCGCCTACATGCTCCTGGGGGCGTACGTGTATCCCTGGTACGCGGGGGTCGGCCTCTTCGCCCTCGCCCTCTTCCCCCGCTGGCCGCCGACGTGGATCTTCCTGACCCACGCTGCGCTGCTCCAGCTGGCCGAGGTCCCCGGGTTCCGCTTCTTCCACCCGGTGCCCCTCGGCACGCCTGCGCCGTGGTCCTGGCATGTCCTTGCCCAGCGCTGGGTGCTCCCACCGATCGAGCTCCTTCTGGTGGTGGCCCTGCTTCTGACGGTCCGGCGGGGGATGCCCACCGAGCAAGCGGCGGCATGATCGAGGGCAGGGTGACCGGGGCGGCGACCAGGCTCGGCCGCCGAACCGTCCTCATCTGGTTCACCGGCACGGCGCTGCTGTTCCACGTTCCCGGCTTGGTGGTCCGGCTGTTCAACTCCGATGAGGCCAGCCTGGCCACCATGGCCTCCGTGCTCGAGCGCGGCGGCCGGCTCTACCACCAGACGGCCGACCGGAAGCCGCCGATCGTTCCGTACCTGTACGCCATCGTGTTCCACCTCACGGGCACGACCGACCTGCGTCCCGTGCGGCTGCTGGCCACGCTGTCGCTGGTCGCCACCGCCGTCCTGCTGGCGGACGAGGCGAGGCGCCGCTACGACAGCGACGTCTTGGCCCTGGTTGCCGGCCTGTTGTTCCTGGTGGCCTACGTCGCGTTCTTCCCGGACGATTCGCAGGCAGCCACGTTCGAGGTCTTCCAGCTCCTACCCATGACGGGCGCCGTGGTGGCCGCCGGCCGGGACCGACCGCTCGCTGCTGGCGTACTGCTGGCGTTGGCCACGCTGTGCAAGCAGACGGCGCTGACCGCCGTAGTGCCCGTCGCGTACATCATCTACCGGCGGAGCCCTCGTGGCCTGCCCCGGGTGGCCGTGGGCTTCGCCCTGCCCATCGTTCTCGCCGCCGTCGTCCTCGGTCCCGGGCCCTTCCTGCTCTGGACGGTGACCGGCAACGGTGGCTACCTGGGTGGCGTCGGGTCGCTCGGCGCCGCCGTGGTCCGCGCCCTCGGCATGACGGCGGCGCTGGGCGCGCTCGAGCTGGGCCTCGTCGTCGCCTGTGCCCACGCGGCCCGCCGGCGGTCGGCTTCCGTCGACCTCTGGTTGTGGCTGGCCAGCGGCCTGATCGCCGTCGTCGCCGGCTTCCGGTTCTTCGGGCACTACTACCTTCCGCTGCTGCCCCCGGCGGTGCTCATCGCCGTCTCGGCGCTCGTCGACCTCCGTCGTCGAACCCATGTCCTGCTGGGCGCGTCGGTGTTGGCACCGGCGGTGGTCTGCACGATCATCGGGTTCTTCCCGACGGGTGACAACGCCAACATCCCGGTGGAACCGTTGGCGGAGAGCGTCCGCCGGGTGACCGGGCCGAACGAGACGATCTTCGTATGGGGCGACCTGCCCGAGCTCTACTGGGCATCTGGCCGGCAGCCAGCAAGCCGGTTCGTGCACACCGGCTTCCTCACCGGCAACTCCGGGGGCCGGCTCGCCGGAAGCGGGACCAGCGAGAACGCCCTCCCGGGTGCGTGGACGATGCTGGAGGACGATCTCCGCCGCCGCCCCGCCGACCTCATCGTCGACACCTCCACCGGCGCGATCCGCCACCAGAACTACTACCCGATGCGGCAAACCCCGCTGTGGGTACTGGTCCGCTCGCGGTACCGACTGGTCGCGACGGTGAACGGCGTCCGGCTCTACCACCTGGAGTCGTCAGGGTGAGGGGGTGGTTGGTCTCGGGGATGGTGGGCTCCGCCCTCCTGGCGGCGGGTGGGTCGGTGGTCGGCACTCGACACCTCGTGACGGGGGTGTCGCCCTTGGCCGGCTACCTGGCCGCCTATGCCGGACTCACGCTGCTGGTGCTCACGTGGCTCTCGTTGGGCGCGGCGCTCCTCCGGGGCGTCCTCCTCGACCGGGCCACCGCTCACCGCCTGCTCGCCGCCTGGTCGGCCCCGCTCGCCGTCGGTGCCCCCCTCTGCAGCCGGGACGTGTTCAGCTACGTGGCCCAGGGACGGCTGGCCGACCTCGGCTTCAACCCCTACCGAACCGGTCCGGTCAGCCTCGGGCCGGGCCCGTACCTCGCCGCCGTGAGTGAGGTCTGGCGAAGCACCCGCGCGCCCTACGGTCCGCTGTTCGTCGGCGTCGAGCGCTTCGTCGTCCACGTCGCCCCCAACGTGATGTCCGCCGTCTTCGGGATGCGGCTGGTGGCCCTGGTCGGTGTCGCCCTGGTTGCCGTGTTCCTGCCCCGCCTCGCCCGCGCCCACGGCGCATCAGAGCCGGTGGCGCTGTGGTTGGCGTTGCTCAACCCGTTGCTGCTCATCCACCTGGTGGGTGGGGCCCACAACGAGGCCCTCATGATCGGACTGCTGGTGGCCGGGCTGGCTGTCGCCGCCGAGGGCCGGCCCACGGTCGGACTGGTGCTGTGCACCCTGGCCGCGGCGGTCAAGATCCCGGCGCTCCTGGGCGTGATCTACCTGGTCGCCGATCAGCTCGCGACCCGACGCGGCGCCGACCGTCGGAAGGCAGCGGTGGTTGCCGCGGCCGTGGCCGGCGGGACGTTCCTCGTGGTGACTGCAGCGGTCGGCTACGGGTGGGGTTGGGTCACCGCCGTCGGCTCCACTGGGCGCGTCCGCACATCGCTCTCGCCGTCGACCGCGGTCGGCGCCATCGCAGACCGGCTCGGTGCCGGCCCGGTGGCGCTGACCGCTTCGCGGCTGGTCGGCGTTGCCGCCGCCCTGGTCGTGGTGGCAGTGCTGTTCGCACTGCGACACCGTCTCGGGAGCGGGCGGATGCTCGCCGCCAGCATGTTGGTCGTGGTCATCCTCGGGCCGGTCGTGCAGCCGTGGTACCTGCTGTGGGGCCTTGTGCTGCTGGCGGCGGCCGGTCCAGGCCGGGCCCTGCCTGTACTGGTGTGGGTCTCGGCAGTCCTGCCCTTCCTCGTTCTGCCAGACGGCACGTCGCCCAATGATGTGGTCCTGTTCTTGTTCGTCAGCCTCACCGTGCTGGTGACGTGGCTGACCGTGCCGCAGCCGCATCCGGCTGTGGAGGCGGCGTGATGAGGGGACCCAGCAGCAGCAGGTACGCCGGCCAGGCCACCGCGGCCACGGCTCCGGCTACGGCCACACCGGAGTCGTTGAGCGACGTGCCGAGGATGGCGACGGTGGCCACGCCGGCCAGCCCGACGCGTAGCGGCCGCGAACTCGACAGGCGGTTGCGTTCCAACCAAAGCCCGGCTGCGGCGACCATGGCCAGGTCGAAGAACGGGTTGCCACGGAAGCTGTCGAGGGCGTTGTTCTCCCGGCGCAGCACGGTGCCGGCCAGGTCACCACTCGACAGCGCTCGGGCCAGGTGGGTCTGAGCCGCGGCCGGACGGCTCAGGTCGAAGGCCGCGAACATCGCCACCACGACGACGCCACCGACGAGCAACGGCGCCAGTCGCCGCAGGGGGAGGGATCGGCGCCAGGTCGCCAGGACGAGGGCGAAGGCCGGGACGGCGGCGAGCACCCCACCGACGTCGGCACCGAGCATGGGGGCACCGTCGACCACCACGGCGCCGACCGCCAAGGCCAGCGCCGCGGGAAATGCTCGACGCCCCCACCGATCGAAGGCCAGCGCCATCAGCACGAGGCACGCGGCCATGAAGAAGCCGTAGGGCACGTTGCCCATGCCCGTGAACCGTCCGGCGCCGAGGGCGTTGTTGGCCAGCACCGAGTTGAGCTGGAGATGGCCGCCGGTCGCCGCGTCCAGTCCGAGCACGACCGCCGTGAGGCCGGCGAGGCAAGCCGTCACCGCCGCCGGCCGGTCACCGACGGCCCGGCGGGCGATGACGCCGAGTGCGGCGGCCAGGGCGACGGCGGCGAGCATGCCGACCCTGGGGCCGGCCCGCCACCAGGGGACGAGGTTGATCAGAAAGGTGGACACGGGCAGGGCGAGGAGGGTGGCCGCCACGCGCCGACGGTGACGCACGGCCACCGCCGTGGTGACGAGGCCGAGCAGCGTGCCGGCGAGGAGCAGCTCGAGAAACGGCCGCGCCGCTTGCCGGGCGACACCGGCCCGTCGGTCCACGGCCTCGAACCAGGCGATCGACCGGTGGCCAGGTTCCGGTCGGACGGCGTTGCCCTCGACGTGCGCGGCCGGAGCCGTACCCAGCAGATCCAGGATCGTGGGAGCCACGTCGGCCAGCACGAGGTAGTCGGTCTGGCGGGTGGTGGGAGAGCGCAGGCGGCCCTGGCCGAGGCCGCACGCTGGCGAAGCGGCAAAGGCGCCGAGGTGGTGGGAGCGCTGAGGCATCGAGCTGCTGACCACGACGGTGCACGACGAGCCGGCGGCCTCGAGCATGCTGGGCACCCCGGTGTAGTCGGTCTCCGCCATCACCAGGGGCGTCGTGCCCCGCTTGACCGCAGCGTCCACCGCCACCGAGCCGCCGAAGCTGACGTGGTCGACCACGCCGGAATGGTCCGCCAGCGCGCCGGCCACCTCGAGGTCCGTGGTGACGACGAGCTCGGACGCGATGTGGCGGTCTCGCAGCGTCTGCCCGAACTGGCCCAACTGTCCGGGGAAGTGGAGCCCGCGGTCGTGCGCCACGAACGCCGGCCACTCCAGGAGGCGAAGCACGTCTCCTTGCAGGTCGACGGGTCCGGCACCGACCGCGGTGCCCAGGCCGCCGCTACGGCCGCCCTTGCCGATGCTCAGGTAGGAGTCCATCGCCTGCTGGCCGTCGCCGGCCGAGTGGAGGGACAGGTTGGCGGTGGCCCACGACTCGATGGTCGGCGGCATCAACGACCACATGGAGTCGTGCACGAAGATGACCACCACCGGGGGTCGCACGGTCGCGGCAGCCACCGGTCGGGCGCCGACGAAGGTGGCAACGGCACTCACCAGGACCACCGTGAGGACGGCTCGGCGGATCACGTCAACGCATGTTCCCGGTGTGACCGAGCGAGTATCGGCCGGGCTGGGGCCACACCGTCAGGCCGTGCGGCCCGGCACCGACACCGATGCGGGCCAGCAGGGCCCCCGTCGTGGTGTCGAGGCAGTACACCTCGCTGTCGAACCGTCCCGCCAACCAGAGCTCCCTGCCGTCGGCCGACACGTTGCCCATGTCGGGACTGCCGCCGCCCGGGATCGGCCACCTGGCCACCACCGAACCGAGCTCGCCGACCTCGGGATCGACGACAGCGACGCTGCCCGGGCCGCGAGGTGGACCAGGCATGGTGTTGCTGCCGCGGTTGGTGATGTACATGCGGCTGCCGTCGCGGCTCGGGTACACGCCGTGAGTGCCGGGCCCGGTGGGGAGGAACCCGATCCTGGTCAGTTGGTCGCCATCGATGACATGGACGCCGTTCTGCATCATGTCGGCCACGTAGAAGAACCGACCCGACGGGACCAGCCGGACGTCCTGGGGCTGGCTCATCGAGGCGTGGGGCAGGTCGAGCGTGTCGACCAGCTGATGGGTGGCCGTGTCCACCTTGATGATCCGCCCCTGGAACTCGCACGTGGCGAGGAAGTAGCTGCCGTTGGCGGCGAAGTCGATGTGGTTCACGCCCTTGCACGGCACCCGTACGGCGTCGTGGAGGACGAGCGTGTGGGGATCGCGGAAGTCGAGACGCTCCCGGGCCTCGGCCACCACGATCATGAAGCGGCCGTCGGGCGTGAAGTACATGTTGTACGGGTCGTCGATCGTGCGGGTGGGCCCGGGCCGACCAGTCGCCGGGTCGATGGGGGTGAGCGAGCCGCTGTTGTTGTTGACCCACAGGGTGCGCAGGTCGTGCGATGGCACCACGTGCTGGGCAACCCGTCCGGTGGGAAACGTGTCGATCACGCGGCGGGTCGCGGGGTCGATGACGCTCACCGTGCCGTCCAGGCTGTTGGGCACGTACACCCGGGCCGGGTCGTGGACCACGGCCGGGTCGAGGTCGCCGGCCGAGGCGGCGCGGTAGATGTTGCCGGTCGTCGCCCGGGCCCTGGTCGTGGTCGTGGCCGTCGTCGTGGTCGTGGTCGTGGCCGTGGACCTGCTCGCGGCCGACTCGTGCGTGGGTGCCGCGAGTTCCGAGGAGCACCCGGCGAGAAGGCCGAGGACGCCGGCCACGGCCAGGGACCTCATGGGCCGACGCGGAGCCGGACCACGGCTGGTTCCCTCGCGATCACGGCGAGCGCACCTCTGCCAGTACGCGGCCCTCGTCGCGGCTGAGGTCGGCCAGTCCAACGAGGGCGGCGACGAAGCCGAGGACCGCCACCGCACCGCGGATGCCGGTGAGGACGGGACGCTCGTTGAGCACGGCGATGGCGAGCGCCAGGCTGCCCGCAGCCTCGCTCATGGTGGCCAGCGGCAACGACAACGTGGGCCTCCCCGCCTGGTACATCGCCTGGACCAGCAGGACGGTCACGATGGCGGCGACTCCCAGAGCGTACGGGTAGGGCGAGCGAACAAGCGCCGGCACACCGTGGCGCAGGATGTCGGCACCGCCCCGGGCCAGCACGGCGACGTAGGCGTTGCCGAGGCCGGCGGCAGCGCCGACGGCCAACGCCCGGGCCGTGCCGTTGCCGCCCCGGGCCTGGCGGGTGCACGCCACCACGAGCGTGGCCAGCACGGCCGACGCGGCCAGCAGGGCGGGGGTCGACAACGTCCGGGTCACCGCCTGGTGGGCGGTGCCGGCCCACAGGAACACGGCCACGCCGGACACGACGGCGACGATCGCGCCCCAGGACCGACGCCCGAGCGGCGCCCGGTCGTACCAGGCGGTGGCTGCGAGGCAGACCACGAGCGCCGAGGTGACGATGGGTTGGACGACGACCAGGGAGCCGTTGCGCAACGCGGCGAGTTGGAGCAGGAACCCGACGCCGCTCACGGTGATGCCTGCCAGCCAGATCTTGCGCCCGAGGAGGCGGCGGACCATCGACGCCCGCAGCGCGTGTTCGAACGGGATGTCGCGAGCGGTGCGCTGCTGGAGCGCCATCCCGCTGCCGAAGGCGAGCGCGGACAGCAGCGCCAGGGTGACGTTCATGCCGGCATCGTTTCCCGAGGAGCGGGGACGGGAACCGCCTCCGGCGCCGCCGGCCGGGCAGGTGCCGGAGCGGCAAAGACGGCGACGATCGCGCCGACCGTGGCCAGCACGCGGAGCCAGCCGCTCACCGCGGCCGGCGCACCCACCAAGCGGGGCAGTTGGAGGGCGGCGGCGGTGAGGACCGTGGCCCATGGCACCGCCTTCCGGGAGCCGAGCAGGTCCCAGATCAGGGCGGCGACGACCAGGCTGGCCGTGTAGTAGAGGTGGGCGCCCGGATCGAGCAGGAGGCGCACGGCGACTCCGACCAGCAGCGCTCCCGCCCATCGGCCCTGACGGACGGCGAGCACGGCGAGACCCGCGCCGAGGACGAGCTGCGTGGGGCGGTCCCAACCGGGCGTCATGCGCGAGCCGGCGTCGAGGACGTGCAGCGCCGAGACGGCCATGGTCGGGATTCGGAAGGACCGCAAGGCCTGGAGCGTGCCCGGCGCCCGGATGAAGAACGGCACCCATGGCAGCACGGCAACGGCCACGGCGATGGTGGCGGCGCGGCGTCGCTCGCCGGTCGGCACGGCCCACACCAGCGGGAGGAAGACCACCGCCCAGGGTTTGGCGTTGGCCGCCACGCCCAACGCCATGGCCACCACGAGCGGGTGACGGCGCGCCACGGCCCATACCGCCAGGCCGGCGCAGCCCATGGCCAGTGCGTCATCGAGGTGGAGCGACCCCAGGGCGAGCCAGTCCCAGATCGGCACGAGGACGAGGCCGGCGACGAGGGCGGTCCGCCGCACCTTGGCGCCTTCGGACGGAGGCCGCAGGGCGAGGGTGGCGTCCTCCAGCAGCCAGACCATGAGGGGGGCCAGCGGGGCCATGAGGAGGCGGGCTGCCCAGGCATCGTTGGCGCCGGCGAGACCTCGGAGGAACAGGGCCACCACCACCGTGGCCGGGCCGAACTGGAACTCCGGGTGGCTGCGCCAGAGGTGCAAACCGCCGGGTCCCGAGCGCGCCGACCCCTGGCCGACGAGCAGGCCCCCAGCGTCATGGAAGTAGTGCCAGGAGCTCGACGGCGGGTGGACCAGCCATGCAACAGCGACGACCAGCGTCCAGATGGCCAGCGTGCGGTGCATGTGGCGAAGGTATGAAGTGCGAGCACAGCGCCTGGTGCGCGGAAGGCAAGCATGAGGCAAAAACCTCGCCCGCGGTTGCCGCCCTCACCGACGGCGCGACCATCGAGCGGTGAGCGACGCCTCCATCTGGTTGGTAGAGGACGACCGGTCGATCGGGGCCGCCCTCCTTCGCACGCTGTTGGCCGAGGGCTACCGAGCCCAGTGGGCCGCGTCCATCGCCGAGGCCCGAGCTCTCGAGGGCGTGCCCGACCTGGTCGTGCTCGACCGGGGGCTGCCCGACGGCGACGGCCTGGGTCTGTGCCGGGAGCTGCTCGAGCAGCACGCCGGACTGCGGGTCCTCATGCTGACGGCCCGCACCGACGAGATCGACGTGGTGCTGGGGTTCGACGCCGGGGCGACCGACTACGTGGCCAAGCCCTTCCGGCTGGCCGAGCTGCTGGCCCGCATCCGGGCCCAGCTCCGCGTCGGGGTGGTCGGGCGGCAACAGGCAGTGGAGGTGGGCGACCTGCAGCTGGATCCCGGCTCCCGCCGGGTCCACGTGGCCGGCGAAGAGGTCCTGCTGCGGCCGAAGGAGTTCGACCTCCTCGCCCGGCTGGCCGACGAACCGGGTTCGGTCGTCCGCCGTGAGACGCTGATGAGCGACGTGTGGGACAGCCACTGGTTCGGCGGCACCAAGACCCTCGACGTCCACATCGCCGCTCTGCGTCGGCGCATCGACCCCACCCACGGGCCGAGCCGCATCACGACGGTCCGCGGCGTGGGCTACCGCTTGGAGCGCCCGTGAGGCGACGGGTCGTGGCGGCCATGACGACGGTGGTGGTCCTGGCCGTGTTGCTCTTCGCCCTTCCGTTGGCTGTCGCCCTCGAACGGCGCCAGATCGATCAGGACCGCCGAGAGATCACGCGAGTGGCCGCGCTCGTTGCCGCCCGGGCCGACACCGCGCGGCTGGCCACGCCGCCGCTGCCGCAGGGACTCGAGCGCGAGCAGCGGGTTGGGCTCTACGACCTTCAGGGGCGGCGGGTCGACGGCAGCGGTCCGACCGAACTCGAGTCCGAGGCTCGGACGGCCTTCCGCGATCGCATCGTCGAAACCCGCGTCAACGGCAACCTGCTGACGGCCGTCCCGGTGATCGGTCCAAGCGGGGTCGAGAGTGTGGTGCGAGCGTCGGAACCGCTCAGCTCAGGTCGGGCGCGCCTGCATGCGCTGTGGATCCGCCTTGCGGGGCTGGCCCTGATGGCGGATGTCGTCGCCTTCTTCATCGCCCTGGCGCTGGCCCGCCGCCTCACCCGGCCGCTGGCCGACCTCGTCGAGGATGCCACCCGGATCGGCGACGGCGACTTCACGGCGTCGACCCATCGCACCGGCCTACCCGAGGTCGATCAGGTCGCCGCCGCCCTGACCACGACGGCCGCGCGGCTGAGTGATCTCATCGCCCGCGAGCAGGCGTTCAGTGCCGACGCCTCACACCAGCTGCGCAGCCCGCTGGCGGCCCTCCGCCTCACCGTCGAGAGCGAGCTCGCCCATCCTCGGGCCGATCCGACCGATGCCCTCGAGGAGGCGTTGACGGAGATCGAGCGACTCGAGCGCACGATCGACGAGTTCCTCGTGCTGGCCCGTGAAACCTCGCCTGAGCGCCATCCCATCGACCTCGGCCGCACGCTCGACCAGTTGGTCCGCCGGTGGGAGACGGCACTGACCGGCGACCGCCGCCGGCTGGTGTCGGAGCGAGCATGGGCCCTCCCGCCGGTCAGGGTGTCCGACGCAGCCGTGAGCCACGTGCTCGACGTGCTCGTGGGCAACGCCCGGCTGCATGGTGCGGGCGACGTGGTGGTCGCCGCACGGGCCCACCACGGTGCGGTGAGCGTGACCGTCAGCGACGACGGGCCGGGCATCAGGCATCCCGACAACCTCTTCGTCCGGCGCCAGCCCGAGGCACGGGGCACTGGAATCGGGCTGGCCCTCGCCCGTCGCCTGGCCGAGGCCGAGGGCGGCCGTCTCGTGCTCAAGCGCAACGGCCCGGGGGGCACGGTCTTCGAGTTCATCGTGCCCCTGGGCTGACCGGCCGGTTTTTGCCGTCCCATCACCTCGGCCTTGCCGGCACCGAACCAAGGCCTCCGTAGGTTTGGGTCATGGCTTCTGGTGAGATCCTGGTCGTGGTCCCCACCTACGAGGAGCGCGACAACATCGAGCGCCTGCTTCGAGCGATCCGCGGGGTGGTGCCTACGGCGGAGGTGCTCATCGTCGATGACGGCAGCCCCGACGGCACCGCCGAGGTGGCCGAGGCCGTCGGGCTGGAGTTGGGCGGTGTGCACCTCCTGCGCCGGGCGGCGAAGGAGGGCCTTGGAAGCGCGTACCGCGACGGCTTCGCCTGGGCCCGGCACCGCGGGTACGGGACCGTTGTCCAGATGGACGCCGACCTGTCCCACGACCCGGTCGACCTACCGGCGATGCTGGCGGCCTCGGCCCTTGGCGCCGATCTCGTGGTCGGGTCGCGGTACCGGCCGGGGGGTCACGTGGTCGATTGGCCCTGGAGTCGCCGCGTCCTGTCACGGTTGGGCAACATCTACGCCTCCGTGCTCCTCGGTCTCCATGTGTCGGACAGCACGTCTGGCTACCGCGTCTGGCGGGGAACGATGCTCGACCAGCTGGCGGCCCAGCAGGTTCGAGCCGACGGCTACGGGTTCCAGGTCGAGATGGCCTACCGCACCTTCCGATCGGGCGGGACGATCGTCGAGGTCCCGATCCGGTTCGCCGACCGCGTGCAGGGCACGTCGAAGCTCGATCGGTCGATCATCCTCGAGGCGGCGGCGGTGGTCGCCCGTCTCGCCTGGCATCGTCATGACAACGTCGAGCGTGAGGGTGCTTTGACTTCCGTGTGAGGGTCACCGAACATGCCCCGATGTTCGCCGCCGTGGAGCTGTCGACCGGTCGTCTGTTCGTGCTGGCGGCGATCGCCGGACTGACGATCTTCCTCGGGCTCCCGCTGGGGCGGCTGCGAAACCCGGCGCCCCGACTCCGGGCCGGGCTCAACGCCACCGCCATCGGCATCCTGGTCTTCCTCGTCTTCGACGTGCTGGCCCACGCCAACGAGCCGGTGGAATCGGCGCTCCTCGCCGCCGTCGACGGCCAGGGCACCTGGTGGCGCTTCGCCGGCCTGGCCGCCGTTTTCGCCGGCGGTGTCGCCCTGGGCCTGGTCGGGCTCGTGTACTACGACCGCTGGGTGAGCGGCCGCGGCGCCGTTGGTGACGCCCTCGCCGGCGTCCGGGGGATGGCCCCGTCGTACCGCCTGGCCCTGCTGATCGCCGTGGGCATCGGCCTCCACAACTTCTCCGAGGGCCTGGCCATCGGCCAGTCGGCGGCCAGCGGACAGCTGAACCTCGCCCTGCTCCTGATCATCGGGTTCGGCCTGCACAACGCCACCGAGGGCTTCGGCATCGTCGGGCCGCTGGCCGGTGAAGAGGAGCGGCCGAGCTGGCGCTTCCTGCTGACGATGGGTGCCATCGGCGGTGTGCCCACGTTCCTGGGCACCGTGGTCGGCAACTCGTTCGTGAACGACACCGTCTTCCTCCTCTTCCTGGCGCTTGCCGCCGGGTCGATCCTGTACGTGGTCGTGCAACTTCTGAAGGTCGCCGCCCGTCAGGGGTTCGCCGAGGTCGTCATGTGGTGCGTGTTCCTGGGCCTCGTGCTCGGCTTCGCCACCGACTACGTGCTGGTCGCGGCCGGCGGCTGAGGGTTGTACTGGGAGGCCTTGCACGACCGCTGACGCCGTCCGTGCCAGTCTGTCGAGCGTGGGTCGGCTGGATGAACTGGATCTCTCCCTCTTGATCAGCAAGTCGGAGGAGGAGGACCGCCTCGCCGTGGCCCACCGCCGGCTGCTCCACCTGCGACTCATGCTCGGTGGCCACATCGGCGGCAAGCTCGGCCCGCCGGTGTGCATCGTCTTCGAAGGCTGGGATGCCTCGGGCAAGGGTGGCTGCATCAAGCGTCTGGTCCAGCCGCTCGATCCGCGACACGTGCGGGTCACCCAGGCATCTGCGCCCGATCACGACGAGCTGCGCCACCACTTCCTCTGGCGGTTCTGGCCCAAGCTCCCCGGTTGGGGAGGGATGACGATCTTCGATCGATCGTGGTACGGCCGGGTGCTCGTCGAGCGGGTCGAAGGGTTCGCCAGCACCGAGCAATGGACTCGGGCGTACGACGAGATCGTCGACTACGAGCGGACGCTGTGCGCCGAGGGGATGCTGCTCGGCAAGTTCTGGCTCCACATCAGCCAGGAGGAGCAGGAGCGCCGCTTCGAGCAGCGGGCCCAGGACCCGCTCAAGCGGTGGAAGCTCACCGACGAGGACTGGCGCAACCGGGCCAAGCGCGCCGAGTACGAGCGGGCCACCGAAGACATGCTCGAGCGCACCAACCATCCGGCCGCCCCGTGGATCGCCGTCCCGGCCGAGTCGAAGCGCTACGCCCGAGTCATGGTGGTGGAGGAGACCATCCGCATGATCGAGCGGGGCATGGTCACCTGGGGGATGGAGCCCCCGCCGCCTGAGGTCTGATCGTCTCTGTCGGGACAGTGGTTGCAGCCACGCCCCGCCGGCGCCCCGCAGGGTGAGTAGCGGCTAGAGGCCGGGCCGACCTTCGCCCCGCTGCCACGCCCCCCGGCCGAGCATCTCGCTGTACGCCCTCGCGGTCGACGGGGAGAGCGGCCCCCACCGCTCGGCGGCCGCCTCCTCGTCGGGAGTCGGTCCCCTCCCCGCTCCTCGGAACACGCAGGCGTCCTCGATCTCGAAGATCCGCGTCCTCTCGGCCACCTTGTCGGCTCCGGGATCGTTCATGGCTCGCCTCCGCGCTCGACCTCCAACGGCGAGTATCCAGCCGGGAGGGCACACCGGCAAGGTCGTATTTTCCGACGACGACGTGCGCGATCCGCTCATCGACCGGATGACGATCTCGTCGGGAACTGGGTATCCAGCCAGATCTCGACTCATCCCAGCATCGGCCGTAGGCTGTCGTCATGGGCGGCGGGACGTCCGTCGAGAGCGAGGTGCTTCTCTGTCGGCACGGCCTCCAGGTGACGGCCCAGCGCCTGGCCGTCCTGCGGCGCATCCAGCCCGCCGGGTCGCCCGCGGACTGTGCGGTGGGGTACACGCCCTGCCTCATGGCCGCCGAGGACGCGGACTACGAGATCGACGAGGCCGAGGTCGTCTACTGGGGCCGATGTCCCGAGTGCGTCGCAACCGCGTTCGCCGCCACGAGCCAACAGAAGGAACCCAGCGAGAGGAGTCCGTCTTGACTGAGAGCCACAGCGAGAGCGAGAACCCGGCAATCGCGGCCCCGACCCCCAAGGCCCATCGGCCCATGTCCAACCAGGACTGGTGGCCGAACCAGCTCGACCTGCAGGTGCTCCACCAGCACTCGCCCCGGTCCAACCCGATGGACGAGGACTTCGACTACGCGGCGGCGTTCGCGACCCTCGACCTCGACGCACTGAAGCGCGACCTCGTCGAGGCGATGACGACGTCGCAGGACTGGTGGCCGGCCGACTACGGGCACTACGGGCCGCTCCTCATCCGCATGGCGTGGCACCAAGCCGGCACGTACCGCATCGAGGACGGCCGGGGCGGTGGCGGTGACGGTGCCCAGCGGTTCGCCCCCCTCAACAGCTGGCCCGACAACGCCAACCTCGACAAGGCGCGCCGGGTGCTCTGGCCGGTCAAGCAGAAGTACGGGCGGAAGATCTCGTGGGCCGACCTCCTGGTCTTCGCCGGTGACGTGGCCTTCGAGTCGATGGGGTTCAAGACGTTCGGCTTCGGCTTCGGGCGAGAGGACATCTGGGAGCCCGAGGAAATCTTCTGGGGCCAGGAGGACACGTGGCTCGGCGACGAGCGCTACAGCGGCGATCGGGAGCTCGCCGCTCCCTTCGGGGCCGTGCAGTTGGGCCTGATCTACGTGAACCCGGAGGGGCCCAACGGCAACCCGGATCCACTGGCTTCGGCCAGGGACATCCGGGAGACCTTCCGGCGCATGGCGATGAACGACGAGGAGACCGTCGCCCTCATCGCCGGTGGCCACACGTTCGGTAAGTGCCACGGCGCCGGGGACCCCGAGCTGGTCGGGCCCGAGCCCGAGGGCTGCCCCGTCGACCACCAGGGCCTCGGCTGGAGGAACACCTTCGGCACCGGCAAGGGCAGGGACACCATCACCAGCGGGCTGGAGGGCGCGTGGACGCCCACCCCCACCACCTGGGACAACAGCTACTTCGAGACGCTGTTCGGCTTCGAGTGGGAGGTGACCACCAGCCCGGCCGGCGCGTACCAGTGGAGGCCGAAGGACGGCGCAGGGGCGGACCTCGTGCCCGACGCGCACGACCCGTCGGTCCGGCACGCCCCGATGATGGCGACGACGGACATCGCGCTGCGCGTCGACCCGATCTACGAGCCGATCTCGCGCCGATTCCTGGAGAACCCGGACCAGCTCGCCGACGCGTTCGCCAAGGCCTGGTTCAAGCTGCTGCACCGCGACATGGGTCCCGTCTCGCGTTACCTCGGTCCGTGGGTTCCGGAGCCGCTGCTGTGGCAGGACCCGGTTCCCGCGGTCGACCACGAGCTGATCGGCGACGACGATGTCGCGGCCCTCAAGGGCACACTCCTCGCGTCGGGGCTGTCCGTCTCCCAGCTGGTCACCACCGCCTGGGCGTCGGCGGCGACCTACCGCGACACCGACAAGCGCGGCGGCGCCAACGGGGCGCGGATCCGCCTCGCCCCGCAGAAGGACTGGGAGGTCAACGATCCCGGCGAGCTCGCCAAGGTGCTCCAGACCCTCGAGCAGGTCCAGCAGGACTTCAACGCCTCGCAGTCCGGCGGGAAGAAGGTGTCGCTCGCCGACCTCATCGTCCTGGGCGGCTGCGCGGCGGTCGAGCAGGCGGCAAGGGACGCCGGCCACGACGTCACGGTGCCCTTCGCTCCGGGGCGCACCGACGCCTCGCCGGACCTGACCGACGTGGAGGCGTTCGCCGTGCTCGAACCGATCGCCGACGGGTTCCGCAACCACTTCCGACCCGGCGACAAGTTGCCGGCGGAGACCCGGCTGCTCGACAAGGCGAACCTGCTGGCGCTGACCGCTCCCGAGATGACGGTGCTCGTCGGTGGCATGCGTGCCCTGAACGCCAACACCGGGCAGTCCGCGCACGGGGTCTTCACCACCCGGCCCGGGACGCTGACCAACGACTTCTTCGTGAACCTGCTCGACGGCAGCACCGAATGGAAGACGTCGGCCTCGGCGGAGAACGTGTTCGAGGGTCGTGAGCGCGCCACGGGCGACGTCAGGTGGACCGCCACCGCCGCCGACCTCGTCTTCGGCTCGCACTCGCAGCTCCGTGCCTACGCGGAGGTCTACGGAAGCGACGACTCGAAGGAGAAGTTCGTGCGTGACTTCGTGGCTGCGTG
>JAOBWJ010000382.1 GCA_025463335.1 Acidimicrobiales bacterium
ACGCACACGATCGGGAGGCCGGCCTTCGACTTCCAGTCCCAGCCGAGGTAGTCGGGCACGCCCATGGCGCCCGTCGGGTTCCCGGCCATGGCGTGGATGCCGCCATAGGCGGCACATGTCCCGACCGCCACGACCGCCAGGGCCTTCGGCGTCAGCCGGTCGAGCCACTCGCTGGTCGTCATGGGCTGGCCGGTTTCCGGGTTGTTCCCGAACCCGCACCAGTAGCCCTCCTGCTTGATGGCTTCGTTCGGGATCGACCCCTCGACCACGAGCACGAACGGATCGAGCTCGCCCCGGTCGGCCTTGAAGAACCACTCCAGGAAGTCATCGGCGCCGCCGTTCGGGCCGCATTCGAAGTCGATCAGCGGCCAGTGGACGGCGACCTTCGGCAGCCCGGGGAGTGCCCCGAGGGCGATCTCCTCGATGGTGGGCTGCGTCGCCGCCGTCAGCGCGACGGAGTCGCCGTCGCAGCTGAGGCCGGCGTTGATCCACAGCACGTGGACCACGAGCTCGTCCTGCGGAGCCTCGGTCACGGACACGGCAGACCTCCAAGTGTCGAAGGAGCAGGCGACGCGCACGGAAATCGTCATCCCGTGGGGGCAGGACGTAAATGCGTGGGTTTTCCACCCACTCCGCTCAGCGGGCAGCGGCAACGGCGGCCTGCCCGATGCAGATGCCGCCGTCGTTGGCCGGCACCTGCCGGTGTACGAGGACCGCCAAGCCCGCGGCCGTCAGCCGTTCCTCGACGATCTCGCTGAGCCGCACGTTCTGGAACACCCCGCCGCTGAGCGCGACCGTCGCCAGGCCATGCCGGCGAGCGAGGCACTCGGCCGCGTCGGCCGCCGCCCGCCCGATCGCCTCGTGAACACCGGCGGCTACGACGGCGACCGGCGTGCCGGCGGTCCGGTCGGCCACGGCGGCGGCGATGAGCGGCCTCGGATCGAGCACGAGCTGGCCGTCGTCGGTGTCGACGGCCACCGGGTAGGTCGGCGCCTCGGCCCGCTCGATGGTGCGAGCGGCCTGCTCGAGCGTGATGGCGGCCTGGGCCTCGTAGGTCACGGTCGTGCGCAGCCCGAGCAGGCAGGCCAACGCGTCGAACAGCCGCCCCATGCTGGTCGTGACCGGTCCCTGCCCTCGGGCCGCCAGATCAGCCACCGCAGCGAGGCGGGCATCGTCGAAGGGGGCCTCGACACCGGCCGCCCCAGCCCACGCCACTGCCATGCGCCACGGCTCCCGGATGGCCGCGCTGCCGCCGGGCATGGTCACCGGCGCCAGGTGCCCGACCCGCTCGAAGCCGCGCAGGTCGGCCACCAGGAACTCGCCACCCCACAGCGTGCCGTCGGTGCCGTAGCCGAGACCGTCGAACGCGACGCCGATGACCGGTCCGGTGTGGCCGTGCTCGACCAGGCACGACGCGACGTGGGCGTGGTGGTGCTGCACGGGACAGGTCTCGAGGTCGAGGTCGACGGCGAACTTGGTCGACAGGTACTCCGGGTGGAGGTCGTGGGCGACCACCTCCGGCACGACGCCGTGGAGGTGGCACAGGTGGTCGACCGCATGCAGGAACGAGCGGTAGGTCGCCAGGTGCTCGAGGTCCCCGATGTGGTGGCTGGCCACGACGGCCGGGCCCGTGGTCACCGCCACCGTGTTCTTGAGCTCGGCACCCACGGCCAGGATCGGCCGTCGGGCCGCGACCGGCAACGGTCGGGGTTCGGGCGCGTAGCCGCGGGACCGGCGCAGCAGCTGGACGCCCCGCCCGGGGCGGAGCCGGGCCACGGAGTCGTCACAGCGAACGTGGATGGGGCGGTCGTGCAACAGGAAGGCGTCGACCATCGGGCCGAGGCGGGCGATCGCGTCGTCGTCGTCGTGGGCGATGGCCTCGTCGCTGGGGTTCCCGCTCGTCATGACCAGCGGCCTCCGGAGCTCGCCCACCAGCAGGTGGTGCAGCGGCGTGTACGGGAGGAAGACGCCGAGCTCGGCCGAGTCGGGGGCGACACCGGTCGCCACCGACGCGTCGGGCCGACGGGGAGCGATGACGATCGGGCGGCTCGGCGACGCCATGGCGGCGCGGGCGTCCGGGTCGAGAAGGCACAGCGCCTCGGCGGCGGCCAGGTCGGCCACCATCACCGCGAACGGTTTGTCGTCGCGCGCCTTGCGGCCCCGCAACGCCGCGACCGCCGCCTCATCGGTGGCATCGGTGGCGAGGTGGTAGCCGCCGATGCCCTTCACCGCGATGATCCCGCCGTCGAGCAACGCCGTCACGGCGGCGTCGAGGGCGTCGTCGCCGACGAGTCGGCCGGTGCCGTCGGGACGACACCACTGCAGGCGAGGCCCGCAGCGGGGACAGGCGTTGGCCTGGGCGTGGAAGCGTCGATCCGCCGGGTCGTCGTACTCCGCCTGGCACTGGGCGCACATCGCGAAGCCGGCCATGGTCGTGGCCGACCGGTCGTAGGGCACGGCGAGGGTGATCGTGTAGCGGGGGCCGCAGTCGGTGCAGTTCGTGAACGGATAGCGATACCGCCGGTCGGCCGGGTCGTCGACCTCGGCCAGGCACGCCGCGCACGTGGCGCTGTCGACGCTCACCGGCACGGCCGGCGGTCCACCGGTCGAGGTGGCGACGATCTCGAAGGAGTGGCCGCCGGCCACGTCGATGGTCGCGACCTCGATCGAGGCCACGATGGCGAGCGGAGGCGGCTCGTCGACCAGGCGGCGGCTCAGCTCCTCGACCGCCAGCTCCGCCCCCTCGACCTCGATGACCACCCCGGCGCTGTCGTTGCGCACGAAGCCGGTGAGCCCCAGTTCGAGCGCGTTCCGGTAGACGAAGGGGCGGAACCCGACGCCCTGCACCGTGCCCCGCACGGTGATGCGACAGCGGGTGAGGGTCGTCGTGGTCAACAGATCCGGGGCAGCGGGTCGCCTACCAGCATGTCGACGATGCGGGTCCCCCCGAAGGTCGTGAGGAGCACGACGAGCCGTGGGGGATCGGCGTGGATCTCGCCGATGATCGCCGCGGCCCGGCCGAGCGGGTGGGCCCGCAGCGCGCCCAGCGCGGCGTCGACCTCGTCGGGCGCCACGACGGCGACGAGCTTGCCTTCATTGGCGACGTACAGAGGGTCGATGCCGAGAAGGTCACAGGCGCCGTTGACGGCCGGGGCCACCGGCAGCTTCGTCTCGTCGAGCACCACGGCCAGGCCGGTGGCCAGGGCCAGCTCGTTGCACACGGTGCCGACGCCGCCCCGGGTGGGGTCGCGCAGCCAACGGGTGCCGGGGGCGGCGGCAAGGAGGTCGTCGACGAGTCGCCCGAGCGGCGCCGTGTCGGACCGGATGTCGGCCTCGAGGGCGAGGTCGCCTCGGGCCAGCATGACCGCCATGCCGTGGTCGGCGATCGTGCCGGAGACGAGCACGACGTCTCCCGGTTGCACCATGTCGGGGCCGAGCCGGCGGCGCTCCGGGATGACCCCGACGCCGGCCGTGGTGATGTACATCCCGTCAGCCGCGCCCCGGTTCACGACCTTGGTGTCACCCGCGACGATGGCAACGCCCGCGTCGGTGGCCGCGGCCGCCATGTCGGCCACGATGTCTCGCAGCTCGGTCATGGGGAAACCCTCTTCCAGCACGAAGGCGGCCGACAACCACTGCGGGCGGGCCCCCACCATGGCGAGGTCGTTGACGGTGCCGTGGACGGCGAGGTGCCCGATCGAACCGCCCGGGAAGAACCGGGGCTGCACGACGAAGGAGTCGGTGCTGAAGGCCAGCCGGTCGCCGCCCGGGACGGTCAAGGTGGCGGCGTCTGCCAGCGCGCCGAGCTCGTCGTTGGCGAAGGCGTCGAGGAAGACTGCGTCGACCAGGGCAGCCGATGCCTTGCCCCCGGCGCCGTGGGCCAGGGTGACGACCTCGTCGTTCAGGCGGGGTCGCCGGCGCCGAAACGCCTCGATGCGCTCGAGCACCGCCTCCTCGCGTCCGTCACGGGCGATGGCCATGGACCCCCTCCCAAAGCGCGACGACGACCGCGGCCTGTGTCTCTTGGATGCGGTGCACGCTGTCGGCCCGGACGACGATGCAATGATCGATGTCGCTCGACGCCCCCATGCGACCGCCGTCGAAGCCGGCCAGGCCGACGGTCAGAACGCCGTGACGGTGCGCCTCGCCGAAGGCGACGAGGAGGTTCTCCGAGCTGCCGCTGGTCGACAAGCCCAGGGCGATGTCGGTCGGACCGGCGAAGGCGATCAGCTGCCGAGAGAACACGAGGTCGAAGCCGACGTCGTTGCCGAGGGCGGTGAGCACCGCCTCGTCGGCGGCCAGCGAACGGGCCGGGAGCGGGTGTCCGCTCGGCGGGCGGACGAACAGGGCGGCGGCGCCTGCCGCGTCGGTGGCGCTGCCGCCGTTCCCGAAGACGAACAGCTGCCCGCCAGCGGCGAACCGCTCGGCCATCGCGGCAGCCGCGGCAGCGATGGCCGCTGCCGAATCCGTGAGCGTGGTCGCGCGCAGCGCGCTGCTCTGGGTCGCTTTCGCCTCGGCCGAGTTGGCCAGGTCGGTGAGCAACGCCGACGCGTCGCGCTCGTCGCCCTCGATGAAGGGGTAGAGGAAGTCGGTCATCGCCCTTCGTCCACGATCGTCAGTGCCGTGCCGGCGTGCACGAGGACGAGGTCCCCCGGAGTCACGGGGCCGACCAGCGTGGTGTCGATCTCTTCGACGCCCGCCGCGGTGCGGACGGTCGCCGTGGTGGTGGTGCCGACATCGACCACCTCGGCCAGGCGACCTTCGTCGGCGCACGTCGTGCAGACCGGGGCGTCGGCGGCGACCTGCTCCCGCACCAGCCCGGGGTGCTCGAAGCACACGTGGGCCAGCTCCCACAACAGGTGGTAGGCGAGGACGAAGCGGCCGTCGTGGGGTGCCAGCCCGACGTCGCCGTCCAGCCAGAGCACGTGGTCGGCGTCTCCGTCGCCCGGGCGGACCCCGGCACCGATCCAGATGGTCGCTGCGCCCCACGACGCCGCCCGTCGGAGCACCGCCGTCACCCGGTCGTCCTCCGCATCGGCCGCGACGACGAGGAGCACATCGCCAGCGCGCACGAGGGAGCGGAGGATGGGGAGCGCCTCGGAGTCCCCCGCAGTGACGGCAACCGCTGGGAGGGCGCGCTTCCCGACGATCACCGGGTGCACGAACTCGACGGCGACGTGCTGTGCGTGCTCGGAGGCGTCCGGCGACCAGCACCACAGCGTCGCCCCCGAAGCGAAGCGGCGGGCCAGGGCCAGGGCGGCCGACGCGAGGTCAGCGGCCAGCGGCCCGAGCGTCTCGTCGCTCTTCGGGTGCGGCGTCATCCCCCCTCCTCGCCTGTGATGGCGGGGACGTTTCCAGGGTATCGCTGACTCGCCGAGCACACGCCGGCCCACCACGACCGTCGACAGCGAGTGAGCGCGATGGACAAGCAGGTCGGCCCGACACAGTGCCAGTTCTCCAAAGCGCCACCACGGCACTTCCTGTATCCCGCCCTGCTGCTCCTCTTGTCCGAGGAGCCCCGACACGGGTACCGCCTGGTCGACGCCCTCCTGCGCCTGGGGTTCGGCCCGTTCGACCGGCCCAGCGTCTACCGGGCCCTCGCCGACCTCGAGGGCGACGGGTTGCTGCGGTCGTGGTCGGCGTCGCCGACGGCGGGGTCGACGCGCCACGTCTACGGCGTGACCGAAGCAGGGGCCGAGGCGCTGGCGGCGTGGATGACGGTCGTCGAGGAGGAGCGAACCTCGCTCGACGCCGTGCTCAAGCGGTACGAGGTGGTGCTGGAGCAGGTGGCCGACGCCGCCGAATCCGAATAGCGAACGCGACATCTTGTGTCCTGATCGCATCGGGGTGACGATCGGGGTGCCGGCCGAGCCCGGCCGGTTCATCGGGCCGAAAGGGGAACTGATGAATCACAGGAAATGGGAGCAGCTCGGGGGCGCCGCCGGCATCGTGGGGATGG
>JAOBWJ010000400.1 GCA_025463335.1 Acidimicrobiales bacterium
TTGCAGTTGGGGCACTCGGCGATGTCACAGCCGAGATGGTGGAAGCCGCCGGGTTGCACCCCGCAGTCGCCGCATCGGCCAGTTGGCCGACCCCAGCCCCGCTCGGTGCCGAAGGGTGGCAGGGGGAAGGGGACGGTGGATCGGTGCAGGACCTCGATGGAGCACGAGGCGGCGGCGATCATCTCTCGCCTACACCAAGCGCAGGCGGCCACGTCGTGCTCCTCTCGTTGTGCGGCGTGCGGTCGCGACGGGCTCCTCGATCCAGTCAGGGTGGAGGAGCCACCGGTCGTCCCACCCGAGACCGCATCGCTCGTCGTCGAGACCACGCTTCATCCATGGCAGCTCCCACAGGTCGAGGTGATCGAGCGCGACACGGAGATCTCGGTGGACGAGGTAGCGGCCGTGGCCTCGGGTGCAATCGCGGGGCGCGACGTAGCGATAGGGACGGCCGGTGTCATCCAGGTTGAGGTACCGGCGGGTGAACCGGTGCTTGTAGAGCACGATGCTCGGGCGAGGCGATCGCACCACCCGGCCCATGATCATGAAGTCCTTGCTGTCGAAGAACCGGTACCGGTGGTTGCCGGCGATCGTTGCGGACACGAGTTGGAGCGGTTCGAGCCATGACGGGTCGAGCGGCTCGTCCTCGGACGGGAACACGAACTTCATCGCTGCACTCCGAACGGAGGGGACCGAAGGGGTCGCCCGGCGTTGCCGGGCGACGAGCGAGCACGCCGACATGCGTGCTGAAGGGCAGTGTGCCGCGGCGGTGTGACATCGAAGCGGGTGGTACGGGGGTCCTACCGGCAGGTGGCTACGAGCCCACCCCGCGATGACGACCTGCCACGACGGCGTGTGCCGAGGCGGCGTCGACGGACCCGAGGGCGAGCTTGGCGGCCTCGTCGCACTCCGCCGTGGTGCGGCCGGCGAGTGCGAGCCGAACCGCAGGGATGGCGCGGGCGGCCATCGAGAGCGAGGTGATCCCCATGCCCGCGAACACGACGGCGAGCTGCGGGTCTGCAGCGGCTTCGCCACAGATGCCCACCGGCCGGTCGAGCAGGCGGCCGGCCTCGGCGCACGACGCAACCAGGCCGAGCAGGGCCGGCTGCCACGGATCGAGCAGGTCCTGCAGGCTGCTCTCCAGGCGATCGGCGGCGAACGTGTACTGGGCGAGGTCGTTCGTGCCGACGCTGAGGAAGTCGCATTCGACGAGCAGCTCCCGCGCCCGCAGCGCAGCGGCGGGGACCTCGACCATGACGCCCGCCTTCGGGAGCCCCACGTTGCGCGCCCGGGTCACGAACGCCGCGGCCTCCCCAGGGGTGGACACCATGGGCGCCATCACCCAGACCTCGGCACCGGGCACGTCGCTCGCCGCATCGGCGAGCGCCCGCAGCTGGTCGTCGAGCAGGTCCGGCAGCTCGCGGGCCAGCCGGAGGCCGCGCACACCCAAGGCTGGGTTCGGTTCGGCGCGCCGCGCCAGGAACGGAAGGGGCTTGTCGGCGCCCGCGTCGAGCGTGCGGACCACCACCTTGCGGCCGGCCGCGGCGCGCAGCACCCGGGCGTAGGCGTCTCGTTGCTCGGCGACACTCGGCCGTTCGGTCCGGTCGAGGAACAGCAGCTCGGTCCGGAACAACCCGACGCCCTCGAACGAGGCGTCAACGACGTCGTCGAGGTCGGCGGCGGCGCCGATGTTGTGCAGCAGCGCCACCGCTCGGCCGTCGGCGGTGCGGCCGGGGCCACCCACGGCGGCCAACCGGGCCTCCCGGTCGGCTCCTTCGGCCCGCAGCTCGACGAGTCGGGCACCCTGGACGCCGACCTCCACCGTGCCGGCGGCGGCGTCGACGGCGACGACCGTGCCGTCCCGTAGGGCCATGATCCCGGGGCAGGCGACGACGCACGGCAGTCCGAGCGACCGGGCCACGATGGCGGTGTGACTGGTCGCGCCGCCGCGCTCCGTCACGAGCGCCAGCACGGTGCTGGTGTCGATGGCGGCCGTGTCGACGGGGGACAGCTCGTCGGCGACGAGCACGAACGGTTCGCCCGGGTCAGGGATGCCGGGCACGGGCACACCCAGCACGATGGCGATGACGCGATCGCGGATGTCGGCGAGGTCCCCGGCCCGCTCTGCGAGGTAGTCGCCCGCCTGGGCCAGCAGCTCCCGGTAGCCCTCGAAGGCGGCGTGCAGGGCGTGGGGCGCGTCGGTGCGAGCCTCGATGAGGGAGCGCACCTCCTCGTCGAGGTCCGGATCGGCGGCGATCATGCTCAGCGCGTCGAGCACCGCCTTCGTCGTCGGATCCGTGCAGCGGACCGCCCGGGCCGCGAGATCGGCGCTCACCGCGACCAGCGCGTCCCGTGCTCGCCGGGCCTCGGTCTCGACGTCGTCGACGGGATGGGCGGCCGGCAGCTCGGGTGGTGCACCGCGCTTGGCGATCGGGCCGACGGCGACGCCCGAGCCGACCCCGAGGCCCCGGAGCGTCTCACCCATCGCCGGGCTCGGCGTCGAGGTCCCGCGCCAGCAGCTGGGCGAGCTCGTCGACCGCCTGGCGCCCCGCCCCGGCGGCGTCGTCGTCGGCCTCGAGCGTGACGGTCGTGCCCTGGGTGGCACCGAGGGCCAGTACCGCGAGCATGCTGGCTGCGTTGGCCGGCTTCTTACCGTCGACGATGGCCCGCACCCGGACCGGCTGGGCGGCAGCCGCCTTGACGAAGATGGCCGCCGGCCGGGCGTGCAGCCCGCTCGCCGACCCGACCGTGACCGTTCGTTGCACCACGTCCGTCCCTCCCTACGGTTCGATGGTCACCTTGATGGCATCGCCACGGGCGACGATCTCGATGCCCTCCAACACGTCATCCATCGGCAGCCGGTGGGTGATGAGATCGTGCACCGGAACGACACCGCTGGCGATGTGCTCGAGTGCCAACGCGTTGTGCCGCGGGCTCGATCCGTTGGCGCCCACGAGTGTGAGCTCCCGGTAGTGCACGAGGTTGCTGTCCAGGGTGATGGTGGGCGCGTCCTTGGGGAGCCCGCCGAACAGGCTCAGCCGGCCCCGCCGGGCGAGCATCCGCACGGCGCCCTCCTGCGCGGCCCCGGCGGCGGTGGCGGTGATGGCGACGTCGACGCCCCGGCCCTCGGTCAACCGGAGGACGGCTTCGACAGGGTCGACCTCGGCTGCGCACACGACACCGTCGGGCTTGACCAGTGCCTCGGCCTGCTCCAGCCGGGCGCGGTTCAGGTCGGCGAGGAACACCCGCTGAGCGCCGGCGGCGCGCGCCAGGCGGACGTGCAGACATCCGATGGGGCCGGCGCCGATCACGACGACGTCGTCGCCCACGCCGACCCTCGCCAGCTCCTGCCCGTTGATGACGCACGCCAGCGGCTCGGCGACCGAGGCCTCGGCGAAGCTGACGCCGTCCGGGATGCGGTTCAGGCCGTCGACGGCGAGCACCACCGCGGGCACCCGGCAGAACGCTGCGAACGCGCCGTCGTAGTGGTAGCCCATCGACGTCTGGTTGGGGCACACGGACTGCCGGCCGGCCAGGCACTCCCGGCAGCGCCCGTCGGGTATCGCCGCGATCACCTGGACCCGGTCGCCGGTGGACCACCCGGTCACGTCGCCCCCCACCTCCACGATCTCGCCGGCGATCTCGTGGCCCATCGTGCGGGGCGGGTCGATGTGCTGGTGGCCGTATCGGCTGATCTTCACGTCGGTGCCGCACATCGAGCAGGCCCGCACCCGGATGAGGACGTCGTCCGGGCCGGCGGACGGCTCGGGCACGTCCTCCAACCGGACGTCGCCCGGCGCGTGGAACCGTGCCGCCTTCACGTTGGCTCCTCGTCGGGGGTCAGCAGAGCGAGGACCTCCTCGACCGACTCCGCCCGGCGGAGGGCGTCGGCCCGGTCCGGCTCCATGAGGATCTCGGCCAGCGCGGCGAGGATCGGCACGTGCCCGTCACCGGCCGCCGCGATCCCGATGCACGTCCGCACGTCGTCGCCGTGCCAATCCAGACCGCGCGGGTACTGGACGACGCACAGGGCGTCATGGAGCACGAGGTCACGGGCGGCGAGGGTGCCGTGGGGGATGGCGACGCCCTCGCCGACGAAGGTCGAGACCGACCGCTCGCGCTCCAACATGAGGTCGACGTAGCCCGGTGCAACCGCACCGGACTCGACGAGCACCTCGCCGACCTGGCGGACGGCTTCCTCCCAGTCGGCCGCCTGGCCGCCGAAGCGGATCGACGAGGGAGCGAGGAGGTCGGTGAGCAGCTCAGCCATCGATGCGACCGCCGTCCTTGATGGCGCTGACCACGGCCGTGACCGCCGGGTCGCCGATGAACAGCTCGAAGGGCACCACCACGCGCGAAGCCGTCCCGCGCGCCCGCTCGGCCATGCCGGCGTGGACCAGCACCACGTCGGCGTCGTCGGGGATGTGATCGACCGGCGTGTGCTCGACGCTCACGTCCGTCCCCTTCAGTTGCTTTCGGAGGGTGCTGGCCAGCATCACGCTCGATCCCATCCCCGCGTCGCAGGCGATCACGAGCTTCCGGACGTCGGCCGCATCGATGCTGGGCATGTCAGACCTCCACACGTGCGGGCTTGGATTCCGCCTTGTTGCGGGCGGTCTGGCTCCGGGCCGCCTCCAGGTCGTCGTCCACTCCGGTCGCCGGCTGCTCCAAACGACCGAAGCCGAGCAGCGCGGCGCCCACGCCGAAGCTCACGGCGGCCGACAGCACGATCCCGAGGATCACGCCCACGTAGTCGCCGCGGGCAGTCTCGGCCATGTAGGCGAAGATCGATCCGGGCGAGGGCGTCGCAACCAGGCCGACGCCTGTCACCGAGAAGATGGCGATGCCCGTGGCACCACCGGCGATGGCGGCGAGGATCATGCGGGGCTTCATCAGGATGTACGGGAAGTAGATCTCGTGGATCCCGCCCAGGAACTGGATGATGATCGCTGCCGGCACGGTCGGACGGAGCCGGCGGGGCCCGAAGAACAGGAACGCCAGCAGGACACCGAGGCCGGGGCCGGGGTTGGTCTCGAGCATGAACAGGATGGACTTGCCCTTGTCGAGTGTCTCGGCCGCGCCGAGCGGGCCGAGCACGCCGTGGTTGATGGCGTTGTTGTTGAAGAACTCCTTGGCCGGCTCGATGATCACCGAGGAGAGTGCCAAGAGGTGGTTGTCGATCAGCTTCTCGACGCCACTGCCCAACCAGTCGGTCATGTGGCGGATGACCGGCCCGATGACCCAGACGCCGGTCACGGCGAACCCGGCGCCGATGATGCCGAGCGAGAAGTTGTCGACGAGCATCTCGAAGCCGGCCCGCACGCGGTCGGCGACCGCCCGGTCGAACATCTTCAGGACGTAGGCCGCGGCCGGCCCCACGATCATCGCACCGAGGAACATCGGGATGTCGGCGCCGACGATGACGCCCATGGTGGCGACGGCGCCGACCACGGCGCCCCGCTGACCGTGGACGAGCCGGCCCCCCGTGTAGCCGATGAGGATGGGCAGCAGGGTGGTGATCATGGGCCCGACGAGCGCGGCGTACTTCTCGTTCGGGAGCCAGCCGGTGGGGATGAACAGCGCGGTGATGAGGCCCCAGGCGATGAATGCGCCGATGTTCGGCATCACCATCCCGGCTAGGTAGCCCCCCAGCCGTTGGATTGTCGCCTTCACCCCCGTCCCCTCGACGGTCGGTGTGTACGTGGTCGACATTGTCGCTCCGTCTCGTTTGCGCCGCTCGGGGGCGGCGGGTCAGTTGGGTGGGTCAACTCGACGACGAAAGGGCAAGCTCGAGGTCGAGCTCGCGCGTGATGCGCGCACTCCGGGCGGCGACGTCCTGGGGGGACGGGACACCACTGCCCGGGAGCTCTACTGCCGCCGCCGCCCAGCAGAGGGCGGTGGCGAGGGCGGCGCCGCCATCGGCGCCACCGGCGAGGAAGCCGGCGAGGAGGGAGTCGCCGGCGGCGACGCTGCTGCGGCGACCCACGACCGTGCACTCGCCGTGGGTGACCCCGTCGCCGTCGACGAGGACGGCGCCGTCGGGCCCGAGGCTGACGAGGACGGCGCCGGCGCCCCGGCGGCGCAGGAACTGGGCGGCCGAGACCGCGTCCTCCAGCGTCTCGATCTCCCGTCCGGCCGCCTCGCCGAGCTCTTCACGATTTGGCTTCACGATCGTCGGTCCGGCCGCAACGGCTTCCAGCAGGGCGGGGCCGGAGGTGTCCACCGCGGTCCGCACGCCCCGGTCGGCCAGCCGGCGGACCAATCGGGCGTAGACGTCGTCCGGGGCGCCGGGTGGCAGGCTGCCGCTCGCCACGACCCAGTCGCCGGGCTGGGCGGTGGCCTCAACGGCGTCCGCCAGTTGACCGAATTCCTCCACCGTCAGCGCGGACCCGGCCTCGTTGACCTTCGTCACCGTGCCGCCCGGCTCGCTGATGGAAACGTTGCACCGTGTCGTCTGCTGGACGGGAACCGCGGTCATGGCGACACCCTCGGCGGCAAGGAGCTCCCCGAGGTGATGACCGACGGCCCCGCCGAGCGGCAAGATGGCCCGCGCCTCCACGCCGTTGGCCACGAGCGCCCGGGCGACGTTCACCCCCTTGCCGCCCGGCTCGATGCGGCTGCCCGACGCCCGGATGACCGTGCCACGTAGCAGCGAGGCGACCTCGACGGTGTGGTCGAGGCTCGGGTTCAGCGTCAGCGTGACGATCACGCCGACACCACCCGGGGCCCTGCCGCGGCGAGCTGGTCCGTCAGCTCGGTGTCGGCACCGCTGTCGGTGATGAACAGATCGATCTGTTCGAGGTCACCGAACCAGGCGAAATGGTCGTTGCCGATCTTGGTGTGGTCGGCGAGCAGCACGGTGCGCCGGGCAGCGCCGATCATGGCCCGCTTCACGGCCGCCTCCCCAGGGTTCGGCGTCGTCAGCCCGCCCTCCACACTCACTCCGTTGGTGGCCATGAACGCCACGTCGACGTGGATGCGGGTCAGCATCTCGGTCGCCCAGTCGTCGACGACGGCGAGGGTGCGAGTACGGACCCGCCCGCCGAGCATCATCACCGTGAGGTTGGGGCGGCGACCGAGCGCGGTGGCGAGCGACGGGGAGTTCAAGACGACCGTCAGCTCGCGGTCGGTCGGAAGGAGCTCGGCGAGGCGAGCCGTGGTGGTGCCTGCGTCGAGGATGAGCGCGCCCTCCTCGGGGACCTCGGCGAGCGCGACCTTGGCGATGCGTTCCTTCTCGGCCGTCAGCACCGCCTCCCGAGCCTGGATGCCAGGCTCGAAGCCGAGGCGCTCGATCACGATGGCGCCACCGTGGACCCGGCGGACCAGCCCCGTGCGCTCGAGGGCACGGAGATCGCGACGAACGGTCTCGGGCGTGACGTCCAGGTCCGACGCCAGCGAGGCCACGTCGACCCTTCCGGCGTGGCGGGCCTGCTGCAGGATCGCCTGCTGCCGCTCCTCGGCGTACATTCGCCCGGAACCCCCCGTTTCGATGCCTGGTCTTACGGGATTTACTTCTGTTTATGTTTGATCAGGCGGGGCGCCTTGTCAAGAGGCCGTTGCCCTCCCCGATGCGGATGTCGTATCTCCACTCGCCGACGACGTGGTTTTCGGCTTGACTTCGAGAGGTGAGGACGGCGTCGCTGCCGTGGGATCGGCCATGCGGTCGACCGAGCTGCTCGCCTCCGGGCGGCTGAGGTGAGACGTGGGTTGTCGACCCGGATGCTCGTCGCGAGCGGCCTGCTCACGCTGATCGTCGGCGCCACGTTCGCAGTCCTGCTCGTTGCGGTCAGCGAAGCGCGCGAGTCGTCGGTCCAGGCGCGGCGCGCCGAGCGCGTGCTCGTGGCCACGAACCACGTCGAGCGGCTGGTGGTCGATCTCGAGACGGGTCAGCGTGGCTTCGTCCTCACCGGGCAGGAGCGCTTCCTCCAGCCGTGGAAGGCGGCGTTGGTCGCGCTCCCGGACGCGAGCACGGCGCTGGAGCGTCTGGTCGCCGGTTCCCCCCAGCAGACGCTGGCGCAGGCGGTCACCTGGGACCTCACGTCGTACATCCGGGACTTCTCGCTTCCGCTCGTGAACGCGGCCCGCCGACAGGAACCATCGGCGGCGAGCACGGCCGCGACTGCGCAGGGGAAGGCCCGGATCGATGCGCTCCGCGCCGAGTTCGATCGCCTGCTGGCGAGCGGGCAACGCGCCGCCGATGAAAGCAACGCCGGTTCGGAGAGGAGTGTCCGGCGAGCCTTCGTCGCTGCGGTGGCCGGCCTTGCCGGGTCGACGTTGCTCATCGTGGCCTTCGCGACGTATCTGACACGGTCGATCGTGTCTCCTGTTCGCCGGACTGCTCACATGGCCGACCGACTCGCCGGCGGGGATCTCAACACCCGCATGACGGCGTCAGGCTCGGCGGAGATCGGCCTTCTCGAACGGTCGTTCAACGTCATGGCCGACGCACTGGAACAGGAGCGGGACGAGCTCGCCCGGCTCGCCGAGGATCAGGCGGCGTTGCGGCGAGTGGCCACCCTCGTGGCGCGAGCGGCGCCGCCGGACGAGTTGTTCGCAGCGGTCACCAAGGAGGTCGGGGAGCTGCTGCGCGTCGACGTCACCACCATGAACCGCAAGGACTCGGATGGCACGGTGACGATCGTCGCCGGCTGGGACCGAGGCGGCGGCCACCCACCCGTCGGGTCCCGCCACGTCCTTGGGGGAGAGAACGTGAGCTCGAAGGTCGTGCAGACCGGCCGGCCGGCCCGAATCGACAGGTACCTGGATGCCACCGGTCCGGCCGCCGTGGCCGCCCGCGAGACGGGAGTCCGCTCGGCGGTCGGGACACCGATCGTGGTCGTAGGCCGCCTCTGGGGCGTCATGATCGCCGCCTCGACCCTGGAGCAGCCGTTGCCCCCGGACACCGAGGCGCGCCTCGTCAACTTCACGGACCTGGTGGCAACCGCGATCGCGAATGCCGACAGCCGGGCGGATCTCGCTGCGTCGCGCGCCCGGATCGTCGCTACCGCGGACGAGACCCGCCGGCGCATCGAGCGCGACCTGCACGACGGCACCCAGCAGCGTCTCGTGTCGCTCGCCCTCGACTTGCGTTCGACAGAGTCCGCGGCGCCACCCGAGCTGAGAGCGCCTTTGTCCCATGCGGCCGACGGCCTCGCCGAGGCAGTGGCCGAATTGCAGGAGATCTCCCGAGGGATCCACCCCGCGATCCTCTCGAGAGGAGGCCTCGGATCGGCGATCAAGACGCTCGCTCGCCGTTCTGCCGTACCGGTCGAAATCGACATGGGCGTCGACCGGCGGTTGCCCGAGCGGATCGAGGTGGCCGCCTATTACGTCGTGTCCGAGGCGCTCGCCAACGCAGCCAAACACGCAAAAGCGTCCGTCGTGCACGTCGACGTCAACGCCGGGGACGCCGACGTCCAGCTCTCGATCAGCGACGACGGCATCGGAGGAGCCGACCTGAATCAAGGGTCGGGGCTCATCGGTCTCAGGGATCGGGTGGAGGCGCTCGGCGGCAAGATCGAGATGGCGAGCCCTGCCGGAGCCGGAACGTCGCTCCTCGTCACCATTCCGATTGACGAGTACTGAGAGCCGAGCGAAGAGACGAGTTGTCGTACGCTCCATGCACCTCCACGAGGCAGGTGACGCATGGCCTATCCGGCGACGCTCGAGCTCGATGCCAGCCCCGAGATCGCCAACTGGCGACCGCTGGTGCATTGGCTGCTCGCCATCCCGCATCTCCTGATCGCGTACGCCCTGCAGCAGGTCGCTCAGGTGGTTGCTCTGATCAGCTGGTTCGTCATCGTCTTCACCGGCGAGCTGCCAGCGGGGCTCGCCGGCTTCCAGTGTCTCGCCATCCGGTACACCGCCAGGGCCTACAGCTACGCCTTCTGGTTGCGGGAGCCGTATCCGCCGTTCGAGTTCGCCATGACGGGCACCGATCCCCGCACCGATCCGTTGCGCGTAGACCTGCAGCCGGCACTCACCGACCGCAACCGGCTGACGGTCGGTCTCCGCTTCATCTGGATCATCCCGGCCGCGCTCTTCGCCATCGTGCTCAGCCTCGCCGCGACCGTGGCGTTGCTCGTGGGATTCTTCGCCGTCCTGTTCACCGGTCGCTGGCCCGCAGGCCTGCGCGACTTCGTGGTCGGGAGTGGCCGCTACTTCGTCCGGCTCACCGCGTACGGGTACCTGCTCACTGATGAGTATCCGCCGTTTGCGCTCGAGTAGGCGCCCTGTCGATCAGTCGGGCGATTTCCGCGGTGACTGGTCGACCGAGTCGACGACGTAGCGCTCGGGCACCATCGTCTGCACGGACTTCGGCGGGCGCTCGTAGGAACGCCGCTGGCGCGGGGGCAGGACGACGTCGTCCAGCTTCACGTGCTCGTACTCGACGAGGTCGAGCAGGTGACGCATCAGATTCAACCGGGCTGAGCGTTTGTCATCGGCCTCCACCACCCACCACGGTGACTCCTTCGTGTCCGTGTAGGCGAACATCTCGTCCTTGGCTTCCGAGTAGTCGACCCAGTGGGAGCGCGCCTCCAGGTCAATGGAGCTCAACTTCCACCGCTTGCGCGGGTTGTCGATGCGCTTCTGGAAGCGTCGTTCCTGTTCGTCGTCGCTGACCGAGAGCCAGTACTTCACGAGCATGATCCCGGATCGGATCAGCGCCGCCTCGAAATGGGGGCAGTGGCGCATGAACTCGCGGTACTCGTCATCCGTGCAGAAGCCCATGACCCGCTCGACGCCCGCTCGGTTGTACCAACTGCGGTCCATCAACACGATCTCGCCGGCGGCCGGCAGGTGGAGGACGTAGCGCTGGAAGTACCACTGGCTCCGCTCGCGCTCCGTTGGCGCGGGAAGGGCAACGACGTTGCAGAACCGCGGGTTGAGGAGCTCGGTGATTCGCTTGATCGTGCCCCCCTTGCCGGCGGTGTCCCGACCCTCGAAGAGCACGAGGAGCCGCAGGCCTTCGTGCTGAATCCATTCCTGCATCGTGAGCAGCTCCGTCTGGAGGTGCTCGAGCTCGGCTTGGTACTGGCGGCCGGTCAGCCGGATCGGCGCACCTGCCTTCATCTTGGATGTCTTGGCTACCGCGATCGTCACTGTCAGCCCTCCCTCGTCGCGCATCACGCTTCGGCCAGCACGCTCCTCCGTCCGGGCACACCCGAGAGGAGGTTGAGCACCCCTCCGATCGCCAGCCCGAGCGCCGCGCCGCACAGCACGTCGAGCGGGTTGTGCGCGCCGACGTAGACCCGGGCCACCATCACCAGGCCGACGCAGCTCCACAGCACGGCCTTCCACCTGCCGTGCAGGTAGGGGGACACGAGCATGGCGAGGGCAGCAACGAGCACGGCGTGGCCGGACACGAAGCTCTCCCCGCGGATGCTCACGTCGCCGCGGCGATGGACGTCGCTTCCGATCGAGGTCGCCGGCCGCTCGCGGGTGACCATCGCCTTCACGACCCGCTCGAGCACGAGCTTCCCCGCAGTTGCGACGAGCACCGCCACAGCGAGACGGAAGTGGCGCAACGCGGCAGCAACGGCGGCCACGATGGGCCCCACCACGACGTTCCCAAGCTGTTGGAAGGGCCAGAGCAGGGGATAGAGGGCCTGGGGCAGATCGTTGATGGCGTGGAAGACGGACTCCTCGGTCCCCGAGACCGAGCCGTCGCGGACTGCCAGCATCCCCAGGCCGAGCACGGCGACACCGATTGCGACCACAGCAGCGTCGAGCGGGCGGCGAATCCACCGAAGAGGTGCCCGGAAAGCCTCACGATGCATGGCCTGTCCTCTCACCAGCGACTCGCCGGCGACCGACCGAACCCTAGGCGTCGCCCGTGGTCATGTGGGACAATTGCCGCGATCCACGGGGCGCACGCCGTCCGAGAGGAGTGGACCAATGCGCGGTTCCCGAAGGGCCCCAGCGCTTGGATCAACGCTGTTCCTCCTCCTCACGCTTCTCGGTTGTGCTTCGAGCTCGAGCACCGGTCAAGCCGACTCGACCGCACTGCGCGACGACGCGATCACCGTCGCCTCGTTCGACTTCGGCGAGAGCCGCCTTCTCGCCGAGATCTACTCGCAGGCGCTGGAAGCGGGTGGCTACCGCGTGCGCCGCGCCGTCGGTCTCGGACCTCGCGAGTTCGTCGCTCCGGCCCTGTCGCGGGGTCTTGTCGAGTTCGTGCCCGAGTACGCGGGCACCGCGCTCCAGTTCCTGAGCCTCGGCGTCGATGCTCCGACCGCCGATGTCGCGGCGACGCACGACGCCCTCCGGCGGGCCGCCGCCAGAGACCACATCACGACGCTCGCCGCGGCGCCCGCCCAGGATGCCAACACCTTTGTCGTCACCCGTGCGACGGCGACCGACAAGCAGCTGGGTCGCCTGAGTGATCTGTCCGGCGTGGCTGCCGATCTCACGTTCGGAGGTCCCCCTGAGTGCCCCACTCGGGCCCTGTGTCTTGGCGGGCTCAAGGACGTCTATGGGTTGTCGTTCAAGGAGTTCGTGCGCCTGGACACCGGCGGGCCCGTCACCCGCCAGGCGCTTCAGAACGGCAACGTCGACATTGCGCTGTTGTTCACCACCGACCCTGCCATCGGCGACGCCGGCCTCGTCGAGCTGGCCGACGATCGGGGACTGCAACCGGCCGAGAACATCACGCCCCTGATCCGGACGGAGGTGGCCGACCGCTGGGGGCGGCCGCTTACGGAGCTCATCGACGGCGTGTCGGAGCAGTTGACGACCAGGGGGCTTCGCGAGCTGAACGGCGAGGTGGCCGGCGCCGATGCCGACCTATCCGCGATCGCAGCGAGCTGGCTGCGCACAAGGGCGCGCCCATGACCATTGGCGAATCCGCTACCTCCAACTCGGCCCCCGTTGTGGTGGGCGATCTGGGCTCGCCCCTGCCCCCTGCCGTCCGCCGTGCCCGTCGCCGGCGTCGACCGTCGGGGACAGCGCCGCCGCTCCCGAGAAGCATCGGCCTCACCGGAAAGGCGTGGTTGGTGACCTTCGTCGCGTTGGTGGCGTGGGGCATCGTCACCTTCACGTCGGACGCAGTCCAACGGAGCACCGACCGTGCCGACGCGGCGATCCTCCGGTGGTTCGCGAGCCTGCGTACGCCGTGGCTGACAGATGTGATGAAGCCCATCGGACGCGTGGGCTCGGGCTGGACCATCACCGCGGTGACCGTGGCTCTGCTCGTTGCCCTCGCCGTGTTCAAGCGGTGGCGGCACCTCCTCACCTTCCTGGGCAGCCTCGTTGTCTTGTTCTTCATCGGCGCCCGCCTGTACGAGGGCTTCACCCGCCCTCGGCCGTTCGATGTGACGACGATCGACCGCTGGGCGGGCTTCTCGCTTCCCGCGGCGCCGGTCGGGGTGGTGGCCTTCGTCGCCCTCGGGATCACCTACTCGCTCGTCGTCGCCGGTCGACCCCGGACGATCGCCAAGGGCATCACCGCGCTCATCGTCGTCGTCTTCGCCGGATCGCAGCTCTACCTGGCGACGTACCACCCCTTCGATCTCGTGGTCGGGATCGCGCTGGCGACCGCCGTGTCGGTCAACGCGTTCCGGTTCTTCACGCCCAACGACTCCTTCCCCGTCACCTACCGGCGGGGCAAGACGGCCCATCTCGACGTCGGCGGACGGCGGGGCGAGGCGATCAAGCAGGCGGTGCAGGACCAACTCGGGCTCACCGTCCTCGAGATCAAGCCGGTGGGTCTCGAGGGATCGGGCGGCTCGACCCCGCTCCGGCTTCGCATCGCCGGCGACCCGGACACCTTCGTGTTCGGGAAGCTCTACGCGATGAGCCATGTGCGCTCCGATCGTTGGTACAAGCTGGGGCGGACGATCCTCTACGGGCGGCTCGAGGATGAAGCCCCGTTCCAGTCGGTCCGACGGCTGGTCGAGTACGAGGACTACGCCGCCCGCCTCCTCTCGGATGTCGGCATTCCGACGGCGACGTCGTACGGCATCGTCGAGATGACCCCGGAACGCGAGTACCTGCTCGTGACCGAGTTCTTCGACGGCGCCAAGGAGATCGGGGAGGCCGAGGTCGACGACGACATCATCGATCAGAGCCTGCGGTTGATCCGCAAGCTCTGGGACGCGGGGTTGGCCCACCGCGACATCAAGCCCGCCAACCTCCTGGTCCACGACGGCCAGGTGGAGCTCATCGACGTGTTCTTCGTCCAGGTCCGGCCGTCGCCGTGGCGCCAGGCCGTCGACCTGGCAAACATGATGCTGGTCCTCGCCGTCCGCACGGACGCCGAGCGGGTCTACGAGCGGGCGCTGCGGCTGTTCACCCCGGACGACATCGCCGAGGCCTTCGCCGCCACCCGCGGCGTCGCCAGCCCGACCCAGTTGCGGACGATGATGAAGCGCGACGGACGGGATCTGTTGGCGCAGTTCCGCGCGCTCGCGCCCAGCCGCCGTCCGATCGCGCTCCAACGCTGGAACGTCCGGCGAATCGCCTATTCCCTCGCCCTCGTCCTCGGCGCCATCATCGTCGGGCAGTTCACCGGGGGCCTTCTGTACCCCACCTACGACCTGCCGCTCGCCAGCCGACCGACCTGTGGAACCAGCGACGTGATGGTCCTCGCGGCCCAGTCGGTCCCGTCGGCAACGTCGGTTCCGTGTGTGGCGACCCTCCCTGCCGGATGGACCATCGACGGCCTGGACGTCAAGCGCGGTAGGGCGAGGTTCTGGCTCGGCTCCGATGTCGGCGGCGATCGCGCCGTGGAGGCCACGCTTGTGCCGAGGGAGAGCTGCGACGTGTCGGCCGCCACCGAGGTGCCGAGCGACGAGGTCGGCATGCGCCGGTACGAACAGCCCGAGCAACTCCCTCCCACGATGCGGAGCGTCCGCTACTACGTGTTCCCGGGCGGCTGCATCACGTATCGAATGGCCTTCGACAGCGCCGCCACGTCGGCTCTGCTGTTCGACGTCGACAGCGCGCTGGGCTTCCAGCCTCGGACCGAGTTGGTCGACTACGTACGGGACCGGAACGGTCTCCGCCTCTGTGGGGCAGGCGTCGATTGCACGGGCGAGGGCTGACGAACCGTGGAGGTACTGGACCGATGAGCTCCGTCGCCCACCCGCCGATCAAGCTCGGTCTCCCGTCGGTGAACTTCGACACCAGTCCCGCCGGCGAGCGGTACTTCCGTCATCCCGGCGACGTCGTCAGGTTGGTGCTGTGGGGCACCGGTGTCTTTGTGCTGGCACTGCTGGTGGCCGTGGGGACGTCGACGAGCGACGGTGTCACCACCGATCTCGGACGAGTCGCCGCCCGCCTGGCTCTGTCGATCCGCCAGCTCGTGCTGGCGCTCACACAGGTGGTCGCCGTCGTGGTCCCTGCGGTCGTGGCAGTTGGCCTCGTCGTCCGGCAACGCTGGCGGCGCCTCGGCGTCGTCACGGCGGCCGCTGTCCTCGGGGCTGGTGCCTGGCTGGGGCTCGAACGGGGGCTGGATCTACCTGGCCGGCTCGCCGACGCAGTGACCACCGGCACCTGGGTGGCCTCGCCGCGGTTCCCCTCGCTGGCCTACCTCGCCGGTGCAACCGCCGCCGGCATGGTGGGGAAGCCGTGGCTCTCCCGATCATGGCGGCGAGCTGCCGACATCGGCGTCCTCGTGCTGGCAACGGTGATGGCGGTCGCCGGGAGTGCCGGTGTGCCCGAGCTGCTCCTCGCCGTGTGCACGGGCGCCGCAATCGGTGCCGCGCTGTTGGTGGTCGTCGGCGCACCGAATCGACGACCGTCGCCTGCGGCCGTCGCCGCCGCGCTCGGCGACGCCGGCTTCGACGTCGCCGGGCTCGAGCTTCGTCGCGCCCAGGGTGGCCGGGCCCAGCTGTACTTCGCCGAGTCCACGACGGGCGAGCGGGCGTTCCTGAAGGTCTACGGCCGTGACAGCCGCGACGCCGATCTCCTGTACCGCGGCTATCGCGCGCTCCTGCTGCGCGGCCCCAACGACAGGTGGCCGTCGTCCTCACTGAAGCAGGACGTCGAGCACGAAGCGTTCCTCTTGCTCCTCGCCCGGCAAGGCGGCGTCGTCTCTCCGGACGTGGAACTGCTCGCTGCCCTTCCTGACGGCTCGGTCGTGCTCACCATGGAGTACATCGACGGGGACCCACTCGACGCGCTGCCGCCCGACGACATCGACGACCGGGTCCTCGACGCCACCTGGCGCGACGTCGCCGTGCTGCACCACCACCGACTTGCGCATCGGGCGCTCCGCGCCGGGAACATCCTGGTGGACGACCACCGCCCGGTGATCGTCGACTTCGGCTTCGCGGAGGAGTCGGCGACCGCGAGGATGCAGGCGCTCGACCGAGCCGAACTCCTCACGTCGCTCGCTGAGCTCGTCGGCCCCGAACGTGCCGTTGCCGCCGCGGCGCGGGAGATCGATCGAGCCGACCTGTCGACCGCCCTCCCCTTCTTGCAGCCGCTCGGGCTCTCCGCCGCGACCCGGAAGCGGGCCTCGAAGTCGCTGCTCACCGACCTGAGGAGCGCGTTGGCTGCCGTCACCGGCACGGAACCGGTTCCACTCGAACGTCTCGTGCGGGTGAAGCCCCGAACGCTGCTCACCATCGCCGCGCTCGTCGGCGCCTTCTACGTGTTCCTCCCCCAACTGGCAAACGTCGGTGACAGCTTCCGGGCGTTGCGCTCGGCGAACTGGGGATGGCTGGTCGTGGCGGCCTTGCTCTCCGGCCTCACGTATGTCGCCTCGGCGGTCGGCCTGTCCGGTGGGGTGCCCGAGCACTTGCCTCCCATCCCCACCGTCGAGGTGCAGCTGGCATCGTCATTCGTCAACCGGGTCACACCCGCCAACGTCGGCGGGATGGCGTTGAACGTGCGCTTCCTGCGGAAGGCCGGCGTCGATCCGGCGGAAGCGGTGACGGGTGTCGGGCTCAACTCGATCGCCGGCGCCATCGTCCACCTGGTGTTGCTCGTCTTGTTCTTCGCCTGGGCGGGCCAGGCCAAGGAGGGCGGGTTCTCCATCCCCGCGGGAAGCAAGGTCCTCATCGCCATCGCCGCCGTCCTGGCCGTCGCTGGTGTCGTTGCCGCGACACGGCGAGGGCGCCGGCTCCTTCGCACGCACGTGGTCGGCTTCCTGAAGCGTTCGGTGGCGAGCATGGCGACACTGGCCCGATCACCGTTGAAGATGGCTGCCCTCTTCGGCGGCTCCGCCGGTGTCACGCTCGCCTACATCAGCGCCCTCGCGGCATCCGTCGCCGCATTCCACGGAGGCGTCACGGTCGCCGAAGTGGGCGCCGTCTACCTGGGATCGTCGATGATCGCGGCGGCGGCACCCACGCCCGGCGGACTGGGTGCACTCGAGGCGGCGCTCGTCGCGGGATTCACCGGAGTGGGCATGGAACCTGGCGTCGCAGTCGCGGCCGTACTCGCGTACCGGCTGGTGACGTACTGGTTGCCGGTCCTCCCCGGGTGGTTCTGCTTCCACCTGTTGGAGCGCCGTGACCTCATCTGATGACGGAGGGGTCGAGCGAACCCGATCAACGGCGCTCCTCGACGGGCAGTCCCTCACCTCCGAGACCGAACGACCAACGCACGAGTGTCCCCGTCAGCAGCCCGAGCCCAGCGCCCCCGATCGCATCGAGCGGCAGGTGAGCGCCGGCGTAGATCCGCGCGACCGCGACCGTGGTCGCCAGCCCGTAGGCCACGGGCCGCCATTCACGGGGAAGCGATGGCGTGAGCACCGCGGCGAGGGCAAACGCGACGGCGGCGTGGCCGGAGACGTAGCCGACGCCGCTCGCCTTCTCCCGGATGTGGAAGTCGATGAGCAGCGCCCCGGGGCGTCCTCGCGACACGAGCGCCTTGACCACCTTCGCTGACCACCAAGCGACCTGGCCGGCGGCCACCGTGGCCAGGGTCAACCTTCGTTGCCGGGTGAGGGTGAAGACGGTGGCGGCGACGGCGAGCGATCCCGGAAGGCTCCCGAGCTGCATCGGCGGCCACAACACCGGCCACAACGCGCCAGGTAGGTCGTTCACGAACGTGAAGACCCGCGCTTCCCACGGGGGTACGTCGTGGCCCGCCACGACGATGAGCCAACTTCCCGCCAGCGCAGCGCTCCCGCCGAGAACTGCCGCGACCTCGGCGGCGTTGCCCCGCCGACGGCCCGCCGAGGTGCTCACGGCAACAAGCTACGCCGGAGCCGAAGGGGACAAAACGGTCGCGCTCCCGGAGGGTCGTCCGCCGACCCTCGCCGGGATGCTCAGATGACTGGCCGAATGAGTCGATACGACCTTGTGCATCGTCGTCACCTGGCTCTCGCCGTGGTGGCTGCCCTCGTGGTGGCGTCCGCAGTTTTGTCCGCATGGTGGGTGGTGCGCGAAGCCCGGGCGGCGATGGAGTTGCAGGTGCGCATCGGGCAGGAGCTGGCGGCGAGCGAGCGCGCCGCGGCGTTGGGCGACGCCATCCGCACCGCGAGTGGGCGGCTGAGGGTGCAGGCCACCGGGCCAGCGGTGCCACGCGTCTTTCGGGAGCACGACCCCGCGGTCCTTCTTGCGTCCGTGGAGAACGCTCGATCGGGTGCTGCGGTCAGTGCCGCTGCCATCGCTGACGCCAACGGCGTGCTGCTCGCGGAGAGCGGCGACATGCCGGTGCGCCCCGCAACCGATCGTCCCCTGTTCCGCTCGAGCGCCAAGGGCGATGCCGCCTTCATGACGCTCCGAGTACGCGTCCACGACGAAACCGGGAAGCTGGTCGGCTGGATCTACCAAGAGCTGTCACTGCGACAGTTGAGCCCCCAGTTCATCCAACCGTTCCCGAAGTTCGCTGGTGCGACGTCGCTGATCGCACGGGACGGAACGATCGTGATGACCACGCTGAACGTCCGACTCCCTCGCGTCGAAGCCCGAGAGCTTGCCGCGATGGTCGCCAGCGGGTCAGCAGCATCGGGTTCGTACGACTCGAGCGCCCTCCACTCGCGCCGCATCGCCGCGGTACACCCGGTCGAGGGCACCGATCTGATGGTGCTCGTGAGCGCTGACGCCAAGGCCGCATCTGAGCCGGCAGCAGCGCTGGTCGGCAGGGTGGTTGTGTTGTTCCTCATCACCGTGGCGATCATCGGGACGCTCATCGCAGTGGCGATCGTCCTGCTCGGCTCGATCCGTCGTCAATTGATCGCAGCGCGCGAGATGGCAGCCAAGCTGGCGCAGACCGATCCCTTGACCGGCGTCGGGAACCGTCGGGCCTTCGACGACACCGTCAGCGGCCTCATGGAGCAGGATGATCAGATCGGCTTGGTCGTCATCGACCTGGACGATCTCAAGCTCCTCAACGACACGTGCGGCCACGCTGCAGGGGACGACGCGCTGCGCCGCTCCGCCGCCGCGATCGCTTCGGCCGTCCGACCCAACGACCTGGTGTCGAGGGTCGGAGGCGACGAGTTCGTCATCTTGCTGACCCAGGGCGGGCTCAACCGAGCCGATGACCTGGCCGCACAAGTTCGGGTTGCCGTCGGGGAGATCGACATCCCTGGCTTCGGGCCCCTGTCTGTCAGCACTGGCGTCGACGTCTGCCCCGGCCGCGACCTCGTGTTCGGCCTCAACCGCGCCGACGAGATGCTGTATCAAGCGAAGCGAAAGCGATCCGGTCGAGGAGGCGCTGGCTTCGGCGTGTCCACCCCTGTCGTCCAAACAACGTCGCTCATACCGGATCGGTGAGACGGGGTCGCTCGGCACCGTGTCCCGATTCGCTACGGCTCCACCACGATCCAGCCACGCCGCTGGAGCTCCGCGGCCAGTTGTTCGGCCGGCATGCGTCGCAAGGCCTGCTCGGCAGTGGACAGCCGCGGCGTCGGCCGGGCGGCGGGGGCGCCGCCTTCGGGTGACCCAGCCTCCTCGAGCATCTCGATGAACGCTGCGGCCTCATCGCGGGTGAACTTGCCGGCGGCCTGACGCTGGGTGAACGCCATCGGGCCACGAGCGTCGCGGAAGTCGCTGTGGCCGGCGTCGTTCAGCAGGGCCAGCAGCTCACGCACCTGCTTCGCTGACGCTGGCGGACCTGACTGCTGACCGAAGGCCATGGGAGGCAGTATCGCTCAACAAACGCAGAACTCGTTCCCCTCCGCATCAGCCATCACGATGTGGTGCGCGCTCCTCGTCTCGATGACCGGACCGTACGGGCCGGCGGAAAGTTGCGCGAACTCCGAACAGCGCCTAATCAGTGCCCATGACGCAGATCGGGCCGCTCCTTGCCGCCAACGAGGGCTACGCCGCGGCCCGAGCCAACGTCCACGACCGCCTCCCGGGCAGGCGTCTGGCCGTCGTGACGTGCATGGACGCCCGCATCGACGTCTTCGCCGCCCTCGGCCTGCACCTCGGGGAGGCGTTGGTGATCCGCAACGCCGGCGGCCGGGTGACCGACGACGTGTTGCGGAGCCTGGCCCTGTCCACCCACGTGCTGGGCGTGGACACCGTCGTGGTGATGCAGCACACGAAGTGCGGCCTGGCCGGCGTGACCGACGAGGAGCTGCGGGAGCGCACGGGCGCCAACCTCGGGTTCTTCCCGATCGACAACCACGCTGCGGCGCTGCAGGAGGACATCGACCTCCTCACGGCCACGCCCTACCTCGACCCGCTGAAGGTCGTCGCCGGCTTCGTCTATGACGTCGAAAGCGGCGAGATCGAGGATGTCGTCCGCTGGACTCGCCCGTGATGCGACCGTGACTGTGTCGGGAACGAGCGTTGACCTGCGAGACTGCCGCTCATGACGATCGAGGTGGCTCTTGCGGGAGAGATCGACGTGTCGACGGTCGCGGAGGTGAAGGAGAAGCTCACTGGCGCCATCGAGGCGAACCCCGGAGCAACGGTGCACGTCGACCTGACCAAGGTCGAGTTCCTCGACTCCACTGCGCTCGGCGTGCTCGTCGGGGCCCTGCGCCGAGCCCGCACGAGCGGCGGCGAGATCGTCCTCGCCGGCGCCCGGCCCAACGTGGCCAAGGTGTTCCAGATCACCGGCCTCGACAAGGTGTTCGAGATCCAGAGCTAGGCGAGCTCGCTCCCGGGAACGTCCGTCGGAGTCGTGACGTCGACCGGCGCGAAGGGGCTGGGGTAGGCGTCGATGTCGTCGAGAGCCGCCAACCGATCGGGTCGGACGACTCGGATGAGGGCGACGACGGCGAGCAGGGCCACGGCGCCGCCCGCGGTGACCTGGCCCAGGCCCACCCGGTCGGCGATGGGGCCCTGGATCAGCGCGCCCACCGGATAGAGCGTCCCCAGGGCCAGGAAGTACAGGCTCACCACCCGGGCCCGGAGGTGGAAGGGGGCCCGGAGCTGCACGACGGTGCCGATCCCCGAGAACACGCAGATGTAGGTCGCGCCGACGCCGACCAGCGCGACGACGGCGGCCTCCGGCGTCGGCGCGGCCCCGTAGAGGATGAGGGCGACGGGGAGGGCCACCAGCCCGACCATGAGGAGGCGGTGACGGCCGAGGCGCTCGGCCAGGACGGGTACGAGGAGGGCTCCGGTCACGGCGCCGATGCCCTGGGCCGTGACGAACGCCGAGGTGAGGCCGCTGCCCCCGTCGAAGCGGACACGCGCCATGGCCGGGATGAGGGCGATGAACGGCGAGGCCGTGAGGGCGATCACGGCGATGAGCAGGATCGCCGATCGCACGCCGGGTTCCTCGCGCGAGGCGTTGGCGCCGACCCGGATCCGTCGCCAGATCGAGCCCTCGTCGTCGGGATGGGGGACGTGGGGCAGGTCGAGGGCCACCAGCGCCACGAGCATGGCCGCGAACGAGAAGGTGTTGATGGCGAACGCCGCCGTGTAGGACCCGAGCGAGATGGCGATGCCAGCGAGGGCTGGGCCCACCACTCGACCCAGGTTGAACTGGGCCTGGCCCAGGGACACCGCACCCAGCAGGTCCTCACGGGGGACGAGGTCGGGCATCATCGCCGTGTAGGCCGGAAAGCCGATGCCGGCGACGCAACCGGCGACGAAGACGACGGCCGCGACCGCCACCGGCGAGGCGTGGCCGGTGGCCGACAGCAACGTCAGGGCGGCGGCGCAGGCCGCCTGCAAGGCGGTGGTGACCAGCATGAACCGGCGGCGATCGATCCGGTCCGCGATGGCGCCGCCGATGGGGCCCATGAGCCCCAGGGGCAGGAAGCCAGCGGCGGCGACCAGTGCCGTCCAACCCGCTTCGCCCGTCCGCACGGCCACGAGGTCGCCGACGGCGACCGTCTCCATCCATGTCCCGACGTTGGAGATCAGCGCCGCCGACCACACCAGGGCGAAGTTGCGGTGGCGGAGGGGACGGAACGCCGCCCAGCGGGTCGCCGTCACGAACGGGCGAAGAGGAGCCCGCGCACGTAGGCAGCCTGGCCGGCGTGCTGGAGGTCGTCGTCGGCGATGCTCACGAGCCGGACGCCGAGGGTGACCGGAGGGTCCCACCGTTCGTCGACCACGTCGTTGAGGTCGCCCGCGCTGATGCCGTCGAGAAACGCTCGGGTGCGAGCGGCGACGGCGTCGTGGTAGTCGACGAGCGCCTGGGCGCTGTCGGGCCGGACGGCGGCCGCCTCCTCGGCGGTGTGCCCGTAGCCGGTGTCGTCGGGGTCGGGCGCCCGACCGAAGGAGGCCGCCCAGTCGCCGGTCACCCAGAGCTGGTCGGCGCCGAGCAGCCCCGAGACGTGATGGTCCTGGACCCGGGTGAGGTGCCACACCAGCCATGCGATGGTGTTGGTGCCGGACGCCGGTGCCGTCGTGAGCTGGTCGACGTCGAGGCCGTCGACGGCCCGCCGCACGAGGTTCGGAATGCGGCCGTACAGCTCGGTCAGCACATCCTTCGGGTCCACGGTGGTGAGGCTAGGTGCCGAAACACCCTGGCCCTCCGCCCCGACGTCGGCTGAGGTTCGCGCCGTACCCTCGGGGCATGTGCCGGAACATCACCACCCTCCGAGGGTTGGAGCCGGCGGCCACCCCCGAGGAGATCGAGGCGGCCGCCCGACAGTACGTGCGCAAGGTGAGCGGCGTGCAGGCGCCCTCGTCCCGCACGGGAGACGCCTTCGAGCGGGCCGTGCAGAAGGTGTTGGAAGCGACGGCCGAGTTGCTGGCCGAGCTACCGCCCCGCCAGCAACCCCCGCCCACCCTGCCGCCCCTGCGTCGCCTGGCCCGGAGCTCGTCAGGTTCCTGAGCGTTCGTCAGCAGCGGGGGAGGGCCCAGATGGCTACCCGGCGGTCGATCGTCAGGCCGACCCACCGGTTCCCGCCGTGGTCGAACACAGCCAGGTCCTCGACTCGCTCGGCGGCCCCGAGGGCGCGGAGCGCCACCCCCGGCCGCGAGGCGAACCTCACTGCGGCCGGCGTGCCTGGCTCGTAGAGCAACGTCTCCGGAGCCTGGCCTGGAGACAGGGCGGCAACGCCCCGTACCAGGCCTCGGAGCCGCCGGGCTCGGGGCTGCCCCCGGGCGTCGGCGCCTGGCCGATGGTCGAGGACGGCAGCACCTGAGTACACGTCGGTCGTCGAGCGGTCGGTGCCTCGATGCAGGACGACGAAGTCGGCGCCCGGCCGGCCGTCGAGGTTTCGGAGCCAGACGAACGTGCGGTCGTCGTCGACCCGCACGCCGGCTCGGCGGGGGTCGTGGGTGCCGAGCCGGGTTCGTCCGTTGACGACCCGGACCTGGTGGTCGGCACCGGCGTCAACGGACAGCACCACGTCGTCCCGCCGGTCGCCGTCGAGGTCGCCCCACGTGAGGAGGGAGACGTCATGGCCCGCGGCGGTGAAGGTGACGGTGCCGTCGGCCCGAGTCACCGTGATCCCGGCGGGCCGAGTGCCGACGTCGTCCGGTCGGCCGTCGCCGTCGGTGTCCATGGTCGTGCGGGGCCCGGTCCGGAGGAGGTTGGTGACTCGCAGGGGAGCGGAGGTGATGCGGTCGGGGGCTGGCATGCATCTCGCCGCCGTGCCGTCACTCCCACCGGAGCAGCTGGCGAGGGCGAGGACGAGCGCGGCCCCTCCGGCACTCCGCCGCACGGTCACTCGACCGCGTGGGCCAGTGCGAGGTAGCGGTCGGGGCCATCGTCGATGCGGTCGACGGCCCACCCGGTCGCGGCCAGGGCAGCGGGCAGGTTTGCCGGGTCGAGCAGGTCGTCGGGCGCCAGGCCGTGGCCGTGCCGGGCGGCAAGGGTGCTTCGACCAATGGGGTGGAAGATGGCCAGCCGCCCGTTCGGCCGGGTGACCCGGCGCAGCTCGGTCAGGCCGGCGATGGGGTCGTCCAGGTGGGTGACGAAGCCGGCCGCGAAGACCCCATCGGCGGCGCCGTCGGCGACGGGCAGGCGGGCGCCGTCGGCGAGCACGAGGGCGTCGGTGCGGGCACGGGCCACGTCGAGCATCTCGGGCGTGGCGTCGATGCCGACGGCGCCGGGGCCGAGGAGAGGGAGGGCACGGCCGGTGCCGCAGCCGACGTCGAGCACCCGCCCGGTGACGGCCAGCTCGGCGATGGCCAGGCGATAGGCGGCCTCGTCGTCGGGGAAGCGGGCGTCCCACTCAGCGGCCCGGGGACCGAAGAACGACCGGGTGCGTCGGACCGGGTCGGCGACGAGGGCGGCGAAGCGGTCGAGCAGGGCGGTGCGAGTGGGGGCCAACTCGGCCAGGCAGGCGTCGGTGACGTCGAGGATGGCGGGGTCGCCGCCGAACCGGTCGACGAACCGCTCGGTGGCGAGCCGGTCGACCTCGACGTGGAACTGCAAGCCCCACGCCATCGGACCGACCCGGAACGCCTGGTTTGGATACCGGTCGCTGGAGGCCAGCAGCTCCGCGCCCGGGGGAAGCTCGACGGTGTCGCCGTGCCAGTGGAGGACGGGGAACGAGTCCGGGAGGCCGCCGAACAGTCGGTCCTCGCCGACCAATCGGACGGGCGCCCACCCGATCTCCTCGCCCGCCTGGCCCGGGACGGCCCGACCGCCGCCGGCCACGGCCAGGAGCTGGGCGCCGAGGCACACGGCGAGGGTCGGCAGCTCCCGCCGCAGCGCCTCGGCCAGCAGGGCGAGCTCGGCCGCCCGGGTCGGGAAGCCCTCGTCCGAATAGGCCGCCATCGACCCGCCCATGACGACGAGGGCGTCCACGCCGTGCAGTCCCTCGGGCAGCCCGACCTCCACGTCGATGCCCCGGCGGCGGAGTGCGGTGGCGATCTCGTAGGGCTCTTCGATGTCGACGTGCTGGAGCACCAGCGCCTTCATTCGGCGCATTCCTCACACAACCCGGACAGGGCGAAGTGGCGGGGCTCGATGCGGAACCGGTGCCGGTGACGGATCTCCTCACCGATGGCGTCGAGCGTCGACTGGGGCAGCTCGGTGACGGCCCCGCACGACTCGCACACCAGGTGCAGGTGCTGTTCGGCCGCCAGGTGGTACACGGCCGGCCCGTGCCCGATGTGGAGGTGCTCGACGAAGCCGAGCTCCTCGAGCGCTTCCATCGACCGGTAGACCGTCGAGAGGGCCACGTCGGGCAGGACGGCCTGCACTCGCTCGGTCACCTCCTCGGCGGTGAGGTGCTGGTGGTGGCGGCCGCCGACGAGCACCTCGACGATGGCCCGCCTGGCCGGCGTGGCCCGGCCGCCGGCGGCGCGGATGCCGGCAACCACGTCGTCGACCCGGTGGGCCGGCGGCTGCGCTGACGACCGGGCGCGCTCCACGGCCCCGACGCTACGCCCGCATGTCACTGTTGCAAACCACTCGCAGTAGCTTTCCACTCGTGCGAAGCGCACTGCTCCTCCTCGTCATCGCCGTGCTGGTGGCAGCCTGCGGTGACGACCGGGCGACCTCCGCCGACGCCGGCGTGATCCGGCGTGTGGCGGCGTTCCGGTGCCCCGCCACGGCCGGCGCCGGTGGCGACGCCGTCGACCTGCGAGGCCGGAAGCTCCGGGTCGTCACCACGGTGGCTCCAATCACCTCGATCGTGGCCAACGTGGCAGGCGCCCACGCCGAGGTGCGCGGCCTGGTCCCGGAGGGCCAGGACTCCCACACGTTCGAGCCCAAGCCCAGCGCCGCCCGCGTGCTGAGCGACGCCGACCTGGTGCTCGTCAACGGCCTCGGGCTCGAGGACCCGACGCGCGACCTTGCTCGCCGGAGCCGCGCCCGCCTGGTCGAGCTCGGGACCGCTGCCCTCCGGCCCGACCAGTACCTCTACGACTTCTCCTTCCCGAAGTCCGGCGGCAAACCCAACCCGCATCTGTGGACGAACCCGCCGATGGCTGGGTGCTACGCCGCCATCGCCGCTCGGGCACTGGCCGCCGCCGACCCGGCCAACGCCGCCGTCTACCGGACCAACGCCGAGGCGTTCGGCTCCAAGGTGGACGCCCTCGACAGGGCCATGCAGGCGGCATCGGCCGGCATGCCGGCTCGGAACCGGGCGCTGCTCACCTACCACGACGCCTACGCCTACCTGGCCGCCCACCAGGGCTGGCGGGTGATCGGCGCCGTCCAGGTGTCGAGCTTCGAGGATCCGTCGCCCAAGGAGATCGCCCGTCTCATCGACCAGGTCCGGCGCGAGCGGGTGCCGGCCATCTTCGGCTCCGAGGTGTTCCCTTCGACCGTGCTGGCCCAGATCGGCAAGGAGGCCGGCGTGCGCTACGTCGACGAGCTCCGCGACGACGACCTGCCGGGCGAGCCCGGCGACGACGGGCACTCCTACCTCGGGCTGATGCGCTTCGACCTCGTCACCATGGTCCGCAACCTCGGCGGCGACTCCTCGGGGCTGGAGCGGGTCGATGTCAACGACGTGGCCCCCGACCGGGCGAGCTACCCGCAATGAGCCTGGTGCGACTCGACGGGGTGTCGTTCGCCTACGGCTCAGCACCCGTACTGCGCGACGTCGACCTGGCCGTGGTCACTGGCGACTTCACCGGGATCGTGGGTCCATCGGGCTCGGGCAAGACCACGCTGCTGCGCCTGGTGCTCGGCGCCATCGAGCCGTCGGCCGGGACGCTCACCCGGCGGCCCGGCCTTCGCGTCGGCTACGTGCCCCAGGTCGAGACGGTGAACTGGTCGTTCCCCGTCACCGTTGCCGAGGTGGTGTTGATGGCGCGCCGCCAGCGTCGGCTGGCCCCGTGGGCCGATGCCGCCGAGCGGGGGGCGGCCATCGCAGTACTCGACCGGCTCGGCATCGCGGAGTTGGCCGACCGCCACATCCGGGCGCTCTCCGGCGGTCAGCAGCAGCGGGTGTTCCTGGCCCGGGCCCTGCTCGGGGATCCGGAGCTGCTCGTGCTCGACGAGCCGACCTCGGGCGTCGACGTACGGACCCGGCACGAGATCCTCCACCTGTTGGGCGAGCTCCACCACGGGGGGCTGGCCGTCGTGCTGTCGACCCACGACCTCAACGGAATCGCCGCCCACTGCCCGACGGTCGTGTGCCTCAACGGTGTGGTCACCGGCATGGGCACGCCGCGCGAAGTGCTGACGCCCGACGTGCTCGAAGCGACGTACGGAGCACCGATGGATGTGCTCGAGCACGCCGGCATGCCTGTCGTCGTCGACCGGCCCAGCGCCCACGTGCACCAGCAACCGACCGCGCGCCAGCGATGACCGTGCTGCTCGACCCGCTCCGGTACGACTTCCTGCGCCACGCCCTCGTGGTGTGCACCGTGGCCGGCGGGCTCTGCGGGCTCCTCGGCGTGTACGTGACCCTCAAGGGCATGAGCTACCTGGGTCACGGGCTGAGCCACGCCATCTTCGCCGGCGCCGCGATCTGCGCGGCCGTGTCGGTGAACCCGGTGGCCGGCGCCGGGTTGTGGGGGCTGGGCTCGGGACTGGCCATCAGCCGGGTCACCCGACGGCGGGTCATCGGCGCCGACGCCGCCATCGGCGTGGTGACCACGGCCAGCTTCGCCCTCGGCGTGGCCCTCCTCGGGCTCTACAGCCGCGTCCGACAGAGCATCGAGGCGACGGTGTTCGGCAGCGTGCTCGGTGTGTCGACCGCGGACATGGCGCTTGTCGTCGGCGTGGCGGTGGTGACCGTGGTGGTGGTCGTCGTCCTCTACCGCCCGCTCCTGTTCACCGCCTTCGACCCCGAGGTGGCGGAGGTGTCGGGCGTGCGCACCGACCGCATGGAAGCGGTGCTCCTACTGCTCCTGTGCGGAGCCATCCTCACCGGCATGAAGGTGCTCGGCGTGACCCTCATCGCCGCCGCCATCGTGATCCCGCCAGTGACGGCCCGGCTCCTCACCGACTCGTTCAGCCGGATGCTCGTGCTCTCCTCGGCCCTGGGGGCGGTCGGCGGTCTGGTCGGCACCTACCTCAGCTACCACCTCGACGTCTCATCGGGGGCGACGATCGTGCTGGTCGACTTCGCCGCCTTCACCGTGGCGTTCGCCAGCACCGCGAAGCGACGGTCGGCCATGCCCGCTGTGGCCCGACAGCTCGGACGGGATACCCTCTAGGGGTACGACGTTCGGGAGGGAAGATGGTCGGCTACAGCGGCAACAAGGAGCAGGTCCAGAAGCGCCTGCGGCGCATCGAGGGCCAAGTGCGTGGCCTGCAGCGCATGGTCGAGGATGACAAGTACTGCATCGACGTGCTGACGCAGATCTCGGCGGTCACCAGTGCACTCCAGGCTGTGGCCCTCGAGCTCCTCGACGACCACCTCGGGCATTGCGTGGCCGGCGCGCTCGCCGGTGGGGGCGAGCAGGCCGAGGACAAGCTCGCCGAGGCCTCGGCCGCCATCGCCCGGCTCGTGCGCTCGTAATCCCTTGCCGGTCAACGTTGCCGTATGGCAGCCTTGCTCGATGTGTGAGACAGATATCTCATATAGTGAGACTCCGATCTGGGATCCGGAGACCTATGACGCCCCCCGGCGTCGACTGGTCCCCGACTTCGACTGCTTCTACGGAACCGCGGCCGAGCTGGTCGCCGACCTCGGTGTCCGCCGGCCGAGGGTCCTCGATCTCGGCGCCGGTACCGGCATCCTCTCGGGCGCGGTGCGCGCCGCCGTCCCGGCCGCTGAGCTGACGCTGCTCGACGGGGCTGCCCCCATGCTGGCGGTGGCCCGCCACCGCCTGGGCGAGGTGGCGACCGTGACGGCCGACCTCACGGACCCATTGCCCACCGGCCCCTTCGACGCTGTGGTCAGCGCCCTTGCCATCCACCACCTGAGCGACGAGGCCAAGCGCGACCTGTTCACCCGCGTCGTAGGCATCCTCCGACCCGGTGGGGTGTTCGTCAATGCCGAACAGGTCGCCGGGGCCACGCCGTGGCACCGGGCTCAGTATGAGGCGGCCCACGAGCGTGATGCCCGGGCTCTCGGCACCGACGACGCCGAGTGGGACGCAGCCCTCGGTCGCATGGCGCACGACCGGTGCGCGCCGGTCGAGGACCAGCTGGCGTGGCTCGCCGCCGCCGGGTTCGAGCGCACCGACCTGGTGTTCAAGCGCTATGGGTTCGCCGTCTATGCCGGGTTCGCCCCCGGATCAGCGGACGGTGTTGGCAGCTGACACGATGAGATCCGTGGTCGTCGTCGGATACGAGATCATGGCCACGTGCGAGGAGTTGATCTCGACCACGGTTGACTTGGCCCGCTCGGCCATGAACCGCTCGGCGGCCGCCGGGATGGTGTTGTCCAGCCTGGCCACGAGGAACCAGGACGGGATCGACCTCCAGGCCGGCGGGCCCGACCGCTCACGCAGGACGTTCACCGCGGCGGGGCGCTGGGTCGCGGCCATGGCCGCGGTGGTCGACCGGGCGACGTCGGCGGCGAAGACCTCCCGGAAGGGGTTCTGCTTGATGTAGGCGTCGAAGCTCGGCGTGCCGTCGGGGAGGGTCACCGCTCGGAGGTCGAGGTTGTCCGGGGTCAGCATGCTGCCCGGGAACTTCGTGGACAGCCCGGCCACGGTGTCGCCCTCGTCGGGGGCGAAGGCGGCGATGTAGACGAGCGCCTTGACGTTCGGATTGCCGACGGCGGCGTTGGTCATCACCATGCCGCCGTACGAATGACCGACCAGCACGATGTTGCCAGGGAGGGTCTTCAGGAAGCCGGCGAGGTAGGCGGAGTCGCCGGCCAGGCTGCGCAACGGGTTGGGCGGGGCGACCACCGGGTACCCGCGCTCCTGGAGCTGGCCGATCACGCCCGTCCACCCGGAGGCGTCGGCAAACGCGCCGTGGACGAGGACGATCGTGGGCTTGCTGTTGGGTTGGGTGCTCTGGCTGGCGCCGGCGAGGCTGCCGAGGAGGGGGACCAGCAACGCGGCGACGAGAGCGCCGACCAGCCACAAGACGATCCTGGGACGTCGGTGCGGACGGTGGACGGACATGGGCGCTCCCTCGCTCGAAAGGGGTGGGCGTCAGGAGCATCCGCCTGGATGGGTGCGCTCGCATCCCCCGGGCGCGTAGTCGGGCCTCCCCGCGGGGCACCGAGATGCTCAGATGAGCTCGAGGCCCCGTCGGAAGTACGCCACCGCCGAGGCGGGGCCGTCGACGCTCTCCCAGCCAAGCGATGCCCCGAACGGCTCGTTCCAGAACGGGCCGTCGTGGTGCTCCCAGGGGCCGACGTAGAGGTAGGGGAGCGCGTGCTCCTCGTCGCCCGGCGAGGCGCCGAGGTTGACGCGGTCGTCGAGGGTGGCGGCCACGTCGAGGTGTTCGGGCCACAGCGTGACGCGCGACGCGCCCACCTCCTCCAGGGCGGAACCGCCGAGGGCCCACCAGTCGGCGAGGAGCTGCGCCGCTCCCTCGTCGAGCGCCAGTGGGGCATCGGCATCCCACGCGGTCACCGTCGGATAGGCGCCGGTGGCCCGCCCGGGCGGTACGCCGGCGAACGCGGCTGCCGCCCCCAGGGTGGTGAGCGGCCGCCGGTCGTCACCCACCACGAGGGCGGTCCCGTCGACTCGCACGCCGGCCAGTGGGGCGCCGAAACCGCCCGGCGTGACGGTCAGCCCAATGTGTTCGTCGAGGGCGTAGCGGGCCGGCGCCACCACCCACTCGGCCAATGCGTGCAACGAGCGCCGGGTGGCCACGAGGGCGGCGGGGTCGGACACGCGCGTCAGCTTCGCGCCGATGGGCGACGATGGGCGGGTGATCGTGCTCCTCCCCCCGTCCGAGGGCAAGGCCCCGGGCGGCACCCGAACCTGGTCGTACGACGACGGCGCCTTTGGTGCCCTGGCCGAGCGACGGGCTCGGGTGGCCGAGGCCCTCGTCGCCGACCTGGCCGACCGCAGGCGGCTGTTCGGCACCGACGGACCGCTGGCCGATCGGGCCGTCGACGCCGTGCGCTCGGTGGCGGCCAGCGCCGCTCCCGTCCTGCCCGCGTGGCGCCGCTTCACGGGGGTGGTGTGGGAGCACCTCGACCCGGCCACCCTGGCGCCGGCCGTCCGCCGTCGGATCGTCGTGCCGACTGCCCAGCTCGGCCTCACTCGGGGCGACGACCCGGTTCCCGACTTCCGCTTGAAGTTCTCGGTGGCGCCGACCGGTCTCGGCCGCCTCGACCGGTGGTGGCGCGCGGACCTCACTGCCGCCCTGGCCCGGACCCGTGGGCCGATCGTCGACCTCCTCCCCAACGAGCACGCCGCCGCCCTCGACCTCGGTTCGATGGGCCGGAGGCGGGTGGTCCGGGTGTCGTTCGTGGACGCCGGCGGGAGCAGCGCCGTCGGCCACGCCGCCAAGGCGGTGAAGGGCGTGCTGGCCCGGGCCGTGCTGGTCGACGGGATAGACGCCCTCGACGGGTTCCGCTGGGGAGGCTGGCAGGCCCGGATGGCGGGGGACGACGTGCTCGTCTCGGCACCCTGATCGGTCGCTCTGCGAGGATCTCGGCATGGAGCATCTCGGGGGCAAGGTCGTTGCCATCACCGGCGGGGCGAGCGGCATCGGGTTGGCCATGGCCACCCGGTTCCAGGCGGCGGGCATGCAGGTTGCGCTCGGCGACATCGAGGCGGGGCCGCTCGCCGCCGCTGTCGATGGGCTCGGCGGCAACGACGCCCAGGTCCTCGGCGTGGAGTGCGATGTCACGTCGCCGGCGTCGATGGAGGCGTTCCGCGACGCCGTCCTCGACCGGTTCGGTGCCGTGCACGTGGTGTGCCTGAACGCTGGGGTGGCCACGTCGGGCTCATTGCTGGAGACGCCGGTCGAGTCCTGGCGCTGGCTGTTCGAGGTCAACGTGCTCGGCATCGTCAACGGGCTCGCCGCCTTCGGCCCCGGCTTGGTCGAGCAGGGCGAGGGCCACGTTGTGTGCACGGCGTCGGCGTCGGGTCTGATCAGCGCCCCCGCCCTCGGGGCCTACGGCGCCACCAAGCATGCCGTCGTCGGTCTGGCCGCCGTGCTGCGCGACGAGCTGGCACCCGCCGGCGTCGGCGTCTCGGTCGTGTGTCCGGGCGTGGTGCGCACCCGCATCTTCGAGAGCGAGCGCAACCGGCCCGAGGCCCTGCAGGGTCCGACCCACATCGACGAGGACCAGGCGGACATCTACCTCCACGTGGCCGAGAACGCCCCCGGACCCGAATTGGTGGCCGACGCCGTGCACGACGGGGTGGTGGCCAACCAGCTGTTCGTGCTCCCGAGCCCGGAGGTCGGCGGCCTGATCCTCGCCCGCATCGACGAGATCCGGGCCGCCATGCCCCCCAAGCCCTGAGCGAACCCGCGACGGAAGGTCAACAGAAGTGTTGACCATCCGTCGCGGGTTCGGGGTGGTCAGCCGGGCATGAGACCGGCGGCGGTGGCGGCGCCCAGCTCCCAACAGGCGTCCAGGTCGAGCTTGGACGGTTCGCCGATCACCACGACCGGGGACTGCGCCGGCTTCCAGCGCAGACCGGTGGTGATGACATCGATGGCCCGCAAGGCGCCGGTGGCATCGCTGCCGCCGTGCACCCACGCCCCGAACGGCCGCCCCACGGTGGCATCGAGGCACGGGTAGTAGATCTGGTCGAAGAAGTGCTTGAGGGCACCGGAGATGTAGCCGAGGTTGGCCGGCGTACCGAGCAGGTAGCCGTCGGCCTCGAGCACATCGATGGCGGTGGCCGCCAGCGCCGGCCGCACGACGACCTCGACGCCCTCGATGCGATCGTCACCGGCCCCCGCTCGCACCGCTTCGAGCAGCGTGTGGGTGGCGGGCGAGGGCGTGTGGTGGACGATCAGCAGCCGGGCCATCGGCCCGGGACGCTACGTCAGTGCCGGGCGTGGGCCAGGGCGTCGCGGGCTCGGTCGACGACGCCGGCCACGGTGCCCATCAACGCCGCGCCGATGCCCGAGTCGGGTGTGCTCGGGTGCGGGTGCGTGGGGACCACGTGCATGGCCTTTTCCATCGCGTCGCCCATCTCGTACAGGCGCTCCTGGCCCACCGCTCGGAGGGCGGGGAACAGCGTGCCTTCCTCTTCCTCCACGTGGCCCTGCACCAGGTCCATGGCTCGCGCCAGGGTGCGGAACTCGCGCTCGTCCTCGAGGTCCTTCCCATCGACCTCGGCCAGCAGCTCGCGAATCTCGCGGTGCTCCTCGAGCGCGTGGTCGGCCAGGAAGTCGCCCCCGTCGAGGCCGCGGAGCACGGGGTAGAGGATCATGGTCTCGAGGGCGTCGTGCTGGGACAGCATGGCGATGATCCGCCTGCCGAGGTCCTGTTCGAGTTCGATGTCGGCGTCGCGGTGGGCCACCTCCAGGTGCTTCCACAGTTGCTCGACGTCGCGATGCTGGGCGGTGAGGAACTCGATGGCGTCGGCGCGGGCGCCGGTCGTGGGTGTGTCCTGCATGGTCGCCTCCCGGAGGTCTCGGTTCGCGCCCTGCTACCCCGGGTAGTCGTGAGGCATGTCCGACCAGACCTACGCAATCACCCACGTCGTCGGCACCTCGGCCGACGGCATCGACACGGCCATCCGCAACGGCGTGGCGGCGGCATCCAAGTCCGTGCGCAACCTCGACTGGTTCGAGGTGGACGAGATCCGGGGCTATCTCGCCGACGGCCAGGTGAAGCACTTCCAGGTCACCCTCAAGGTCGGCTTCCGCTACGAGGGTTAGCACCCCGCCCCGATGGGGTAGGCGGGCGGCACTGAAACGACGAGGCGTCAACCTCGCCGCTCGACCCGTTCGTCTCCCTGGGCCGGGTGGATGGAAGGTGGGGAAATCTCCTCCTTGGTCTGGTGTCCCATCTGCGTCTCGAAAGGTCGTGCCCCGGGGGTTCCCGGGGCACGACCGCGTCAGGCGATCAGTTCGCCCTCCAGCACGGTGACGGCGTTGCCGGCCACCGAGACCCGGTCGCCGTCGAGGCGCACGTGGAGGTCGCCGCCCCGGGCGGAGACCTGGCGGGCCCTGATCTCGTTCCGCCCGAGGCGGGGTGCCCACCAGGGGGCCAGGATGCAGTGGGCCGAGCCGGTGACGGGGTCCTCATCGATGCCGACCGACGGGCCGAACACCCGGGACGCGATGTCGAACGGGGCGTGAGCGGCGGGCGCGGTCACGATCGCCACGGGGTGGGCGCCCAGGGCCTTGAAGTTCGGCGCCAGAGACCGGACCTCGGTCTCCGTGGCGACCTCGACCAGCACCCAGCCCGGGCTGAGCGCCACCCGGAGGGGGCTGGCCCCGAGGGCCTCGAGGAAGCCGGGCGGCGCCGCGCCCTCCGTGGGCCGGTTGATCGGGAGGTCGAGGGCGATGCGGTCCCCGTCGGGTGCCGCCCGGAGCTCGCCGCTGCGGGTGGCGAATCGCAGCACGTCGCCGGTGGCGGCCCGGCCGGTGCTCCAGAGGGCGTGGGCCGAGGCGAGGGTGGCGTGGCCGCAGAGATCGACCTCGACGGTGGGCGTGAACCAGCGCAGCCCGTGCACTCCGTCGACGGCGGGCGTCACGAACGCCGTCTCAGCAAGGTTCATCTCGGCCGCCACCGCCTGCATCCAAGCCGCCTCGGCCGGCTCCTGGAGGAGGGCCACGGCGGCCGGGTTGCCCGAGAAGGGACGGTCGGTGAATGCATCGATCTGGAGCAGCGGCACGGTCACGGCCCCATGGTGGACGGGCGGGGGCCGAGCTGCACTCCGATTCCCTCAGTCCGTGACCTCGTTCACCAGCGGCAGGACCCGCTCGACGCGGACATCGACGACCGAGCCGGGGCGGAGGAAGCGGCCGTCGACCACACCCACCCCCGCCGGCGTGCCCGTGGAGATGACGTCGCCCGGCTCCAGCGTGGTGTGCCGGGAGAGGTAGGCGATCAACGCCGGGACCGGGAAGACGAGGTCGTGGGTGCGGCTGTCCTGGCGGATCTCGCCGTCCACGCGGGTCGTGAGCCCGATGTCGTCCGGGTCGTCGTATTCGTCGACGGTCACCAAGCTCCCGCCGAGCGGCGTGAACGTGTCGAACGACTTGGCCAACCCGAAGTTGCCGGTGTCCCGCTGCACGTCGCGCGCGGTCACGTCGTTGCAGGCGGTGATGCCGGCCACGTACGACCAGGCCGCGGCCTCGACGACCGAGGTGGCCCGACGTCCGATGACGATGGCCACCTCGCCCTCGTAGTCCACCTGATCGGGCGCGACGGCCGGCAGGAGGACGGGGACCCGGTCGGCCACGACCGACGAGGTGACCTTGACGAACACCATGGGCACGGCCGGTGGCTCCCGCCCCGTCTCGTCCGCGTGCGACCGGTAGTTGAGGCCGATCGCCCACACCTTGCCCGGGCGGGGCACGGGCGCCCGGAGGACGACCTTCTCGAGAGGGGCCCGGTGCCGGACGGGTGCCGCGTCGAGCACACCGAGCGACTCATGCTCGGCGAGGACGGCCCCGAGGTCGGGCCACGGCACGTCGAGGACGGTCACCCCGTCGTCCTCCAACCGGCCGATGCCCGCGTGGGTGGTGACGTACTGCACCGCCCCACGGTAGAACTCTCGGTCGTGGACGTCATCGAGCGCCTGCGCGCCATCTGTCTCGCCCTGCCCGAGGTGACCGAACGGCCCAGTCACACGGCGCCGACGTGGTTCGTGCAGGGCAAGAAGACGTTTGTCCAGGCCTGGCCCGAGGGGCACCACCAGAACGACTTCCCGCACCTCTGGTGCGCGGCACCGCCGGGGGTGCAGCAGGAGGTCATCGAGACCGAGCCCGACCGGTTCTTCCGGCCGCCCTACGTGGGCCATCGGGGCTGGATCGGGTTCCGCCTCGACGGCGAGGTCGACGATGCCGAGCTGGCGGCGTTGTGCGAGGACGCCTACCGAACGGTGGCGCCGGCCACGCTCATCGCCCGGCTGGCCACGGGAGAGTGAGGCATCGGTCCTCCAGCGAGCCGGGTGACCACCGACCCCAGATCCCGAACAGGGTCCGCTTGGTCGCCTCCGTCCAGCGCAGCACGTCGGGGGCCATCACCCGGCGAACGACCTGGCGGATGCCGCCCTCGTGCACGGCGTAGCCGGCCCTCGTGCCCGGGTTGTCGTTGGGTGAGCCGACCTCGGTGACCAGCACCGGTCCGGAACGTCGGTCGCGGTGGCGGTGGTTGTGGCCGGACGTGACCACGGCGCACGGGTTGGACTCGTCCAGGGCCCGGAGGAAGCGGCCGCTCTCCGGGCCGAGCACGCCCGGCGGCCAGTGGGTCGGTATGGGCAGGGGCTGGAGCTGGTGG